>NZ_JBVHPV010000013.1:0-252699 GCF_055567715.1 Streptomyces sp. NPDC026377
GCCCGGTTACATTCCGAACCCGGAAGCTAAGCCTTTCAGCGCCGATGGTACTGCAGGGGGGACCCTGTGGGAGAGTAGGACGCCGCCGAACAATTTTTCACGCGGGTTCCCGAGCTTCGGCTCGGGGACCCGCGTTTTTTTATGCCCGATCACCTGTTGTTCATGTGCTGCGAGCACCATGCCCAGCTATGGGGATCATCGGAAAGCTGGAGTCCGCGCGCTTCACGTCGGGGGACGAAGTGATCGTGCCGGCCTATGACGACGGCGCCGTGGCCCGGGCCGTCGTGGCGGTCGGCGCCCTGCCGGTCTTCGCGGACATAGACCCTCAGACGTACTGCCTGAAGGTCGGCGGCATCGAGGCCGTCGTGTCCTCGCGGACGGCCGGGCTCGTCCTCGTACACCGCTTCGGGCACCCGGGCGACGCCGGCCAGTTGAAGCAACTCGCTGACCGGCTCGGGCTGTTGCTGGTGGAGACGGACGAGGACGGCGGCCTGGGCGGTGACGTCGTACAACGCCGGGAGCGGGCCGGGTACTTGGACCGGCGGCTCGTGGGCGTACGGACGCCCGTGCCGGCCCCCGGGCACGCGTACCAGCGCTATGTCGTACGGGTGCCGGGGAACGGGCGGCCCGACCGGGACGCGTTCGCGCGGTTGCTGCGGCGGCGCGGGGTCGCGTGCGAGGTGCCCGTGCTCACGCCCGTACACCGGACGCGGGAGTTCAGGCGGGTCGGGTGTGTGCTGCCGGAGACCGAGCGGGCCGTGGACGAGACGCTCGCGCTGCCCCGCCTCGACGGGCTTTCCGACGCGGGCGTACGGAAGTTGGTGTCGGTCTGCAACGCGCTCGGGGGGTTGCTTCAGCCTGCCTGACGGGGGTGCCTGGCGGGGCGTCGGAGGAACGGGCGGGCGTGGTTCGGAACACCGTCTGATTCAGGGTATGCTTTATCTCGTTGGTGAGGGGGAAACCCCGAAACAACAACCGGCCCCTATAGCTCAGTCGGTAGAGCGTCTCCATGGTAAGGAGAAGGTCTGCGGTTCGATTCCGCATGGGGGCTCAGCAGTAGGACGATGAAAGGCCCCGCCCATTTGGGCGGGGCCTTTCGCGTTCCTGCGACCACCGGTGGGCGGTGGCCCTTGGTCCTGTCGGGCCCCGGTGCCCCGGCTCCGCTAATGCCGGGGCTGTTCCGGGATACGCATCGACAGAATCGCCATGTCATCGGACGCGGGCTCGGCGGCGAAGCGTTCTACCGCGCGCAGGACGCGGGCCGCAACGGCGCCGGCGGTCAGGCCCGTACACGTGGCGAGGACTTCGGTCAGACCGTCGTCTCCCAACATGCGGGTACCCTCCCGGCGCTCGGTGATGCCATCCGTTACGCAGAGAAGGACATCGCCCGGGTCCAGGGTGATCGTCTCCTCGTAGAGCTCCAGGTCCTCCATGACGCCGAGCAGCGGCTGGGGTTCGGCGGCGGGCTCGACCGTGCCGTCCTGGCGCAGGCGCAGCGGGAGCGGGTGGCCCGCGCAGACGACCTTCAGGACGGCGCTGCCGTCCTCCTGGGGCCACAGCTCGCCGTAAAGGAGCGTCAGGAAGCGGCTGCGGGCGCCCTCGTCGAGGATCGCCGCGTTGAGGCGCTCCAGGACGGCGGGGCCGCCGAAGCCCTCACGGGCGAGCAGGCGCAGCGCGTGGCGGGCCAGGCCCGTGACGGCCGCCGCCTCGGGGCCGGTGCCGCAGACGTCGCCGATGGCGAAGCCGTAGGCGCCGTCGCGGATGGGGAAGAGGTCGTAGAAGTCGCCGCCGACCTCGTTGCCCTCGCCGGCCGCGCGGTAGATGACCTCGACCTCGACACCGGGGATCTGGGGGAGGCCCGGGGGCAGGAGACTGCGCTGGAGGGAGCGGCTGATGGCCGTGCGCTCCGAGTAGAGGCGGGCGTTGTCGAGGGCGAGCGCGGCCCGGCGGGAGAGGTCCTCGGCGAGTTCGAGGATCTCCTGGCGGAAGTGGTCGTCGGAGGGCTTGCCGAGGGTGAGCATGCCGATGACGCGGTTGCGGGCGACCAGGGGCAGCACGACCGTCTCGCCGCCGACGGCGGCGGCCGTGGACAGCGTGGTGCCGAGGCCGCTGCCCAGGTGCGGGCTGCTGCTGTGGCCGAGGTCGCGCATGGACGTGCGCAGCGCGGCCTGATGGGCTGCTTCGCCGGGGGCGCTCCAGACGCGGGCGCCCGGGGTGGGGACCGGCTCCGGCGGGTCGATCTTGGACAGGAGCGCCTTGAGGCCGTCGATGCGCTCCTCGTCCTCGTGCAGGACGTAGGACAGGTAGGGGTCGGAGGCCTGGTCCGCGATCGTGTAGACGGCGCACCAGGTGGCGAGGGTGGGGACGGTCATCTGTGCCATCAGGGCCAACGTCTGGTCCCGGTCCAGGGTTCCCGCGAGCAGGTCCGAGGCCTCCACGAGGAAGCTCAGCGATCCCCGGCGGAGGCGTTCGAGCTCACCGAGGCGCGCCGACTCGACGGCGAGCGCGATGCGGTCGGCGGCGAACTGGAGGCGGAGCGCTTCTTCGTTGGAGTAGCGCCCGGCGGACTCGGCCGCGACGCCGAGGGAGCCGGTGAGGCGGCCCTCGACCTTGAGCGGGACGGTGACGACCGAGCGCATGCCGGAGCCGCCGAGGATGGGGACGGCTCCGGGGAGGGCCGCGAGGTCCTCGTGGACGGCGGGCATCCTGGCCGAGCCGTAGCGGCCGGTGCCCGCTTCGACCGGCACGCGCGCGAAGCGCTGGCGGGCGGAGGGCAGACCGGTGGTGGCGCGGACCTCCAGCTCGGTCTCGTCGTCGGTGGCCAGGAGCAGGAAGGCGGCGTCGCCGTCGAGCATGTCGCGGGCGCGCTCCACGGTGCGCTGGAGCAGTCCGTCCAGGTCGTCGGGGGCGGGGGAGCCGATGAAGACCTCGAACGGGTCGACGTTGCGGCTCTCGCCCATGGCCGCGGGGTCGCCGGCGGGGGCGCGCACGGGCGTCTGCAGGACGGCGCGCTCGTCGTCGCGGACCAGCAGGCAGACGGTGGAGGGCTCGCCGTGGGTGTCCCGTACGCGCAGATGGGAGGCGTAGACGGGCAGGACGCGGCCGTCGGCGCCGCGGATGCCGTAACTGCCCTCCCAGCGCGACAGCTGGAGGGCCTCGACGATCCCGGTGGAGGTGCCGGGGGTGTGCGGCCAGGCCGCGAAGTCGGTGAGGGGTTTGCCGGTGACCTTCTCGGCCGGGTAGCCGAACAGCTCCTCGGCGTCCTCGTTCCAGGCGCGGACGGCGCCGGTGCTGTCGATCTGGATGACCGCGACGCGGACCCGGCCGTCGGTGACGGGCAGCAGGTCCAGAGGGAGAGCGGGGCCGGCCGAGCGGGTGCCCACCCGGCGGGCGGGCAGGTCGAGTTGGAACCAGACGTGCTTGCGGGTGGGGGTGTACTCGACGCCCCAGCGGGAGGCGATGGCGGCGCACAGCAGCAGGCCGCGGCCGTTCTCGCGGTCGGGGCCCGCGACCTCGGCAGGCGAGGCGTGGAGCGGAACCTCACGTTCGGGGTAGTGGTCGGCGACCTCGACGCGGACGCCGTCCTCGGAGCGCAGGCACAGCACGTCGGCGGCGGTGCCCGCGTGGACGACCGCGTTGGTGACCAGCTCGCTGGTGAGGACGACGGCGTCGTCGACGACGTCCGCGTACCCCCAGCCCTGGAGGGTGTCGCGGACGAAGGCGCGGGCGGTCGCGACGGACCGCCCGACGGGTTCGAAGCTGGCTTCCGCCCGCGCGGTGATCACAGAACTCCTCGTACGCGTCTCGACGCCCGGTTTCCCCTGCCGGGGCCCGGGAAGGTGCCCCCCGGGAATCAACACTCCCATGTGTGGCCCGCCCCCTCCGGTGTCCCGTGGTCGTCCTGGTGGCCCCTGCGGCTCCCCGGGCTCACAGGAGCACAGGGCGCCGCCGCCTTCGGACGGACCGGGGCGGTTGGACAGCCGGAAGCCAGGTTACTTACCTTCACTGTCCTGGCGGATGCCGGTCACCAGTGTTTCCGCCCTCCGTGGGCGGGGACGGTATGCGAAGCTGCCGAACTGTTATGGCCGGGTCCGGCCATGGTGAAACACTGGGAAGGCTTCGAGCAAAGCCCGACGAGGGCGGTCGACCCCTGCGGGAGGGACACGGTGGAGTCTGGCGTGGCGGCGCGTGGCAAGAGCACGCGCGCGAAAGGACGGACCCGCGGCAAGGGGACGACCGAGGTGGACACCGCTGCGCTGCAGCGGCTGCTCGCCGCACTGGCGTCGATGCGGGACGGCAATTTCCGCAAGCGGCTGACCGTCTCCGGGGACGGGATGATGGCCGAGATCGCCGCGGTCTTCAACGAGGTCGCCGACCGCAATCTGCATCTGACCGGTGAGATCGCCCGGGTGCGGCGGATGGTGGGCCGGGAGGGGAAGCTGACCGAGCGGCTGGAGACCGGGGCCTGTGAGGGCTCCTGGGCGGCCGCCATCGACGCCTCCAACGCGCTGGTGGACGATCTGGCCAGGCCGGTCTCCGAGGTCGGCAGGGTGCTGTCGGCGGTCGCGGAGGGCGATCTGGAGCAGCGCATGGACCTGCGCTCGCACGGGGCGGACAACGCCGAGCGGCCGTTGCGCGGCGAGTTCCTCAAGGTGGGGAGGACCGTCAACAACCTGGTCGACCAGCTGTCGGCGTTCACCGACGAGGTGACCAGGGTCGCACTGGAGGTCGGCACCGAGGGCAAGCTCGGCGGCCAGGCCCAGGTGCGTGGAATGTCCGGTTCGTGGAAGGACCTCACGGATTCCGTGAACACGATGGCGTACCGGCTGACCGCCCAGGTACGTGATATCGCTCTCGTGACGACGGCGGTCGCCAAGGGTGATCTGTCGCGCAAGGTGACCGTGCATGTCGCCGGTGAGATGCTCCAGCTGAAGAACACCGTGAACACGATGGTCGACCAGCTCTCCTCGTTCTCGTCCGAGGTGACGCGGGTCGCGCGCGAGGTGGGCACCGAGGGCGAGCTCGGCGGGCAGGCGCAGGTGCCCGGCGTCGCGGGTGTGTGGAAGGACCTCACGGACTCCGTCAACCTGATGGCGGGCAACCTCACCGCACAGGTGCGCGGGATCGCGCAGGTGACGACGGCGGTCGCCAACGGCGACCTGTCGCAGAAGGTGACCGTCAACGCGCGCGGGGAGGTCGCCCAGCTCGCCGAGACGATCAACCAGATGACCGAGACGCTGCGGACGTTCGCCGACGAGGTGACCCGGGTCGCCAACGAGGTCGGCGCCGAGGGCCTGCTCGGCGGGCAGGCGCAGGTGCCGGGCGCGGCGGGTACCTGGAAGGACCTGACCGACTCGGTGAACACGGTCTTCCGCAACCTGACGACGCAGGTGCGGGACATCGCGCAGGTGACCACGGCGGTCGCCAACGGCGACATGACCCAGAAGGTCACGGTCGACGTCGCGGGCGAGATGCTGGAGCTGAAGAACACCGTCAACACGATGGTCGACCAGCTGCAGTCGTTCGGTTCCGAGGTGACCCGGGTGGCCCGGGAGGTCGGCGTCGAGGGGCGTCTCGGCGGGCAGGCGGAGGTGCCGGGCGCCGCGGGCACCTGGAAGGACCTGACCGACTCCGTCAACAACGCGTTCCGCAACCTCACCGGTCAGGTGCGCAACATCGCGCAGGTGACCACGGCCGTCGCCAACGGCGATCTGTCGCAGAAGGTCACGGTGGATGTCTCCGGCGAGATGCTGGAGCTGAAGAACACCGTCAACACGATGGTCGACCAGCTGGCGTCGTTCGCGGCCCAGCTGACGCGGATGGCCCAGGACGTGGGTACCGAGGGGCGCCTCGGCGGTCAGGCCCGGGTGGACGGCGTCTCGGGCACCTGGAAGGAGCTCACCGACTCCGTCAACTTCATGGCGGGCAACCTCACCTCCCAGGTGCGCCAGATCGCCCAGGTGACCACGGCGGTGGCGCGCGGCGACCTGTCGCAGAAGATCGACGTGGACGCGCGCGGCGAGATCCTTGAGCTCAAGAACACCATCAACAACATGGTCGACCAGCTGTCCGGCTTCGCCGAGCAGGTGACCCGGGTCGCGCGCGAGGTGGGCACCGACGGGCGTCTGGGCGGCCAGGCGCAGGTGCCGGGCGTGGCCGGGGTGTGGCGCGACCTGACGGACTCGGTGAACGGCATGGCCGGCAACCTCACCGCCCAGGTCCGCAACATCGCCCAGGTCGCCACGGCGGTGGCGCGCGGCGACCTGTCGCAGAAGATCGACGTGGACGCGCGCGGCGAGATCCTGGAGCTCAAGAACGTCCTGAACACGATGGTCGACCAGCTCTCGAACTTCGCGGAGCAGGTGACCCGGGTCGCCCGCGAGGTGGGCACCGAGGGCATCCTGGGCGGCCAGGCGGAGGTGCAGGGCGTCTCGGGCACCTGGAAGGACCTGACGCAGTCCGTCAACTTCATGGCGAACAACCTCACCTTCCAGGTGCGCAACATCGCCGAGGTCACGACGGCGGTCGCCAAGGGCGACCTCTCCAAGAAGATCACCGTCGACGCCAAGGGCGAGATCCTGGAGCTGGTGACCACCGTCAACACGATGGTCGACCAGCTCTCGAACTTCGCGGACGAGGTCACCCGGGTCGCGCGCGAGGTCGGCACCGAGGGCATCCTCGGCGGCCAGGCCCGGGTGCGCGGGGTCACCGGCATCTGGAAGGACCTCAGCGACAACGTCAACCTGATGGCCGCGAACCTGACCTACCAGGTGCGCAACATCGCCCGGGTCTCCACCGCCGTCGCCAACGGCGACCTCACCAAGAAGGTGACGGTCGAGGCGCGCGGCGAGGTCGCGGAGCTCGCCGACACGGTCAACACCATGGTGACGACCCTGTCGTCCTTCGCCGACCAGGTCACCCGGGTCGCGCGCGAGGTGGGCACCGACGGCATCCTGGGCGGCCAGGCCCGTGTCCCCGGTGTCTCCGGTACGTGGAAGGACCTCACCGAGTCGGTGAACTCCATGGCCGACAACCTCACGGGCCAGGTGCGCCAGATCGCCACGGTCACCACCGCCATCGCCAAGGGCGACCTCACCAAGAAGATCGACATCGACGCGCGCGGTGAGATCCAGGAGTTGAAGAACACCATCAACACGATGGTCGACCAGCTCTCCTCGTTCGCCGTGGAGGTCACCCGGGTCGCGCGCGAGGTCGGCACCGAGGGCCAGCTCGGCGGCCACGCGCGCGTACGCGACGTGGACGGCACCTGGCGCGACCTGACCGAGTCCGTGAACGAGATGGCCGGGAACCTGACCCGGCAGGTGCGCGCCATCGCGGCCGTCGCCACCGCGGTGACCCGCGGCGATCTCAACCTCAAGATCGACGTGGACGCGGCGGGCGAGATCCAGGCCCTCCAGGACAACATCAACACGATGATCGCCAACCTGCGCGACACCACGGTCGCCAACAAGGAGCAGGACTGGCTCAAGGGCAACCTCGCCCGTATCTCCGGCCTGATGCAGGGCCGTCGCGACCTCGACGACGTCGCCTCCCTGATCATGACCGAGCTGACGCCGGTGGTCTCGGCGCAGCACGGCGCGTTCTTCCTGGCGCTGCCGACCGGCGGCTCCAACGAGGTCGGCGGGGACGAGGACAGCCCGTACGAGCTGAAGATGCGCGGGAGTTACGGGTACTCGGCGGGCTCGATGCCGACCTCGTTCCGGCCCGGTGAGACGCTGATCGGGACGGCGGCGGAGGAGAAGCGCACGATCCTGGTGGAGAACGTGCCGCCGGGCTATCTCAAGATTTCCTCCGGGCTCGGGGAGGCGCCGCCCGCGCATGTGATCGTGCTGCCGGTCCTCTTCGAGGGCAAGGTCCTCGGGGTGATCGAGCTGGCCTCCTTCCAGCCGTTCACCCAGATCCAGAAGGACTTCCTCAACCAGATCGCGGAGATGATCGCGACCAGCGTCAACACGATCAGCGTCAACTCCAAGACCGAGGTGCTGCTCAAGCAGTCGCAGGAGCTGACCGAGCAGCTGCGCGAGCGTTCGGCGGAGCTGGAGAACCGGCAGAAGGCGCTCCAGGCCTCCAACGCGGAGCTGGAGGAGAAGGCCGAGCTGCTCGCCCAGCAGAACCGCGACATCGAGGTGAAGAACACCGAGATCGAGGAGGCCCGGCAGGTCCTGGAGGAGCGCGCCGAACAGCTCGCCGTCTCGATGCGCTACAAGTCCGAGTTCCTGGCGAACATGTCGCACGAGCTGCGTACGCCCCTCAACTCCCTGCTGATCCTGGCCAAGCTGCTCGCCGACAACGCCGAGGGCAACCTCTCGCCGAAGCAGGTCGAGTTCGCGGAAACGATCCACGGTGCGGGTTCGGACCTGCTCCAGCTGATCAACGACATCCTGGACCTGTCCAAGGTCGAGGCGGGCAAGATGGACGTCAGCCCGACCCGGATCGCCCTGGTGCAGCTCGTCGACTACGTGGAGGCGACCTTCCGGCCGCTCACCGCGGAGAAGGGGCTCGACTTCTCCGTACGGGTCTCGCCGGAGCTCCCCGCCACGCTGCACACCGACGAGCAGCGACTGCTGCAGGTGCTGCGCAACCTGCTGTCGAACGCGGTGAAGTTCACCGACAGCGGCGCCGTCGAGCTGGTGATCAGGCCCGCGCACGCCGATGTGCCGCACGCGATCCGCGAACAGCTCCTGGAGGCGGGCTCGCTGCGCGACGCGGACGCCGATCTGATCGCGTTCTCGGTGACCGACACCGGTATCGGTATCGCGGCCAGCAAGATGCGTGTGATCTTCGAGGCGTTCAAGCAGGCCGACGGCACGACGAGCCGCAAGTACGGCGGCACCGGCCTCGGGCTGTCGATCAGCCGCGAGATCGCCCGGCTGCTCGGCGGGGAGATCCACGCGGCGAGCGAGCCCGGCCGCGGCTCCACCTTCACGCTGTATCTGCCACTGCACCCCAGCGAGTTGCCGCCGCAGGGCTACCCGCAGCTGCCGCCCGGCGGTGAGACGGGCAGCGAGGGCGGGCAGGCGGACGCGGGACGGCAGGACCCGGTCCCGCACGAGACGGCGACGCTCGCCCCGAGCGAGGCCCAGACGGGGACGGCCGGGCTGTTCCGGCGCCGCCGCAAGGCGCTCGCCGCGGAGCCCGCGACGGTGCTTCCCGGGCAGCAGGGAGAGGCGCAGCCGGACACTTGGGCGGCCCAGGGGCCGGAGCACGCGCCCGCGCGCACCTTCCACTTCGGCGGCGAGAAGGTGCTGATCGTCGACGACGACGTACGGAACGTCTTCGCGCTCACCAGCGTGCTGGAGCAGCACGGGCTTTCGGTGCTGTACGCGGAGAACGGCCGTGAGGGGATCGAGGTCCTGGAACAGCACGAGGACACGGCCGTCGTGCTGATGGACATCATGATGCCGGAAATGGACGGGTATGCCACGACGTCGGCGATTCGCCGGATGCCACAGTTCGCGGGGCTGCCGATCATCGCGCTCACCGCGAAGGCGATGAAGGGCGACCGGGAGAAGGCCATCGAGTCCGGCGCGTCCGACTATGTGACCAAGCCGGTCGACCCCGACCATCTGCTCTCGGTGATGGAGCAGTGGATGCGGGAGAAGTGACCGATGGCCGGGCGGTCCGCCGCGCGTTGCTGACTGACGGTGGCCGAAGGCGTGTGAGAGGGCGGTATTCGGGGAACCTTCTGGTCTCTCACTACGTTTCTGCTACGTGCACAGTGACATCGCGGTGACAGGGTGTGGCGACAGGCGGGGTGCGGCTACCATGACCGGCACAAGGACGGGCGGCGCAAGGGAGTCGTCCCCTGGGGCGGCGCCAGGTGCTTCCCCAAGTCCTTCGGACAGGGGAGGCCCCAAGCCGGGGCGAGGAGGACGGGCCATGGTGCAGAAGGCCAAGATCCTCCTGGTCGATGACCGGCCGGAGAATCTGCTGGCGCTGGAGGCCATTCTCTCTGCGCTCGATCAGACGCTGGTGCGGGCATCGTCAGGGGAGGAAGCGCTCAAAGCGCTGCTGACGGACGATTTCGCAGTGATCCTGCTGGACGTCCAGATGCCGGGCATGGACGGTTTCGAGACCGCCGCGCACATCAAGCGGCGGGAGCGGACCCGGGACATCCCGATCATCTTCCTCACCGCGATCAACCACGGGCCCCACCACACCTTCCGGGGCTATGCGGCGGGAGCCGTCGACTACATCTCCAAGCCCTTCGACCCCTGGGTGCTGCGCGCCAAGGTGTCGGTGTTCGTCGAGCTCTACATGAAGAACTGTCAGCTGCGCGAGCAGGCCGCGCTGCTGCGGCTCCAGCTGGAGGGCGGCGGCCAGGCGGCCGGCGACCCCAAGGAGCCCGCGGGACTGCTCGCCGAGCTGTCCGCGCGGCTGGCGGCGGTCGAGGAGCAGGCCGAGGCGCTCTCCAAACAGCTCGACGACGAGTCGGCGGACGCGGCGGCGGTGGCCACCGCCGCCCATCTGGAGCGCAAACTGACCGGCCTGCGCCGGGCACTCGACGCCCTGGAGCCGGGCACGGGCAGCGGCACGGCGGCCGTCCCCTCGCAGAACTGAGCGGTACGGAAGCGAGCGGCCCGCCACCCGTCGCTGATGAGGCGTCAGTCCCCGTAGTGCGCACGCCGGTCCCTTCCACGCACGCGTGGTGCGCGTACGTGCGTGTCGTCTTTCGGTACGACACGAACGGGTGAAGCACCGGCCGCCGTGTCGACGGCCGTCCGCACCGGTAACCTCAGCACCATGGCCTCACGTACGTCCGGCAAGGGTTCCCAGGGCACGGCGGGCACCGCGAAGCGCACCGGCCGTACCGCGGCGCCCGCCAAGAAGGCGCCCGCGAAGAAGACCGTCGCGCCCGCGAAGAAGGCACCCGCCAAAAGGGCGCCCGCCAAGAAGGCGATGCCCCCCAAGCCCGCGCCCAGGCGGGCCCCTTCACCCACCGGGGGCGTGTACCGGATCGCGCGCGCCCTCTGGCTGGGCGCCGCCCACGGCGTCGGGGCGATGTTCCGCAGCGTGGGGCGCGGTGCCAAGGGCCTCGACCCGGCCCACCGCAAGGACGGCGTCGCCCTGCTGCTGCTCGGGGTCGCGCTGATAGTCGCCGCCGGCACCTGGTCCCAGCTGCGCGGCCCGGTCGGTGAACTCGTCGAGATGCTGGTGACCGGCGCGTTCGGCAGGCTCGACCTGCTGGTACCGCTGCTGCTCGGCGCGATCGCCGTCCGGCTGATCCTCTACCCGGAGAGGCCCGAGGCCAACGGCCGGATCGTGATCGGCCTCTCCGCGCTGGTGCTCGGTGTGCTCGGCCAGGTCCACATCGCCTGCGGTTCACCGGGCCGCGACGACGGCACCAGCGCGATGCAGGACGCGGGCGGGCTCATCGGCTGGGGCGCGTCCAAGCCGCTGGAATTCCTCATGGGAGACGTGCTCGCGGTGCCGATGCTGGTGCTGCTGACCGTCTTCGGGCTGCTCGTGGTCACCGCGACGCCCGTCAACGCGATCCCGCAGCGCCTGCGGGCCCTGTGCGTCCGGCTCGGCGTCCTGGAGCCGCTGCCGGGGGAGCTGGTCGAGGACGAGCTGTACGAGGACGACTGGCGTGCCGCCGACGAACCGGAGCCCGCACCACGCGCCCGGCGCACGCCCGGGCGCCGGATCACGCCGGGCGACGAGTACGCCCCGGGCGAGGCCGAGCAGGCGGCGCTCGCGCAGCGCCGCAAACCCCGGCGCGCCTCCATGCAACCGGCGTTCGACACCGCGATGGACCCGGTCGACGTGGCCGCCGCCGCGGCCGCGGCCCTCGACGGCGCCGTACTGAACGGCCTGCCGCCCTCCCCGGTCGTCGCGGACCTCACCCAGGGCGTCACAGCCGAGCGGGAGCGGGAGAGCACCACGCCCGTACCCACCGCCCGAGGCGGGGCGGCGGGCACGGCCGGATCACGGGCCGCCGCCAAGCCCGAGGCGACCGGCGCGGCGCCCAGGGCGACCCCGGGCGCCCCCGCCGTCGTACCGGATCTGACGAAGGCGCCGCCGGAGCACTCGCAGATGCCCACGCGCGCCGAGCAGCTCCAGCTCGCGGGTGACATCACCTACGCGCTGCCCTCCCTGGACCTGCTGGAGCGCGGCGGGCCCGGCAAGACGCGCAGCGCCGCCAACGACGCCATAGTGGACGCGCTGTCCAACGTCTTCACGGAGTTCAAGGTCGACGCGGCCGTCACCGGCTTCACCCGGGGCCCCACCGTCACCCGCTACGAGATCGAGCTGGGTCCGGCCGTCAAGGTCGAGAAGATCACCGCGCTGGCCAAGAACATCGCGTACGCGGTGGCCAGCCCGGACGTACGGATCATCTCGCCGATCCCCGGCAAGTCGGCGGTCGGCATCGAGATCCCGAATACCGACCGCGAGATGGTCAACCTCGGTGATGTGCTGCGCCTCGCGGACGCGGCCGAGGACGACCATCCGATGCTCGTCGCGCTCGGCAAGGACGTCGAGGGCGGCTATGTGATGGCCAACCTGGCGAAGATGCCGCACGTCCTGGTGGCCGGCGCGACCGGCTCCGGCAAGTCGTCCTGCATCAACTGCCTGATCACGTCGGTCATGGTGCGCGCCACGCCCGAGGACGTACGGATGGTGCTCGTCGACCCCAAGCGGGTCGAACTCACCGCCTACGAGGGCATTCCGCATCTGATCACACCGATCATCACCAACCCCAAGCGGGCGGCCGAGGCGCTCCAGTGGGTCGTGCGCGAGATGGATCTGCGCTACGACGACCTGGCGGCGTTCGGTTTCCGCCATATCGACGACTTCAACGAGGCGATCCGCAACGGCAAGGTCAAGCTGCCCGAGGGCAGTGAGCGGGAGCTGACCCCGTACCCGTATCTGCTGGTGATCGTCGACGAGCTCGCGGACCTGATGATGGTGGCGCCGCGTGACGTCGAGGACGCGATCGTGCGCATCACCCAGTTGGCCCGCGCCGCCGGCATCCATCTGGTCCTGGCCACCCAGCGGCCCTCGGTCGACGTCGTCACCGGCCTGATCAAGGCGAACGTGCCGTCCCGGCTCGCCTTCGCGACCTCCTCGCTCGCCGACAGCCGGGTCATCCTCGACCAGCCCGGCGCCGAAAAGCTCATCGGAAAGGGTGACGGACTGTTCCTGCCGATGGGCGCGAACAAGCCGACCCGGCTCCAGGGCGCGTTCGTCACCGAGGAGGAGATCGGGGCGATCGTCCAGCACTGCAAGGACCAGATGGCCCCGGTCTTCCGCGAGGACGTGACGGTCGGCCAGAAGCAGAAGAAGGAGATCGACGAGGAGATCGGCGACGACCTCGATCTGCTCTGCCAGGCCGCGGAGCTGGTGGTCTCCACTCAGTTCGGTTCGACCTCGATGCTCCAGCGCAAGCTGCGGGTCGGCTTCGCCAAGGCCGGCCGGCTGATGGACCTGATGGAGTCGCGCGGGATCGTGGGCCCCAGCGAGGGCTCCAAGGCGCGCGACGTCCTGGTCAAACCGGACGAACTCGACGGTGTGCTGGCGGTCATCCGGGGGGAGGCTCCCTGATGGCCCCGGGCGGGCCCGAAGGGGTCGGTCACGCGGCCGAATGGAGCACGCGCAGGGGAGCGTGGGGCAACCGTTTTCCCCGGTCGTACGTCCAGTTGAGGGAAGACCAGGAACATGCCCCCCTCCTGACCCGTTAGGAGGAAGGGAGGAGGCCATTCCTATGGCGTACAAACTCCACCCTCCCGGTTGCCCCACCCTTTCGTACCCCCCCTAGACTGAACCTCCAGCAGGTGGCTCACGCTCGAAAGGCGCCCCCGTGTCCATCGGCAACTTCCCCGAAGACGACCGGCCTTCCCTCGGCGACGACGACCGGCCCTCCTTTGCTGACGACGACCGGCCGACGATCGGGCACGCGCTCAAGCAGGCCCGTATCGCGGCGGGACTGACCGTGGACGAGGTCAGTTCGATCACAAGAGTGCGCATCCCGATCGTCCACGGCCTGGAGGACGACGACTTCTCCCGCTGCGGCGGCGATGTGTACGCGCGCGGACACATCCGCACCGTGGCGCGGGCCGTCCACCTGGACCCCGAGCCCCTGGTCGCGCAGTACGACGCCGACCACGGCGGCCGTCCCGAGCCCACGCCCGCCGCACCCATGTTCGAGGCCGAGCGGATCCGGCCCGAGCGGCGCCGGCCGAACTGGACCGCCGCCATGGTCGCCGCGATCGTGGTGGTCGTCGGCTTCGTCGGCTTCACGATGTTCAGCGGCGACGGCGACGCCAAGAGCAGGGGCACCCAGGTGGCCGAAGGGCCCACCCAGACGCAGCAGCGCAGCCCGAGCCCCAAGCCCGTCCCCAGCCCGCCGGTGTCCAAGCCCCCGGTCCCCTCCGACAGCGCCATCGCGGCGGCCCCGCAGGACAAGGTCACCGTCAAGCTGAGCGCCATCTCCGACAAGAGCTGGATCTCCGCCAAGGCGCACAACGGTCAGGTGCTCTACGACGGCCTCCTGGAGAAGGGCGAGTCGAAGACCTTCGTGGACGGCGAGAAGATCGACTTGATCCTCGGCAACGCCGGGGCGATCGAGCTCTACGTCAACGGCAAGAAGGTCGAGGACCAGTTCGGTGACGGCCAGGTCGAGCGGCTGACCTACACCAAGGGCGACCCGGTCGTCGGCTGACCGGGGGCGCCGCGCCCCGGCGCCGTACGGCCGCGGGTTCCTTGATCAGCCCTCGCGGCGGGGACCCGGGCCGGGACAAAGTAGTCTTGAGTCCATGCCCGAACGCCGTACCGTCGCCCTTGTCACTCTCGGCTGCGCCCGTAACGAGGTGGACTCGGAGGAGCTTGCAGGCCGCTTGGCAGCGGACGGCTGGGAGCTCGTCGAGGACGCCGCGGACGCGGATGTCGCCGTCGTCAACACCTGTGGGTTCGTCGAAGCCGCCAAGAAGGACTCCGTCGACGCCCTCCTCGAAGCCAACGATCTCAAGGATCACGGCAGGACCCAGGCCGTGGTCGCGGTCGGCTGTATGGCCGAGCGGTACGGCAAGGAACTCGCCGACGCGCTTCCCGAGGCCGACGGCGTGCTCGGCTTCGACGACTACGCCGACATCTCCGGCCGCCTCCAGACCATCCTCAGCGGCGGGAGCGTGGAGGCGCACACCCCGCGCGACCGGCGCAAGCTGCTGCCCCTGAGCCCCGTCGAGCGCCAGGGCGCCGCCGTGGCGCTGCCCGGCCACGCCCAGGAGGCCCAGGAGAGCGCCCCCGAGGACCTGCCCGAGGGCGTCGCCCCCGCGTCCGGTCCGCGCGCCCCGCTGCGCCGCCGCCTCGACACCAGCCCCGTCGCCTCGGTGAAGCTGGCCTCCGGCTGCGACCGCCGCTGCTCGTTCTGCGCCATCCCGTCCTTCCGCGGCTCCTTCATCTCGCGCCGCCCCTCGGACGTACTGGGCGAGACGCGCTGGCTGGCCGAGCAGGGCGTCAAGGAGGTCATGCTGGTCTCCGAGAACAACACCTCGTACGGCAAGGACCTCGGTGACATCCGCCTCCTGGAGACGCTGCTGCCCGAGCTCGCGGCCGTCGAGGGCATTGAGCGGGTGCGCGTCAGCTACCTCCAGCCCGCCGAGATGCGCCCCGGCCTGATTGACGTGCTGACCTCGACCGACAAGGTCGTCCCGTACTTCGACCTCTCCTTCCAGCACTCCGCCCCCGGGGTGCTGCGGGCCATGCGGCGCTTCGGTGACACCGAACGCTTCCTGGAGCTGCTGGAGACGATCCGCGCCAAGGCCCCGCTGGCGGGTGTCCGCTCCAACTTCATCGTCGGTTTCCCCGGTGAGACCGAGGCCGACTTCCAGGAGCTGGAACGCTTCCTCACCGCTGCCCGCCTCGACGCCATCGGCGTCTTCGGCTACTCCGACGAGGAGGGCACCGAGGCCGTCACCTACGAGAACAAGCTGGACGCCGAGGTGATCGCGGAGCGGCTCGACCACCTGTCGCGGCTCGCCGAGGAGCTCACCGCCCAGCGCGCCGAGGAGCGCGTCGGCGACACCGTCCGGGTGCTGGTCGAGTCGGTCGACGGCGAGGACGGGGTGATCGGCCGCGCCGAGCACCAGGCGCCGGAGACCGACGGTCAAGTGCGGTTCACGCAGGGCGCCGGACTGACGCCGGGCCGTATCGTCGAGGCGAAGGTCGTCGCCGCCGAGGGCGTCGACCTGGTGGTGACCAGTCTCGACATCCCTGAGGAGGCGGCCAGATGACCGGAGTCCCGGCATCCGCAGCGGGCGGTACCGGCCGGGCGCCGGCGCCCGGCGGCAAGCTGGGCGCGGCGGCCGTCAACCAGGCGAGCCTCTGGAACGTCGCGAACCTCCTCACCATGGCCCGGCTGGTACTCGTGCCGGGCTTCGTGGTGCTGATGCTGCAGGACGGCGGGTACGACCCGGCCTGGCGGGCCTGGGCGTGGGCGGCGTTCGCCGTCGCCATGATCACGGACATCTTCGACGGCCATCTGGCCCGGACGTACAACCTGGTCACCGACTTCGGGAAGATCGCGGACCCGATCGCGGACAAGGCGATCATGGGCGCCGCGCTGGTCTGCCTCTCCTCGCTGGGCGATCTGCCGTGGTGGGTGACCGGGGTGATCCTGTTCCGGGAACTCGGGATCACGCTCATGCGTTTCTGGGTCATCAGGCACGGCGTGATTCCCGCCAGCCGCGGTGGGAAACTGAAGACCCTCGCCCAGGGCACGGCGACGGGTATGTATGTACTGGCGCTGACGGGTCCACTGGCGACCCTGCGCTTCTGGGTGATGGCGATCGCCGTGGTGCTGACGGTCGTCACGGGACTGGACTACGTGCGACAGGCGGTCGTACTGAGGCGCAAGGGGCTCGCCGCACAGCGCGCGGCGCGCGCCGCCGAGGCCGCCGTGGAGGGACCGGGCCGGTGAAAGAAGCTGCGCGGATCATGCAACTGCTCACGGAACGTGAGCAGACGGTCGCGGCCGCGGAGTCGCTGACCGGCGGCCTGGTGGCCGCGGAGCTGACCGAGGCCCCGGGCGCCTCGGCGGGTTTCCTCGGCTCGGTGACGGCCTACGCCACGGAGGCCAAGCAGAAGGTCCTGGGCGTCGACGCGGCCCTACTGGCGGAGCGCGGAGCCGTGGACGGCGAGGTCGCGCGGCAGATGGCGGCGGGTGTGCGGCGGCTGATGGGCGCCGACTGGGGTGTGTCGACCACCGGCGTCGCGGGCCCCGAGCCCCAGGACGGCAAGCCCGTGGGGACGGTCCACGTGGCGGTCGAGGGGCCGGACGGGACCGGGAAAAGTGTCGCTCTGCGGTTGAACGGCGGCAGGGAGGAAATCCGTAGGGAGAGTGTACGGAGCGTGCTCGACCTGCTCGCCGGTGAACTCCGCGAAGATGCGCGGGCACAGGATACGGAACAGAACGGGGGGAATTGATGTTTGCAGCCCTGAGTGAACACGACATCGCTCCCCGCACGGCCGCAGCGCGAGGCGGTACGGTGGGGCGTGAAGGATGCGGCTACGCGGTCCGAGGAGGGAGCCACCGATGATTCTGCTCCGTCGCCTGCTGGGTGACGTGCTGCGTCGGCAGCGCCAGCGCCAGGGCCGTACTCTGCGCGAAGTCTCCTCGTCCGCCCGAGTCTCACTCGGCTATCTCTCCGAGGTGGAGCGGGGGCAGAAGGAGGCTTCCTCCGAGCTGCTCTCCGCCATCTGCGACGCGCTTGACGTACGGATGTCCGAGCTCATGCGAGAAGTGAGCGACGAGCTGGCACTTGCCGAGCTCGCTGCCTCGGCGGCGGCGAGCGACCCGGTGCCTGCACCGGTACGTCCGATGCTCAATTCGATCTCCGTGACGTCGGTGACCGGCGTCCCGACCGAGCGTGTGACGATCAAGGCGCCCGCGGAAGCGGTGGACGTCGTCGCGGCCTGACGCTGTCGGGCTCTTTCTGCGAGTGGCCCCGGCCGGTCTGTTGACCGGCCGGGGCTTCTTTTCGCGCTTCCGGCGCTTCTTGTGCGGGGCTTCCCTCCCGCTGGGCCCTGCCGGGCCCCACTCCTGTACCGAATTCCCGGAATGCCCCCTTTGAGGGTTGTGTGTAAAGGTGGGTGGGAAGCGCGGGGAGCCGATGCGGACGTGAGCCCGTGCAGAGGCAAGCCACCGCATACGGAACGGAGTGCACGCATGTCTGTCGTGAAGAGCTCGCTGTCCGAGACCGACCTGAAGGTGGTGGGTGACGCTCTGCAGGGCGCGCTCGTCGACCTCGTGGACCTGGCGCTGGTCGCCAAGCAGGTCCACTGGAACGTCGTCGGGCCGCGCTTCCGTTCCGTGCACCTCCAGCTCGACGACGTGGTCGACACCGCCAGGCTCCACTCCGACACCGTGGCCGAGCGGGCCGCGGCGCTCGGGGTCACTCCGGACGGCCGGGCGGCGACCGTGTCCTCGACGAGCGCGATCGGCAAGGTGCCCACCGGCTGGATCAAGGACGGGGACGCGGTACGGACCCTGGTCGACGCGCTGGGCGCGGTCGTGGCGAAGATGCGTGAGCGGATCGACGTCACCGGCGACCCGGACCCGGTCAGCCAGGACGTGCTCATCGGGCTGACGGCGGACCTGGAGAAGCACGCGTGGATGTTCCAGGCGGAGAGCGGCTGACGGGCGAGTGGTGACGGGCCGCCGGCCGACTGGTCGGCGGCTGATGGGCCACGGCTGATGGGCCACGGCTGACGGGCCCGAGAGCCCGGGCCGGCTCGCGGGGCGTGTGGGGCGGCATGCGCGCCGGGGTGGTACCCGGTGCGCCCTCCCGGTGAACGGGGGAGCGGTCTAGCGTCGGCCCGAGGAGGCGGCCATGGCAGTGGCGGTGCGATGGGTGCCGGCGCTCGTGGTGGGGGCGCTGTGGTGGTGGGCGGTGGTGCGCCTGCTGGCGGCGCCCGACGAGGCCGGGGTGCTGGAAGGCACCGTGGCGGCGGGCGGCTGGGGCCTGAGCCTCCTGCCGGTCCATGTCACGGGCCCCGCGGTCACCAGGGCATCGCGACGCCGCCGTTCGGACGCAGAATCTGACCCGTCGTGAACGAGGACGCGTCCGAGGCGAGGTGAAGCACGGTGTGCGCGATGTCCTCGGGCTCGCCGACCCGCCCGAGCGGGGAGAGCCGGACCATCGTCGACTCGATCCGCCGCTGGTGCTCGGTGGAGTGGCGCTCGGTCATCGGTGTACGGACCCAGCCCGGCGCTATGGCGTTGACGCGGATGGCGTGCGGGCCGAGCTCGGTGGCGAGGGTCTTGGTCAGCTGGACGACGGCCGCCTTCGAGGCGCTGTAGCAGAACAGCCCGGCGCCGGCGGAGTCGTCGGCTCCGGACGCCATGGTGATGATGCTGCCGGGCGTGTCGTTCTCGATCATCACGCGGGCGGCCTCCTGGCAGGAGTGCAGCACACCCTTGAAGTTGACCGCGAGAACGCGGTCGAGGTCGGCGTCGTCGGTGTCGAGGACCGTGCTGGTGTGCATGATCCCGGCGACGGCGGCCAGGACATCGATGCGGCCCGCGCCCCGGACGGCCGCGCGCAGCCGGGTGCGGTCGGTCACATCGAGCGCATGGGTGTGCGCGGTGCCGCCCGCCTTGGCGATCAGCTCGCGGGTGCCCTGGAGGCCCTGCTCGTCGAGGTCGGCGCAGTGCACGACAGCGCCCGCCTCCGCGAGCAGGACGGCGCTGGCCCGCCCGATACCGCCGCCGGCGCCGGTCACGAAGGCGGTCCGGTCGGTGAGGTCGTACGCCGAGAGGGGCATGCGGGGACGGTACGGCGGGAGCTGACGGGGCGTCAACTGCTGTGTGCGGGGAGGCCCCCGCCCCCGGCCGCGGTCCCGCACCGCCGCCGTGCCGGGCTTCCGCGTCAGCCGCCGGTGCGTTCGGCCCGGGCGGACACCGGCGGGCTGGGCTGGCACCGGGGGCACCAGTAGGTGGGGCGCTCGCTGCCGGCCGGGTCGCGCAGGGTGGTGGCGCGCAGGGCGGTGCCGCAGCGGGGGCAGGGGCGCCCGCCGCGTCCGTACACGTACACCTGCCGGGACGTACGCTCCCGGTTCGCTTCCATGATCTTCTTGGCGGCGACGACGATGCGGACGGGGTCGGCGACGTCGCCCACGGGCAGCCAGGGCACCGCCCGGACCGCGAAGCAGATCTCGGACTTGTAGATGTTGCCGATGCCCGCGAGGTTGCGCTGGTCGAGCAGTGCCTCGCCGAGGGGCCTGGCGGGGTCCCGGAGCAGGTTGCTCAGGGCGAGCTCCGGGTCCCAGTCCGGGCCGAGCAGATCGGGGCCGAGGTGGCCCACGACGCGGTGCTCGTCGCGGGTGCGGAGCAGTTGCAGGACGGCCAGCCGGTATCCGACCGCCGTACGCTCCTGGGTGCCCAGGATCGCCCGGATCTGGTCGCTCCGGCCGCCCCGCCAGCGTTCCCCGGGCGCGAAGATGCGCCAGGTGCCCTCCATGCGCAGATGGGAGTGGAGGGTGAGGCCGCCCTCGATACGGGTGAGCAGGTGCTTGCCGCGCGGGGTGACGTCCAGGACGGTGCGCCCCGTCAGGTCCACGGTCGCGAGCCGGGGCACGCGCAGATCGGACCGGATCAGCTCGCATCCGCCGAGCGCGGCGTCGAGCCGACGGGCGGCCTGCCAGACGGTGTCTCCTTCGGGCATGAAGCCATTGTGCAGGGCAGGGGCGGGGCGGGCTGGGGGCGGGGCTTTGCGGGTGGGTGCGTCTGTGGGGTGGTGGGGGTTGTTTGCGCAGTTCCCCGCGCCCCTGGGGGTGGGGTGGGGGCGGCGGTGTCTGGGTTGTGTTGGGCTGCGGGGTGGTGGGGGCTGGTTGCGCAGTTCCTCGCGCCCCTTGGGGTTGGTGGGTCTGTGGGGGTGGCGCTGGGGCCCCTGTGCCTCGCGGTGAACCGTTCTGTTCGTCTGTGGGGCGCTGGGGGCTGCTCGTGCGGTTTCTTGCGGCCTTTAGAAGTTCGGGCCGAGCGTCGGTTCCCGGGGGCGGCGGAACCCCTCAGGGGCGCGGGGAACTGCGCGAGCGGCCCAGCACGGTCCGCAGACGAAAGCGTGGTCCTGGGCGTAGCCCGCAGCGCCCGTGGCTTGGCCCCGGGGGAATCTTCACCCACCCCCACCCCCACCCCACCCCGCCCCCGGAGGGGTTTGGGGAAGGGGCGGGGTGGGGGATCAAGGCCGCAAACGCAACCCCCGCGGCGTAGGCACGAACCCCGCCCCCTCCAGCGCCCCCGCCATCGGCGCCGTGAGCGCGGCCTCGCCGTTGACCCGCTCCAGCATCACCGTCCCCAGCCGCCCCGCCCGAGCCGCACCCGCCAGCGACTCCACCGCCGCCAGCAGCGCCGGATCGTCGGGCTCGGACGGCCAGACGAGCAGGGACTTGCCGCCGCGCTCCATGTAGAGCGTGAGCTCACCGTCGACCAGGACCACCATCGACCCCGCCTTGCGGCCCGGCTTGTGCCCGGCCCCCGACGGCGGCTCTGGCCAGGGAAGAGCCGCCCCGTACGCGTTGGCGGGGTCTGCCGCCGCCAGCACCACCCCCCGCGGCACCGGGCGCGCCTCCGCGCGGTCGCGCGCGGTGGCCGCCGCCCGCAGCCGGTCCACCGCCCCGTCCATCGCGAACTGGGCCGCCCCCAGCCCCTCGACCACATAGCCCCGCCGCGCCTGCCCGCTGTCCTCGAACGCCGCCAGGATGCGGTACGTGGCCGAGAAGCCGCCCTCGACCCCCTCGGCCGCGACGGCGCCCCGGGTGACCACACCATGGCGGTCGAGGAGCGTCCGGGCCAGGGCGTGCGCCCGGTGCGTGGGGTCCGGCTCGCGGGCGGGCAGCAGGGACCAGCGCCCCGACACCGTCGGCGGCCCGGTGCGCGAGGCGGACCGCGCCGCCGCCGTCAGCGACCCGTACCGCCCGCGCGGAACGGTCCGCTTGGCCCGGTGCGCCGTGGACCCGGCGGTGCGGCCCGATCCCAGCAGCGCCCGCAGGGGCGCCAGCGTGTCGTTGGTGAGCCGCCCCGACCACGCCAGGTCCCACACGGCGTCGGCCAGCTGGAGGTCGGTCGCCTCCGGGTGCGTGGTCGCGCGGACCTGGTCGGCGATCTGGCGGAAGAACAGCCCGTACCCGGGAGCGAGGGCGGTCAGCACCGACTCGTGCAGCGCGGTGAGCTCCAGGGGGTGCGGCGCCGGAAGCAGCAGGGGCGCCGCGTCCGCGAGGAACAGCGAGACCCAGCCGTCCTTGCCCGGAAGGGCGCCCGCCCCGGCCCACAGGACCTCGCCGGTGGTGGTGAGCTCGTCGAGCATGCCCGGTCCGTAGTCGGAGATCCGGGACGGCAGCACCAGCTTCTCCAGGGCAGACGCGGGCACGGCGGCGCCCTGCAACTGCTCGACGGCCCGGGCCAGTCCGTCGATACCGCGCAGGCTGTTGCTCCCCAGGTGCTGCCACTGGGGCAGGAAGGTGGCAAGGGCCGCGGGTGGTACCGGTTCGAGCTCGTGGCGCAGCGCCGCCAGGGAACGGCGCCGCAGCCTGCGCAGCACCGTCGCGTCGCACCACTCCTGCCCGAGCCCCGCCGGGTGGAACTCGCCCTGCACCACCCGTCCGCTCGCCCCCAGCCGTTGCAGCGCGCCCTCGGTGACGGCCGTGCCGAGGCCGAACCGGGCGGCGGCCGTGGCCGAGGTGAACGGGCCGTGCGTGCGCGCGTACCGTGACAGGAGGTCGCCGAGGGGGTCCTTGACCGGCTCCATGAACGCCTCGGGCACGCCGACCGGCAGCGCCGTGCCCAGCGCGTCGCGCAGCCGGCCGGCGTCCTCGATCGCCGCCCAGTGCTCGGCGCCGCCGAGCCGGACCCGGATGGCGCGGCGGGCGGACGCGAGCTCCTGGGACCACTGTGCCTCGGCCCCGCGCGCGACCAGCTCCTCGTCCGTCAGCGGGCCCAGGACCCGCAGCAGGTCGGCGACGCCCTCCATGTCCTTGACGCGGCGGTCCTCGGTGAGCCACTGGAGCTCCTGCTCCAGCTCGGTGAGGACCTCCGCGTCCAGCAGCTCGCGCAGCTCCGCCTGGCCGAGCAGCTCCGCCAGCAGATGCGAGTCGAGCGAGAGGGCGGCGGCCCGCCGCTCGGCCAGCGGCGAGTCGCCCTCGTACAGGAACTGGGCGACGTAGCCGAAGAGCAGCGAACGCGCGAAGGGCGACGGCTCGGGCGTGGTCACCTCGACAAGGCGGACCCGGCGGGCCTCCAGGTCGCCCATCAGCTCGGTCAGACCCGGTACGTCGAAGACGTCCTGGAGGCACTCGCGGACGGCCTCCAGGACGATCGGGAACGAGCCGAACTCGCTCGCCACCTGGAGCAGTTGGGCCGCGCGCTGGCGCTGTTGCCACAGCGGGGTCCGCTTGCCGGGGTTGCGCCGCGGCAGCAGCAACGCGCGCGCGGCGCACTCACGGAAGCGGGCGGCGAACAGCGCCGAGCCGCCGACCTGCTCGGTGACGATCTGCTCGATCTCGCCCTTGTCGAAGACGGCGTCCGCGGCGCCGACCGGTGCCTGCTCGCTGTCGAACGTCGAGTCCAGGTGGCCCGGGTCCCGGTCGAGCAGGTCGAGGCCCATCAGATCGGCGTCGGGCAGCCGCAGCACGATGCCGTCGTCGGCGTGCATCACCTGGGCGTCCATCCCGTACCGCTCGGCGAGGCGGGCGCCGAGGGCCAGTGCCCAGGGCGCGTGCACCTGGGCGCCGAAGGGGGAGTGGATGACGACCCGCCAGTCGCCCAGCTCGTCGCGGAACCGCTCGACGAGGATCGTGCGGTCGTCGGGGACATGGCCGCAGGCGCGGCGCTGCTCGTCGAGGTAGGCGATCACGTTGTCCGCGGCCCAGGCGTCCAGGCCCGCGCTCAGCAGCCGAAGCCGCGCGTCCTCGGCGCTGAGGGAGCCGACCTCGCGCAGGAACGCGCCCAGCGCGCGCCCCAGTTCGAGCGGGCGGCCCAGCTGGTCGCCCTTCCAGAAGGGCAGCCTGCCCGGCACACCGGGGGCGGGGGAGACCAGTACGCGGTCGCGGGTGATGTCCTCGATCCGCCAGGACGTGGTGCCCAGCGTGAACACATCGCCCACGCGCGACTCGTAGACCATCTCCTCGTCGAGCTCGCCGACCCGGCCGCCGCCCTTCTTGGGGTCGGATCCGGCGAGGAAGACGCCGAAGAGGCCGCGGTCCGGGATGGTGCCGCCGGACGTCACCGCCAGGCGCTGCGCGCCGGGGCGGCCCGTGACCGTACCCGCCACGCGGTCCCAGACCACGCGCGGGCGCAGCTCGGCGAAGGCGTCCGAGGGATAGCGGCCCGCCAGCATGTCCAGGACGGCCGTGAACGCCGACTCCGGAAGGGCCGCGAAGGGAGCCGCCCGGCGGACCAGGGCCAGCAGGTCGTCCGCCTGCCAGCTGTCCAGCGCCGTCATCGCGACCAGTTGCTGGGCCAGGACGTCCAGGGGGTTGGACGGGATCCGCAGCGACTCGATGGCTCCCGAACGCATCCGCTCGGTCACCACCGCCGACTGCACCAGATCGCCCCGGTACTTGGGGAAGACCACTCCCGTGGAGACGGCGCCCACCTGGTGGCCGGCGCGGCCCACCCGCTGGAGGCCGGAGGCGACCGAGGGCGGCGACTCGACCTGGACGACCAGGTCCACCGCGCCCATGTCGATGCCCAGCTCCAGGCTGGAGGTGGCGACCACGGCGGGCAGCCGGCCCGCCTTGAGGTCCTCCTCGACCAGGGAGCGCTGCTCCTTGGAGACCGAGCCGTGATGGGCGCGCGCGAGGACGGGCGGCGCGCCCTTGGCCGCTCCCGACTGGGCCATCACCTCGGCGGGGGAGTGGGCCTCCCCCAGCGGCACGACGGACTCGCCCGCCTCCAGCGCGGCGGCCGTGGCCCGCTCGTGCGCGATCTCGTTGAGCCGGTTGCACAGCCGCTCGGCGAGCCGGCGGGAGTTGGCGAAGACGATCGTCGAGCGGTGCGCCTGCACCAGGTCGACGATGCGCTCCTCCACATGCGGCCAGATCGAGGGCTTCTCCGCGCCCTCGGCCGCGTCGGCCGCAGGGGCGCCGCCCAGCTCGCCCAGATCCTCCACCGGCACGACCACCGACAGGTCGAACTCCTTGGCGGAGCGCGGCTGGACGATCTCCACCTTGCGCTGCGGCGACAAAAAGCGCGCCACCTCGTCCACCGGGCGGACGGTCGCCGACAGGCCGATCCGGCGGGCCGGCCGGGCCAGCAGCTCGTCCAACCGCTCCAGGGACAGGGCCAGATGGGCTCCGCGCTTGGTGCCCGCCACCGCGTGCACCTCGTCCAGGATCACCGTCTCCACGCCCGACAGCGCCTCGCGCGCGGAGGACGTGAGCATCAGGAACAGCGATTCGGGGGTGGTGATCAGGATGTCCGGCGGCCGGGTCGACATGGCGCGGCGCTCGGCGGGCGGGGTGTCACCGGACCGGATCCCCACCCGCACCTCCGGCTCCGGCAGCCCCAGGCGCACCGATTCCTGGCGGATGCCGGTGAGCGGGGAACGCAGATTGCGCTCGACGTCCACCGCCAGCGCCTTCAGCGGCGACACGTACAGCACGCGGCAGCGCTTCTTCGGCTCGGCGGGCGGTGGAGCGGCGGCCAGCCCGTCCAGCGCGGCCAGGAACGCGGCGAGGGTCTTGCCCGAGCCGGTCGGCGCCACCACCAGCACGTCCGACCCCTCGGAGATCGCCCGCCAGGCCCCTTCCTGAGCGGCCGTGGGCGCGGTGAAGGCACCCGTGAACCAGCTCCTGGTCGCGGGAGAGAAGGAGTCCAGCGCTGTCCTTGCCATGGTCCCCATCGTGCACCCACCCACTGACAATGGCCCGGAGCTGCGAGAATACGGATATGAGCGCGGCCGAGGAGTGGGCACGGCACTGGCGGTACCCGGGGCTGCCGGGCCTCGAACTGCTGCACGCCCGCTACGTCAGCCACTCCTTCTCCCGCCACAGCCACGAGGGCTTCGTCCTCGGCGCGGTGCGCGGCGGGATCGAGGACGTCGTGCTGCCCGGCGAGACCGTACGGGCGCGCCCGGGCACTGTTGTCATGATCAACCCCGAGGTGCCGCACTCGGCCCACGCCGGTGTCCCCGAGGGCTGGACGTACGCCACGCTCTACCCGTCCTCGCGGCTCATAGCCGACCTCGCCGCCGAGGTCACCACCCTGCGCGGGAGCGTGGGGTTCGCCGAGACCATCGTCGAGGACCCGGACACCGCGCTGCTCATCCACGAGGTGCACCGGGCGGCCGAACAGGGTAACGCGCTCGCCGCCGACACGGTGTTCCGCATCGTCGTCGCCCGGCTGCTGCGCCGCCACGGACGCTCCCTGCCCGCGCGCACCACCGGATCGGCGGGCGCCCGAACGGCTGCGGCCGCCCGGGCCCTCCTGGAGGAGCGCCTCACCGACCCGCCGTCCCTGGAGCGGCTCGCCCACGGCCTCGGGACCAGCCCGTTCGCCCTGCTGCGCGCCTTCAAGGGCGCCTACGGACTGCCCCCGCACACCTGGCTCACCGGCGAGCGCGTCCGGCGCGCCAGGCTGCTCCTGGAGGCCGGGACAGCGCCCGCGGAGGCCGCCGTGGCCGTGGGCTTCACCGACCAGCCGCACCTCAACCGCCACTTCACCCGCATCGTGGGCGTGACGCCGGGGGTGTACCGCAGGGAGCGCGCAAGAACGTACAAGAACGCGTAAGCCCTCCCCGCGTAGCGTCCGGGACGTGGCAGGAGAACAGTCAGCATTCCCAGACATACGCCCCGAGGACGCGGGGTCCGAAAGCTCCCCCGGCAGGGGTGCCGGGCCGGACCCCGCCGTCGCGGGCGAGCACAAGCCCGACTCCGCCGTGGTCAGGGACGCCCTCGGCGTCGGCATCGCCGTCGGGCTCTCCGGCTTCGCCTTCGGGGTGACCTCGGCGGGCTCGGGACTCACCCTCCTTCAGACGTGCGCGCTCAGCCTTCTGGTCTTCACCGGCGCCTCGCAGTTCGCCCTGGTGGGGGCGCTCGCGGCGGGCGGCAACCCGTTCACCGCGGCGGCCGGAGCCTTCTTCCTGGGCGTACGCAACGCCTTCTACGGACTGCGGCTGTCGCAGCTGCTCGCGCTCCCGCGCGCGGTGCGGCCCCTCGCCGCCCAGTGGGTCATCGACGAGACGACCGCCGTGACCCTCGCCCAGCCCACCCGGCGGGCCGCGCGGATCGGCTTCACCGTCACCGGACTCACGCTCTATGTGCTGTGGAACCTGACGACCCTGGCCGGGGCCCTAGGCGCGGAGGCGATCGGGGACACGGACGCGTGGGGGCTGGACGCGGCGAGCCCCGCCGTCTTCCTGGCACTGCTGGCGCCGATGCTCACCACCGCCACGGAACGGATCACCGCCGGGCTCGCGGTCCTGCTGGCCCTGGGCCTCCTGCCGGTGCTGCCCGCCGGGGCGCCGGTCCTGGTGGCCGCCCTCGCCGCGCCCGTCGTGCTGTTCCTGAAGGGGCGCGCGGACGCGGCGAAGAAGAGCGGCGGGACCGGCCCGGACTCCGCTCCGGCCGGCGGGAACTCCACGAAGGGGGCGGGGCGTTGAACATCTGGCTCGCCATCGCCGCCACCGCCGTCAGTTGCTACCTGGTCAAGCTCCTCGGCCTCCTGGTCCCCGCCGGGGCGTTGGAGCGGCCCCTGGTGCGACGGCTCGCCGCCCTGCTCCCGGTCGCCCTGCTGGCCGCCCTCACCGCCCAGCAGACCTTCAGCAGCGGCCACGCCCTGGTCCTCGACGCCAGGGGAGCGGGGCTGGCGGCCGCGGCCGTCGCCCTGATGCTGCGCGCCCCCTTCCTGGTCATCGTCGCCGCCGCCGTCCTGGTGACCGCCGCGGTGCGGGCCCTGGGCGGCTGAGGGCGTCCCCGAGGTCCGTACGCGAGGCGTCCGCCCGTCCCGTACCGGGGCGGGCGGGTGTTCCGGAGCTCCGCCTCAGTCGATCGCGCGGCCGTGCGCGCGCAGGGTCCGCAGCGCCTCGATCGTCACGACCGGCCGCCACTCCAGAGCGGTGCCCGGCGCCCACTCGCGCCAGTGGATCGGCCAGCCGCCGTCCTCCCGCTGCTCGGCCGCGAGGTGGTCGAGCGAGCGCGCCATCTCCTCGTCCGTGAACCAGCGGCGGGCCAGGGATTGCGGTACGCGCGCGTAGTCGTGCGGGAAGTGGTGCTCGGCCGGGGCGTATCCGGGCGCGACCGGGAAGTCCCCGAGCCGGTCCGGATCGAGCACCGCCAGCCGCTGCTCGCGCACCAGGCGCCCGAGCCGGGCCGCCGCCGCCTCGGCCCGCGCGCGGTCCGGCACCCCGTCCAGGAAGGCGACCGCCGCCTCGATCTCGTACGGGTGCGACTTCTCCAGGGCGTCGACGGCCGCCCAGCAGAAGTCCGTGGCCCGGAAGAGCCAGGCGTGCCACACCTCGTTGCGGTGGAGCAGCCCGACCACCGGGCCGGTGGCCAGCAGTTCGCTGGGCGGGTCGTCGACGATCCGCACGAAGGGCGCGACGGGGTAGCCGCGCGCCGACGGGTGCAGCGCGGGCAGGGCGCCGTCCCGCGTCGAGACCGCCGTCAGATAGCCGCAGACCCGTTCCGTCCCCCGGCCGCTCACGCGCGCGACGGAGTCCAGGACGCGCAGCGCGTGCGCGGTGTGCAGCGGCTGGCTGACGGGGCCGCGCAGATCGGGCTCCAGCGCGTGCCCGTAGCCCCCGTCGTCGTTCTGGTAGGCGGCGAGTGCGGTCTCCACGGGGTCGGCGCCGCCGCCGAGGAAGTGGTGCGCGAACCGCCGCTGCTCCAGCACACGGGCCGTCAGCCACACGAAGTGCTCGGCTCGGGCGAGCGGTGTGCGGGGCGCGCGCGACGTGCGGACAGTCGCGGGTGATGTTCCGGATCCGGCCATGGTCCGACCGTAGGGCGCGCGGCGCCGCGCGCGAGCCGGACGGCCTCGGCTGCACTCTCAGGGGCGGGATACTGGTGTCATGCGGTTGACGATTTTCTGGGAGCGGATGGCCGAGCACTTCGGCGCCGCCTACGCCGACTCCTTCGCGCGCGACCACGTGATCGCCGAGCTCGGCCATCGCACCGTGCACGAGGCGCTCGACGCGGGCTGGGAGACCAAGGACGTCTGGCGGGCGGTGTGCGCCGCCATGGACGTGCCCGCGCACAAGCGGTGACGATCCGGGGCTGACGGCCCGCGCTGTGCGGGGCATGGGCGAGACTTGCCGTGTGGCACCCACTGACGAGAGCGACACCCAGACAGACCGCCCGGCCGACGGCCCGGCCCGGGACGACCGAGGACCCGGCGGAGAGGCGCGTTCCGCGAGCGGGGCGCGTTCCGCGAGCGGGCGCCCGCCCGAGGCCGGGGGCGCGGCCCCGCACGCGGGCGCGGGTGACGTCCCCACCGCGCCCGGGGCGGCTCCGGGCGGCGGGACCGCCGGACCGCCGCCCGCCGTGCCCGGGACCGGCGGCGCCGTGCGCATGCCCCGGTGGCTGCCGCGCGCCATGGTGCTCGCGCTCGCGCTCTACGCCTGCTTCCAGCTCGGCAACTGGGCGTTCCACCAGCTCATCGGGCTGCTCATCAATGTGCTGATCTCGTTCTTCCTCGCCCTGGCGGTGGAACCGGCCGTCGGGCGGATGTCGGCTCGCGGGATGCGCCGGGGCCTCGCCACCTTCATCGTCTTCTTCGCGGTCTTCCTCGTGACGGCCGGGTTCATCGTGCTGCTCGGCTCGATGCTGGCGGGCCAGATCGTCGACATGGTCGAGCACTTCCCCAAGTACCTCGACTCGGTGATCAGCTGGGTCAACCAGAACTTCCACACCGAACTCTCCCGGGTCGAGGTGCAGGACAGCCTGCTGCACTCGGACTGGCTCCAGAAGTACGTGCAGAACAGCGCGAGCGGTGTGCTCGACGTCTCGGCCACCGTCCTGGGCGGCCTCTTCCGACTGCTGACGATCTTCCTGTTCTCGTTCTACTTCGCGGCCGACGGGCCCCGGCTGCGGCGCACGGTCTGCTCCCTGCTGCCGCCGTCCCGCCAGGCCGAGGTGCTGCGCGCCTGGGAGCTCGCGGTCGACAAGACCGGCGGCTACCTCTACTCGCGCGGCCTGATGGCGCTCGTCTCCGGGGTCGCGCACTACGTCCTGCTGCAGATCCTGGGCGTGCCGTACGCCCCGGTGCTCGCGGTCTGGGTGGGGCTGGTCTCCCAGTTCATCCCGACCATCGGCACGTATCTGGCGGGCGCGCTGCCCATGCTGATCGCCTTCACCGTCGACCCCTGGTACGCGGTGTGGGTGCTCGGCTTCGTGGTGATCTACCAGCAGTTCGAGAACTACGTGCTCCAGCCCAAGCTCACCGCCAAGACGGTCGACATCCACCCCGCGGTCGCCTTCGGCTCGGTCATCGCGGGTACCGCCCTGATGGGGGCGGTCGGCGCGCTGATCGCGATCCCCGCGGTGGCGACGCTCCAGGCGTTCCTGGGCGCCTATGTGAAGCGGTACGACGTGATGGACGACCCGCGCGTCCACGGCCGGCGCGAGCGGGCCGGGGACTCCGCCCTGGTGCGCCTGCGGCGGGCGCTGCGCGGGAACCGGGCACAGTAGCCGCCCGCCCCCGGGACGCCGTCGCGATGCCCGGGCGCGGGCCGCGTGGTGCGCTTGACACCAAAATCGAACATCCATTCATATGGAAGCGCGGCCCTGGGTTCACCTGGGTTCCGCCGGGTTTCCGGTGGGGGTTATCCACAGGCGGGAGGGACTCGGGGGCCCATTGTCAGTGGCAGGGGTTAGCGTCTTTGACGTGAAGCGATCGACTCAAGCAAACCGGGTGGAACCCATGGCAGGAACCGACCGCGAGAAGGCGCTCGACGCCGCGCTCGCACAGATTGAACGGCAATTCGGCAAGGGCGCGGTGATGCGCCTGGGCGAGCGGCCGAATGAGCCCATCGAGGTCATCCCCACCGGGTCGACCGCGCTCGACGTGGCGCTCGGCGTGGGCGGTCTGCCGCGCGGCCGCGTGGTGGAGGTCTACGGCCCGGAGTCCTCCGGCAAGACGACCCTGACCCTGCACGCGGTGGCGAACGCGCAGAAGGCCGGCGGCCAGGTGGCCTTCGTGGACGCCGAGCACGCCCTGGACCCCGAGTACGCGAAGAAGCTCGGCGTCGACATCGACAACCTGATCCTGTCCCAGCCGGACAACGGCGAGCAGGCTCTGGAGATCGTCGACATGCTGGTGCGCTCGGGCGCGCTCGACCTGATCGTCATCGACTCCGTCGCGGCCCTGGTGCCGCGCGCGGAGATCGAGGGTGAGATGGGCGACTCCCACGTGGGCCTCCAGGCCCGTCTGATGAGCCAGGCGCTCCGGAAGATCACCAGCGCGCTGAACCAGTCCAAGACCACCGCGATCTTCATCAACCAGCTCCGCGAGAAGATCGGTGTGATGTTCGGCTCGCCGGAGACCACCACCGGTGGCCGCGCCCTGAAGTTCTACGCCTCGGTGCGCCTGGACATCCGCCGTATCGAGACCCTGAAGGACGGCACCGACGCGGTCGGCAACCGCACCCGCGTCAAGGTCGTCAAGAACAAGGTCGCGCCGCCCTTCAAGCAGGCCGAGTTCGACATCCTCTACGGCCAGGGCATCAGCCGTGAGGGCGGCCTGATCGACATGGGCGTCGAGCACGGCTTCGTCCGCAAGGCCGGCGCCTGGTACACGTACGAGGGCGACCAGCTCGGCCAGGGCAAGGAGAACGCCCGCAATTTCCTGAAGGACAACCCCGACCTCGCCAACGAGATCGAGAAGAAGATCAAGGAGAAGCTGGGCGTCGGCGTCCGGCCGGAGGAGCCGAAGGCAGAGCCCGGCGCGGACGCGGCCGGTGCGGCCCCGGAGGCGGAGGCGGCATCCGTGCCCGCCCCGGCCACCAAGGCCAAGACGGCCAAGGCCGCCGCTGCCAAGAGCTAGACCATGACACGCAGGACCGAATGGGCCGAGCCGGACGGGCCGGGCCCCGACCGGGCCCGGTCCGCGCGGCCGGGCCCGAAGCGGGCCGGCTCCCGACGGGCCGGCCCGGAGGGATTCGGCGACGGTGCCGGCTCGCCGGGGGCCGAGAAGGACCCGGCGCCGCAGGACCCGGCCGAGCGGGCGCGGGCGATCTGCCTGCGCCTGCTCACCGGGGCGCCCCGGACCCGTAAGCAACTGGCCGACGCCCTCAAGAAGCGCGAGATCCCCGACGAGGTCGCCGAGGAGGTCCTCTCCCGCTTCGAGGAGGTGGGACTGATCAACGACGCGGCGTTCGCGGACGCCTGGGTCGAGTCCCGCCACCACGGGCGCGGCCTGGCGCGCCGGGCGCTCGCCCGGGAGCTCCGGACCAAGGGTGTGGACTCGGCGGTCGTCGACGAGGCCGTCGGGCAGCTCGACTCCGACCAGGAGGAGGAGACCGCGCGGGAGCTGGTGGCCCGCAAGCTCCGCTCCACCCGGGGCCTGGACCGCGACCGCCGCATCCGCCGCCTCGCCGGGATGCTGGCCCGCAAGGGCTACCCGGAAGGCATGGCCCTGAGGGTCGTCCGCCAGGCCCTGGAGGCCGAGGGCGAAACGGCGGACGACCTCTACGAGACGTTCTGAGGGAACGGACAGGACGGACACGGGTCGGATCGGGCGTACGGACGGGGGCGTACGGACCCGGACGTCGTGGCGGGGCGTTCCGGCGGCCGCGCCGACGAGGTGTGCCGCTGGGGCAGAGAGCGGGGCCGCCGGTCGCAGGCGTTCACCCGCCGACCGGCAGCGGCCCTCACACGGGTGCCGTCACCGGCAGCCCCTCCGCGCGCCACGCCTGGAATCCGCCGACCAGGTCCGTAGCCCGGTGCAGCCCCAGCTGGTGCAGGGAGGCCGCCGCGAGGGACGAGGCGTAGCCCTCGTTGCAGATCACCACGATCCGCAGGTCGTGGCTGGTGGCCTCCGGGGCGCGGTGGCTGCCCCGTGGGTCGAGCCGCCACTCCAGCTCATTGCGCTCGACGACGAGCGCCCCCGGGATCAGGCCGTCGCGCTCGCGCAGCGCCGCGTACCGGATGTCGACCAGGAGCGCCTCGCCCGCCCGCGCGGCGTGGTGCGCCTCCCGCGGCCCGACGCGGTCCAGGCCCTCGCGGACGCGGTCCAGCAACTCGTCGATGCCCACCGGGCGTCCGCTCACTGCCAGTCCTCCGGGCGCTCGACGTGCTCGAGCCGCAGCAGCGCGCCCGTACGGCTGTAGCGCCGGATCAGGGGCAGCGGCGGGTAGTAGGCGTGGACCGAGATCGTGTGCTGTGTCGTCGACTCGTTCCTGACCTCGTGCACATGGTGGGGTCCGAAGGCCCGCCCGTCCCCGGTCTCCACACTGCGTGAACGGTCGATGTCCGCGGCGAGTTCCAGGGTCTTCCACCCCTCCGTCGGCAGCCTGGCGGCCAGGGAGTCCTCCGTGAGCGTTCCGGCCGCCGTGGCGAACGCGCCGTGGGAGCCGCCGTGGTCGTGCCAGCCGGTGCCGGTGCCCGGCGGCCAGCCGATCAGCCAGGCCTCGCTGCCGCCGGGCCCCTCCAGCCGGATCCAGGTCCTGCCGTGCGGGTCGAGCGGCAGGGAGGAGACGAGCGAGGCGTCGGCGGCGGTGCGGCGGACGAAGCCGAGCAGATCCGCCTGGCTCGGCGCGGCGGGGGAGGCGGAACCGGGGGCGGAGACGTGGGGGTTGGGCGTGGAGGGGTGCGTGGAAGATGACACGAGGAGCCGTCCTGGGGAGTTCGCGTGTGCGCGCGTACGCCGGACAGCGGCCCGGCGGCGCGAGGAGCAGGGGGGCGAATCAGCAGGACGGGCGACACACGCAGCCCGCGTAGCGGACGAGGTCCATATGGACCCTCCGCCACAGGCGCACATCGGTGTCGGTCACGTTCCGGAGTACACCATGTGCGCCTGGGCGGGTCAATTGATGTCCGCGGTGCGGTCCTGCGCGCGCGCGTGGACGACGGCACCGCCGCGCACCGCGTCGGCGGCCGTGTACAGCTCGCCCGGCCACACCCCGGCGAACGCCGCGACCAGGTGCCCGTCGGGGCGTACGAGCAGCACGGTGTGGGCCGCCGCTCCCGGATACGCCTCGGCCACCAGCAACTCGGCCTCGGCGGGCAGGTTGTTGACCGCGGCCGTCAGACGCGGCATCACCCCCGCGGTCAGCCAGTGGCGCCGGTCCCAGACGCCGGTGCCGGGCGCCACCAGGACCACCAGGAGCCGGCCCCGGCCCAGCCGGTCCCGCAGGGCCACCACCGACCCGTCCGGCGCCGTGACCGGGACGTCGTCGACCGGTGCGCCCGCTTCCGTGCCGACCGGTGTGTGCGCCTCGGCGGGTGGGGGCGCGAGGGGGGAGTGCGGGTAGGAGGGGGGCGCGCCGAGCGGGCCTCGCCCCAGATGGCCGTCGGCGAGCAGCGCGTCGTGGCCGCGCGCGGCGCCCGGGAGGTACGCGCGCAGCCCTCCGCCGCCGCGCAGCACCTGCATCGCCTGGTCGGCGGCGCGCAGCCGGGCGGCGACACTCGCGCGGCGCTCCGTCTGGTAGCTGTCGAGCAGCACTTCGGAGGCGCCGTGGTGCCAGGCCTGTGCCAGCTTCCAGGCCAGGTTGGAGACGTCCCGCAGCCCCTCGTCGAGACCCTGGATGCCCACGGCGCCCAGCAGATGGGCGGCGTCCCCGGCGAGGAAGGCGCGGCGCACCCGCCAGCGCCGGGCGAGGCGGTGGTGCAGCGTGTACACACCGGTGTCCAGCAGCTCGTACGGGGGAGTCGTGCCGCACCACCCGGCCAGCGTGTCGCGCAGCCGGCCCATCAGCGCGTCCGGGGTGACCAGTTCGGCGCGGTGGGGCAGCAGCCAGTCGATGCGCCAGGCCCCCTCGGGCAGCGGACGGGCGGTCACCTCCTCTCCCGCGGTACGCCACGGGGGCAGTCGGTGCAGCAACGCCTCGCCGGGCCAGGGGAGTTCGGTGCGCAGGGCCACGACGGCGTGGCGCTCCACCGCCGTACGCCCGGCGAAGCGGACGTCGAGGAGCTTGCGCACGGTGGAGCGCGCGCCGTCGCAGCCCACCAGATAGCTGCCGCGCCACCAGGTGGCGTCGGGGCCGGTGGTGTGGGCGGCGACGCCGTCGTCGTCCTGTTCCAGGGCGTCCAGACGGCCCGCGGGCGCCAGCCGGACGAGCCGGGAGGCGGTCGCCGCGTCCCGCAGGCCGCGGGTGAGGGCGTGCTGGGGCAGATGGACCGGCGAGGGGCCGCCGTCGAGGCCGTCGCCGAAGGAGACCTGGCGTTGCGGGGCGGTGCGCCGCATGCCCCGCCAGCCCGTCCAGCGGGCCCCCTCGTCGCGTACCGCGGCGCAGCCCAGCCGTTCCACGAAGGCGGCCGTGTCGGGCCGCAGGACGGCCGTACGGACCGGGCGGGGCTCCTCGCCGCCCGGCTGCTCGTCCAGGACGACGGAGGGCACCTTCTGGGCGGCGAGGGAGAGGGCGAGCGCGAGTCCGACCGGACCGGCGCCGACGACGATCACCGGGTCCACGGCGTGGCTCCCTGGGCCCGGCGGGACGACTGGCAGGTGGCGCTGAGGACCCGGTGCACGATCACAGAACGTATGCAACCCACTGCGGGTGCTTGCGTCAAGTGACGGAGGCAGTGACGCGAGCGCCACTGCCTCATACATCGTCAGTTTGTCGTATCGTCACGCCGGTCGGTGGCTTCGCCGCCCGTTCCCGCGACCGCGCCGACCGGGTCGGCGGCGGTCAGCGGGGCGGCCGCCTCGGCCACGGGGATACCGGTCTTGGCGCGCCTGCCGCGCCGCTCGATCCAGGTGGCGAGACCGGAGAGGGCCATGCACATCGCCACGTAGATGGCGCCGATGACGACGATCGTCGACACGTACGGGTACTGGCCGTTGACCTGCGTGTTGCTCGCGATCAGACGGGCCGTCTGGAGCAGTTCGGGGTACAGGATGATGAAGCCGAGCGAGGTGTCCTTGAGGGTGACCACCAGCTGGCTGATGATCGTCGGCAGCATCGCCCGGACCGCCTGCGGCATGAGCACGCTGGTCATGACCTGGGTCTTGCTCATGCCGAGCGCGTACGCCGCCTCGCGCTGGCCCCTGGGCACGGAGTTGACACCCGCGCGCAGCACCTCGGCCTGGACGCAGCCGTTGTAGATCGACAGGCCGAGCGCCAGCGCCCACATCGAGTAGTCGGTGAGGAAACCGACCCAGACGGCGTAGATCGTGATCAGCAGCGGGATCGACCGGAACAGCTCGACGAAGCCGGTCGCGGCCCAGCGGACCGGCTTGTGGTCGGAGAGGCGCGCGACCGCGAGCAGGACGCCGAGGACCAGCGAGCCGACCGCCGCCAGGCCGAAGGCCTTCAGGGTGGCGACGACGCCGTCGGCGATGTTCTGCCGGATGCCCGAGTAGTTGAAGATGTCCCACATCTCGGGGGCGAGATGGCCCTTGTCCGACAGCCGCACGATGCTCAGGGCGAGCAGCGCGAGGATGGCGAGCGAGCCGAGGACGGCGTAGATCCGGTTGCGTACGACGGCCTTGGGGCCCGGGGCGTCGTAGAGGACATTGGCGCTCATCGGGCGACCTCCATACGGCTCTCCAGCAGACGGAAGGCGCCGCTGATGGCGAAGGTGACGACCAGGTAGCCCAGGGCGACCCAGACGAAGACGGGGACGATGTCGTAACCCTGGTCGCTCATCAGCTTCTGCCAGCCGAAGAGCTCGGTGACGCTGAAGGCGCCGGCGATCGCCGAGTTCTTGGTGAGCGCGATGAAGATCGAGCTCAGCGGCGGAATGACGGTCCGGGTGGCCTGCGGCAGCACGATCAGGCGGAGGGTCTGCGTGAACGACATCCCGAGCGAGCGGGCGGCCTCGGCCTGGCCCAGCGGGACGGTGTTGATGCCGGACCTGACCGTCTCGCAGACGAAGGAGGCGGTGTAGAAGCCGAGGGCGAGCGAACCCAGCAGGAAGGGGCTCATCCCGGGGAAGAGGATCTCCGGGACCACGAAGAAGAAGACGAGGAACAGCAGGGTCAGCGGGGTGTTGCGCAGCAGCGTCACCCAGGCGGTGCCGAAGAAGCGCAGCGGCGGCACCGGCGAGACCCGGAATCCGGCCAGCAGCAGCCCGAGGACCAGGGCGATGACCGAACTGACGGCGGTGATCTCCACGGTTCCTATGAAGCCGTCACGGAATTCCGAGAAGTTGTCGAGCAGTACGTTCATGAGGTCTCCGCGTCGGCGGGCGGCTGGCGGGCAGGGCCGGGAGCGCCCTCCACGCGCGCGTGGAGGGCGGCTCGGCCGGCTGGGTCGGCGGCGGCGCGGTCGCCGCGCCGACGCGGTGCCACCCGGACGGGTGGCAGCGGATCAGTAGCGCTGGACGGCCGGCGGGTCGACGTAGCCGGCGCCGGACAGGCCGAGCGTCGCCTCGTAGATCTTCTTGTAGGTGCCGTCCTTGACGTGCTTCTCGATCGCGTCGTTGACGAAGTCCCGCAGCGCCTTGTCGTCCTTGTTCATGCCGATGCCGTACGGCTCCTGCGTGAAGGGGTGGCCGGTCACCTTGAGCTTGCCGGAGTTGGCGGCCGCGTAGCCCTTGAGGATGGAGTCGTCGGTGGTGACCGCGTCGACCTGCTTGGTCAGCAGCTGCTGGACGCAGTCCGAGTACTTGGCGAGCTCGACGACCTTCGCGCCGTACTCCGGCTTCTTGATCTCCTGGAGCGGGGTGGAGCCGACGATCGAGCAGACCTTCTTGCCCTTGACCGTGTTCTTGTCGGTGATCGCCGTCTCGTCCTTGCGGACCAGCAGGTCGGCGCCGGCCTTGTAGTACGGGCCCGCGAAGCCGACGAGCTTCTTGCGCTTGTCGTTGATCGTGTAGGTGCCGACGTAGTAGTCGACCTGGCCCTTGGAGATCGCGGTCTCCCGGACGCCGGAGTCGACCGTCTTCCACTCGATCTGGTCCTTGGAGAAGCCCAGGTCGGCGGCGATCATCTTGGCGAGCTCGATGTCGAAGCCGGAGCGCTCGTTGGTCGCCTGGTCCTGGAAGCCCAGGTAGGGCTGGTCGGCCTTGGCGCCGATGATGAGCTTGCCGCGCGCCTTGGCGGACTTGAACGTCGGGGAGTCGAGGGCGACGTCCTTGGCGACGGTGTACGTGGGCAGCTGCGGGGCGCCCGACTGGCCGGGCTTGGCGGCCTGCTTGTCGCCCGCGGAACCCGACTTGCCGCCACAGGCGGTCGCGGTCAGCGCGAGCACAGCGATCGCCGCGAAGGCGGCGGACTGGCGGAGCTTCATGTGAACATCCCTCGTATCGCTTGAATCGCTCAGATGGGGGGCCGTCGGCCCGTCGGGGAGGAGCGGCGCGCGGCGGCCGCTCCCGGTCCTCGCCGGCCTCAGTGGTGAAGGATCTTCGACAGGAAGTCCTTGGCCCGGTCGCTGCGCGGGTTGCTGAAGAACTGGTCGGGCGCGGCCTCTTCGACGATCCTGCCGTCGGCCATGAAGACGACGCGGTTGGCGGCGGAGCGGGCGAAGCCCATCTCGTGGGTGACGACGACCATCGTCATGCCGTCGCGCGCCAGCTGCTGCATGACCTCGAGGACCTCGTTGATCATTTCCGGGTCGAGCGCGGAGGTCGGCTCGTCGAAGAGCATGACCTTCGGGTCCATCGCCAACGCGCGCGCGATGGCGACGCGCTGCTGCTGTCCGCCGGACAGCTGCGCCGGGTACTTGTCGGCCTGGCTGCCCACGCCGACCCGGTCGAGCAGGGCGCGGCCCTTCTCCTCGGCCCGCTTCTTCTCCGTCCCGCGGACCTTGGTCTGGCCCAGCATGACGTTCTCCAGCACGGTCTTGTGCGCGAAGAGGTTGAACGACTGGAAGACCATGCCGACGTCGGCGCGGAGCCGGGCCAGTTCGCGGCCCTCCTGGGGCAGCGGCTTCCCGTCGATGGTGATCGCCCCGGAGTCGATGGTCTCCAGGCGGTTGATGGTGCGGCACAGCGTGGACTTCCCGGACCCCGACGGCCCGATCACGACCACGACCTCGCCGCGCGCGATCGTCAGGTCGATGTCCTGGAGCACGTGCAGCGCGCCGAAGTGCTTGTTGACGCCGCTCAGCACGACCAGGTCGCCCGACGCGGGTGCCGCGTCCTGGACGTCCTTGGTCACTGATACTCCGCTCATCGGCTTCCAGCTCCGCTCTTCCTCGGTTGGGGAGGAACGTAGTGCGCCGCTACGACCAGCGTCATTACATCTGAGCGAGAATTGAGCATCACGATCCGGTAGCGGGGTGGCACTCTCCGTGAAGGGGGCGCACGGCGCAATACCGGCTCCGTAACGGATGCCGCGCTCCGGTGGGTGTCCCCTTGACGCACCCCCGCGGCATGGGCGTGGATGCGGGAGTACATGCCTGGCGACGACTACGGAAGGGGGACGATGAGACTGCTGCTCGTCGAGGACGACGACCACGTCGCCGCGGCCCTGTCCGCCGTGCTCGCCAGACACGGCTTCGCCGTCGTGCACGCGCGCAACGGCGAGGAGGCGCTGCGGGCGCTGCTGCCCGACGACCGCGCCCCCAAGGAGCCCTTCGGTGTCGTCCTGCTCGACCTCGGACTGCCCGACCAGGACGGCTACGAAGTCTGCGGGAAGATCCGCAAGCGGACCGCCACGCCGGTGATCATGGTCACCGCGCGCGCGGACGTGCGCTCGCGCATCCACGGCCTCAACCTCGGCGCGGACGACTACGTGGTCAAGCCCTACGACACCGGGGAGCTGCTGGCGCGTATCCACGCCGTCAGCCGCCGCACCACCGCGGGCGAGGACAGCGGGGCGATCCCCGCGGTCGCCCTGCGGCTCGGGCCCGTGGAGATCGAGCTGCCCACCCGGCGCGTCACCGTCGCCGGTGAGAGTGTCCAGCTCACCCGCAAGGAGTTCGACCTCCTCGCGCTCCTCGCCCAGCGGCCCGGAGTGGTCTTCCGGCGCGAGCAGATCATCAGCGAGGTGTGGCGGACCAGTTGGGAGGGCACGGGGCGCACCCTGGAGGTGCACGTCGCCTCGCTGCGCTCCAAGCTGCGGATGCCCGCCCTGATCGAGACCGTGCGCGGCGTCGGATACCGGCTCGTCGCCCCGGCCGCGCTGTAAGGCCCGACACCCCAGGTGCGTACGCGACTCCTGCCGCTGCTGATCTTCCTGCTCGCCCTCGTCCTGGTGGCGCTGGGCTTCCCGCTCGCGATCAGCGTGGCCTCCGCGCAGCAGCAGAAGGTCGTCGTCGACCGGATCGACGACACCGCGCGCTTCGCCGCGCTCGCCCAGTTCGTCACCGCCGCCGACGACAAGGACACCAGCAGCAAGGAGCGCCTGGACACCCTGGAGGAGGAACTCGCCCGCTACCACGAGCTGTACGGGATCCGCGCGGGCGTCTTCTTCCGCAACGGCGTCGCCATGGCGAGCGCCCCCACGGGCTGGGGCGTGCCGGACGACAGCAAGGGCGGTGACGCCTTCCAAGAGGCGCTGGCGGGCCGCAGGAGCCACGATCCGCCCCAGGTCTGGCCCTGGCAGCGCGGGCGGCTCGTGGTGGCCTCCCCGGTGGTGCGCGAGGGCGATGTGATCGCCGTGGTGGTCACCGACTCGCCCACCGGGCACATGCGTTCGGCGGTGCTGCGCGGCTGGCTGCTGATCGCGGCCGGCGAGGTGGCGGCGATGCTGCTCGCGGTCGGCGCGGCCTTCCGGCTCACCAGCTGGGTGCTGCGGCCCGTACGCGTTCTGGACGCGGCCACCCACGACATCGCGACCGGGCGCATGAAGTCACGGGTCGCGGCCGCCGGCGGGCCCCCGGAACTCAGGAGGCTGGCCCGGTCGTTCAATGAGATGGCGGACAACGTCGAGGACGTGCTGGAGCAGCAGCGCGCCTTCGTCGCCGACGCCTCCCACCAGTTGCGCAACCCGCTCTCCGCCCTGCTGCTGCGCATCGAGCTCCTCGCCCTCGAACTGCCCGAGGGAAACGAGGAGATCGCCTCGGTGCGCACCGAGGGCAAGCGCCTGGCCCAGGTCCTCGACGACCTGCTGGGCCTGGCGCTGGCCGAGCACACCGAGGCGGACCTGCGCCTCACCGACATCGGCGCCCTGGCGGACGAGCGGGTGGCGGCCTGGCGTCCGCTCGCCGAGGACAAGGGCGTGCGGCTCACCGGGCAGCGGGCCGCCGTCACCGCCTGGGCGGACCCGGTGGCCCTCTCCAGCGCCCTGGACGCCGTCATCGACAACGCGCTGAAGTTCACCCCCGAGGGTGAGGAGGTCACGGTCGCCGTCGCCGCCGACGGTGACCACTCGAAGATCACCGTCACCGACCGCGGCCCCGGTCTGACCGACGACGAGCTGAGCCGGGTCGGGGACCGCTTCTGGCGCGCGGGCCGGCACCAGAACGTCAAGGGCTCGGGCCTGGGCCTGTCCATCGCGCGGACCCTGCTGGCGGCGGGCGGCGGCGCCATCACGTACGCCCACCACGCGCCGCACGGCCTGCGGGTGACGCTCAGGGTGCCGCGGACCTCACCGACGGGCTGAGGGCACGGCCCGGTCCCACGGCCCGGTTCAGGGCTTGGTCGACAGGTAGTAGCGCCGGGCGCCCTCGTGCAGCGGCAGCGGTTCCGTGTAGATCGCGGTACGCAGGTCCACCAGCTGCGCGGCGTGCACCTCGCGGCCGATGGCGTCCCGGCTGCGGATCACCGTGTGGGTGAACTCCTCGGTCAGGCCCCGGTCCGTACGGTCCGTGGTGACCAGCAGGTTCGCCACGGCGATGGTCGGCACGGCAACGCCCCGCTGCGCCTGCGGATAGGCGTCGGCGGGCATGGTCGCCGCCCGGTAGAAACCGGTCAGGCCGTCCGCGGCGTGCAGCGCGGGGACCAGGTCCCCCAGCGGTACGAGACGGATCTGGTCCTGCTCGGAGAGCCGCAGCACCGCGGTGGTGGGCAGGCCGCCCGACCAGAAGAACGCGTCGATCTTCCCGGTCCGCAGCAGCTCCGGCATGGTGTCGATGCCCGCCGACACCGGGGTGATGTCATGGGCCGGATCCAGCTTGGCCGCGGTCATCAGCCGCTCCGCGAGCAGCCGCACGCCCGACCCCGGCTGTCCTATGCCGACGCGCCTGGAGCGCAGGTCGGCCGTGGTGCGCACGGCGGAGTCGCGGGGCACCACGAGCTGGACGTAGTCGTCGTAGAGCCGGGCGCAGCCGCGCAGCCGGTCGGCGCCCGTGGAGCCGTCGCGCAGGTACTTGGCGACCGCGTCGGCGGTCGCGATGGTGAAGTCCGCCCGGCCGGTGGCCACCCGCTTGAGGTTCTGCTGCGACCCCTCGCTGGTCTGGAGCCGGACGTCCACCTCGGGCAGGTCGTCGGCGAGCGCCCGCTCCAGCAGCTCGCCGTACCGCTGGTACACGCCGGTCCGCACGCCAGTACTGAACGTGATCGTCCCCGAGGGCCGCGAGGCTCCCAGCGACAGCAGCCACCACAGCAGCAGCCCGAACGCCACCAGGGCCGCGACCGCCCCCTGGAGGGCACGGCGGCGGCTGACGCGGGGGAGGGCCTGGAGCATGGCGCGATCCTGCCAGCTCACTCCCCGTGATGACCAGGCCCGGGGTCGGCGAAGGCGGAACGGTCTGTCGGTGCGACCTCGTACCCTGGTGTACGAGATGAGCGAGGTAGAGGGTTTGAAAACGTACGAGGTGCGCACCTACGGGTGCCAGATGAACGTGCACGACTCCGAGCGGCTGTCCGGCCTCCTGGAGGGCGCGGGGTACGTCCGCGCGCCCGAGGGCAGCGACGGGGACGCGGACGTCGTCGTCTTCAACACCTGCGCGGTGCGCGAGAACGCCGACAACAAGCTGTACGGCAATCTCGGCCGGCTCGCCCCGATGAAGACGAAGCGGCCCGGGATGCAGATCGCCGTCGGCGGCTGCCTGGCCCAGAAGGACCGCGACACCATCGTCGAGCGGGCGCCCTGGGTGGACGTCGTGTTCGGCACGCACAACATCGGCAAGCTGCCGGTGCTCCTCGAACGCGCCCGTATCCAGGAAGAGGCGCAGGTCGAGATCGCCGAGTCGCTGGAGGCGTTCCCCTCGACGCTGCCGACCCGGCGCGAGTCCGCGTACGCGGCCTGGGTCTCCATCTCCGTGGGCTGCAACAACACCTGCACCTTCTGCATCGTCCCCGCGCTGCGCGGCAAGGAGAAGGACCGCCGTCCCGGCGACATCCTCGCCGAGGTCGAGGCGCTGGTCGCCGAGGGCGTCAGCGAGATCACCCTGCTCGGCCAGAACGTCAACGCGTACGGCTCGGACATCGGCGACCGCGAGGCCTTCTCCAAGCTGCTGCGCGCCTGCGGGAAGATCGAGGGCCTGGAGCGGGTCCGCTTCACCTCGCCCCATCCGCGCGACTTCACGGACGACGTCATCGCCGCGATGGCCGAGACGCCGAACGTGATGCCGCAGCTGCACATGCCGCTCCAGTCCGGCTCGGACACCGTCCTGAAGGCGATGCGCCGCTCCTACCGCCAGGAGCGCTTCCTGGGGATCATCGAGAAGGTCCGCGCCGCCATCCCGCACGCGGCCATCTCCACGGACATCATCGTGGGCTTCCCCGGCGAGACCGAGGAGGACTTCGAGCAGACCCTGCACACCGTCCGCGAGGCCCGTTTCGCGAACGCCTTCACCTTCCAGTACTCCAAGCGCCCCGGCACCCCCGCGGCGACCATGGAGGGGCAGATCCCCAAGGAGGTCGTGCAGGCGCGTTACGAGCGTCTGGTCGCCCTCCAGGAGGAGATCTCCTGGGAGGAGAACAAGAAGCAGGTCGGCCGCACCCTGGAGGTCATGGTCGCCGAGGGCGAGGGCCGCAAGGACGGCAGCACCCACCGCCTCTCCGGCCGCGCCCCCGACAACCGTCTGGTGCACTTCACCAAGCCGGAGCAGGACGTGCGCCCGGGAGACGTGGTGACCGTCGAGATCACCTACGCCGCCCCGCACCACCTGCTGGCGGAGGGCCCCACCACCGCGGTGCGCCGCACCCGCGCGGGCGACGCCTGGGAGAAGCGCAACGCGGCCCCCGCCCAGCCCGCCGGAGTCCTGCTCGGCCTGCCGAAGATCGGCGTCCCCGAGCCGCTGCCGGCCGCGACGGGCGGGTGCAGCGTCGTCTGACGCGGGTCCACGCGCGCGTAGCGCGGCTGTTCGTCCCCGGCGCCGCCACGCGCGCGTGGCGGCGCCGGGGGCGGGCGGCCCGGCCGCGCGCGTGTGGCCGTTTCGAGCCGAAGCCGCCGTTCGAGCCGAAAACGCCGTACGAGGCGGCTGCCGCGCGCCCGCCCACGCGTGGCCGGTTCGCGGTGCCCGTGCGGGGCCGCGGCCGGACCCACCCACTACGCTGCGGATCATGCTCGTAGCCGCCGCCGTCTGCCCCTGTCCGCCGCTGCTGGTGCCCGCGGTCGCCTCCGGCGCCGCGCCGGAACTCGATGCCGCGCGGGACGCCTGCGCCGACGCCGTGGGCCTGCTGGCCGCCTCCCGGCCCGATCTGCTGGTCGTGGTCGGCCCCGCCGAGCAGGCGGCCCGCGGCCCGCACCTCCAGGGCGCGCCCGGGTCCTTCGCGCCCTTCGGTGTGGACCTGCGCGTGACGCTCGGCCCCGCGCCGGGCGAACCGGACGGCAACGCGCGCGAACTGCCGCCCTCCCTCGCCGTGGGCGCGTGGCTGCTGGAACGCGCCGGCTGGTCGGACGCCCCGGTCGAGGGCCTCGGGGTCGGTGAGCCCCTGGAGGCCGCGCGCTGCGCCGACGTGGGCCGGGGCCTGCCCGCCCGGGCCGACCGCGTCGCCCTCCTGGTGATGGGCGACGGCAGCGCCTGTCGCACCCTGAAGGCCCCCGGCTACCTCGACGAGCGCGCCGCGGCCTTCGACGAGGGCGTGGCGAACGCGCTGGGCACCGCCGACACGCGCACGCTGCTGGAGCTGGACGCGGAACTCGCGTACGAGCTGAAGGCGGCGGGCCGGGCCCCCTGGCAGGTGCTGGCGGGCGCCGCCGAAGACGCGGGACTGGAGGGCCGCCTGCTGTACGAGGACGCGCCGTACGGGGTGGGGTACTTCGTGGCCGTCTGGTCCTGAGGGCGGGACGCGGATGCTCGGACGAGGGCCGCACCGGCGCGGGCGCCCGTGCCGGGGCCGCGCGTGGCCTGTGCGGGGGCCACACGGAGACGCGTGACCAGAGCGGCGAGCGGCACCGAGCGGGTTCCCCGACGAGGGCGCGCCGTCATGGGGCGCACACGGGGACGGCCGTGGAGCGCGACTGCTCCACGGCCGTCCCCGAGGCGGTCAGGGCGACGGGGGCGGGATGCCGCCGCCGTCCTCGTACGCCACGCTATTTCCGGGCGCTCTCGCCCGCCTCGTTGTCCGCCGCCTCCTCCGCCGACTGCTGCTTGGGGATCTCCATGCCCTCGGCGGCGGACGGTTCGGCCGTGTCCGCCGGCGCGGCCTCCGCGGCGGGCTCGGGCTTGTCCGTGGAAGTGGTGGCCTCCGGCCCGGCCTCGACGGCCTCCTCGGCCTCGGCCTTCCTGGTGGCGGACGCGGCCTCCTCGGTCGACGCCTCTACCGCCTTACGGCGAAACCTCGAAAAAACGCCCATATCAACTCCATAGCGTACTCGTGTGGGCGAAATCCCACCCCATCCGGAGCGCCTCATTGCGGCGGCCGGGGGCACCGGTTCGGCAGACCGGCGGTCGGAACCTCGCAACAGGCAACGAACCCGGATGCGCCACGTCACGTAGCTCGTTCGGGGACGGCGGCCGAGGTTTGCGAGACTGTGACCGTGAGAACTGCAGCTCCCGCACCGCGGGTCATCGCCGTCGTCGGTCCGACAGCGGCCGGAAAGTCCGATCTGGGTGTCTTCCTGGCCCAGCAGCTCGGCGGCGAAGTCGTCAACGCCGACTCGATGCAGCTCTACCGGGGGATGGACATCGGCACCGCCAAGCTGACGCCGCAGGAGCGCGGCGGTGTGCCCCACCACCTCCTGGACATCTGGGACGTGACCGAGCCCGCCAGCGTCGCCGAGTACCAGAGGCTCGCCCGCGCCGAGATCGACCGGCTGCTCGCCGAGGGCCGCACCCCCGTCCTGGTGGGCGGCTCCGGCCTCTATGTGCGCGGCGCGATCGACGCGCTCGACTTCCCCGGCACCGACCCCGAGGTACGGGCGCGGCTGGAGCGCGAGCTGGAGCAGGACGGGCCGGGCGCGCTCCACCGGCTCCTCGCCGAGGCCGACCCCGAGGCCGCGCGCGCGATCCTGCCCAGCAACGGCCGCAGGATCGTGCGGGCCCTGGAGGTCATCGAGATCACCGGCAAGCCGTTCACGGCCAACCTGCCGGGCCACGACTCGGTGTACGACACCGTGCAGATCGGTGTCGACGTGGGCCGTCCCGAGCTCGACGAGCGGATCACCGTCCGGGTCGACCGGATGTGGGAGGCGGGCCTGGTGGACGAGGTGCGCGCGCTGGAGGCCAAGGGACTGCGGGAGGGACGCACCGCCTCGCGCGCGCTGGGCTACCAGCAGGTGCTCACGGCGCTCGCGGGGGAGTGCAGCGAGGAGGAGGCGCGCGCCGAGACGGTCCGCGCCACCAAGCGCTTCGCGCGCCGCCAGGACTCCTGGTTCCGCAGGGACCCGCGTGTGCACTGGCTCAGCGGCGCCGCCGAGCACCGCGGGGAACTCCCGCGGCAGGCGCTGACGTTGGTCGAACGAGCGGTTACAGCCTGATCACGTGATGGCATCGGGACGCACCGCCGGTCATTGAGGCACCCGCGCGCGTGCCATCATCGACCTCGATCGACCAGTGGAGTCCGAGTGGGGAGGGCGCGTGGCGATGGAGGCCGGCCCTCGCGACAGAGAGCACGGAACGCGGGACGAGTCCGCGCGACCGGGCCCTTCGGAAGTGACGGCAGTGTCGGAAGGGCCGGACGTGAGCGACGCCGGACGGGAACCCGCCCACGGCGACGCCCCGGAGCCGAGCCCCGCCGAGCTGAGCGTCGGTGCCCTGGGCCCGACCGTCCCGGGCGCCCTGGGGCTCACCCCCGACGGACCGCAGGACGACGGTGTGCTCGCCGAGGGCGGCGAGGTCGAGGTCGAGATCCGTCCGCAGCGCAGGCTGCGGATCTGGCAGCTCGCGCCGATCGTGGTGCTCGCGGCCATGGGCTCGCTGATGTTCGCCTTCCCGCTCGCCTTCGAGTTCGGCGACGGCGGTCCGGTCGTGGCCATGCTCGGCCTCCTGATCAGCTGCTGCGCCGCCGGCTGGGGCATGATGGCCGCCCGCCGGGTGGGCTACACCTGGCCGGGGCTGCCCGTGCGCGGCTCCGGCGAGCGCCCCGACTGGCGTGTCATCGGGCTGTACGTGGCGGGCCTGGCCGTGGTCGTGGCCCTGGCCGTCTGGCGCGTCGCCCGGCTGCGCTGAAACGCCACCGCGCTCCCGCCCCGGGCCCGTCTCCCCGGCGCCCGGCCCGTTGTCCGAGGTCCCCCGTACGATGGGCGGCGTGAACACCACCTCGCCTCTCACCTTCCTCAAGGGCCACGGGACCGAGAACGACTTCGTGATCCTCCCGGACCCGGACAACGCGGTCGACCTGCCCGCCGCCACCGTCGCGCGCCTGTGCGACCGCCGGGCCGGCATCGGCGGCGACGGGCTGCTCCACGTCGTGCGCAGCGCCGCCCACCCCGAGGCGAGGGACATGGCGGGCGAGGCCGAGTGGTTCATGGACTACCGCAACGCGGACGGGTCGATCGCCGAGATGTGCGGCAACGGCGTGCGGGTCTTCGCCGGCTACCTCCGGCGTGCCGGACTCGTCGAGCGGGGCGACCTCTCGATCGCCACCCGGGGCGGGGTCAAGAGGGTCCACATCGCCAAGGGCGGCGACATCACGGTCTCCATGGGCCGCGCACGGCTGCCCGAGGAGAGCGTCACCGTGGAGGTGGACGGCCGCAGCTGGGCCGCCCGCAACGTCAACATGGGCAACCCCCACGCGGTCGCCTTCGTCGAGGACCTCGCCCACGCGGGCGAGCTGCGCTCGGTGCCGCCCTACAGCCCGGCCGCCGTCTACCCGGAGGGCGTGAACATCGAGTTCGTCGTCGACCGGGGCCCCGGCCACGTGGCGATGCGGGTGTACGAGCGCGGCTCAGGCGAGACCCGCTCGTGCGGCACGGGCGCGTGCGCGGTGGCCGTGGCGGCCGCGCGCAGGGACGGCGCCGACCCCGCCGTCACCGGCGCCCCCGTGACGTACCGGGTCGATCTGCCGGGCGGGACTCTGACCATCACGGAGTTCCCCGACGGCGGGATCGAGATGACCGGGCCGGCCGTGATCGTCGCGGAAGGCGTGATCGACCCGGTGCTCCTCGCCACGGTTGAAACGGCTGTGGCCTGAACCTTCGCTCGAATGGGTGATCCGGTTCACGCTGGGCGAGAGCCGGACTGCGCCACGTGGTGGGGTCGGTAGCATCAAGCACCGGCCCGGAGGGCACGCCTGCCTTTCCACCGCCGGTCGATGCTGCCGGAGGTGCCCCCATGAGTGCAGAGGCCACGAATCCTGACGCGCACAGTCGCCGACGCGGCCTCCCCAGGATCGACCTCCGCAGGCTGGGCCGGGCCGCCCTGCTGGGCCCCGCATCCCGTGACCGGCTGCCCGACGCCATCGGGCACGTCGCCGAGGCGCACCGGGCCCACCACCCCGACGCCGACCTCGCGGTGCTGCGGCGTGCGTACGTCCTGGCGGAAACGTCCCACCGCGGCCAGTTCCGCAAGAGCGGCGAGCCGTACATCACCCATCCGCTGGCCGTCACCCTGATCCTCGCCGAACTCGGTGCCGAGACGACCACGTTGACCGCCTCGCTGCTGCACGACACCGTCGAGGACACCGAGGTGACGCTCGATCAGGTCCGCGCGGAGTTCGGCGAGGAAGTCACCTATCTGGTCGACGGCGTCACCAAGTTGGAGAAGGTCGACTACGGGGCGGCGGCCGAGCCCGAGACGTTCCGCAAGATGCTCGTCGCCACCGGCAACGACGTCCGCGTGATGTCGATCAAACTCGCGGACCGGCTGCACAACATGCGCACCCTGGGCGTGATGCGCCCGGAGAAGCAGGCGAGGATCGCGAAGGTCACCCGCGACGTGCTGATCCCGCTGGCCGAACGGCTGGGCGTGCAGGCCCTCAAGACCGAACTGGAGGATCTGGTCTTCGCCATCCTCCACCCCGAGGAGTACGAACGCACGCGCGCGCTGATCGCCGCCAACTCGGGCACCGAGGACCCGCTGACCACCATCGCGGACGGCGTCCGGGCCGTCCTGCGCGAGGCGGGCATCAGTGCCGAAGTCATGATCAGGCCACGGCACTTCGTCTCCGTCCACCGCGTCCAGCTCAAACGCGGGGAGCTGCGCGGCACCGACCTGGGCCGGCTGCTCGTCCTGGTTGCCGAGGACGCCGACTGCTACGCGGTCCTGGGCGAGCTGCACACCTGCTTCACCCCGGTGATCTCCGAGTTCAAGGACTTCATCGCCGCTCCCAAGTTCAACCTGTACCAGTCGCTGCACACGGCGGTGGCGAGCACCGACGGCGCGGTCGCCGAGGTCCTCATCCGCACCCACCAGATGCACAAGGTGGCCGAGGCCGGCGTCATCGCGCTCGGCAATCCGTACGCGGGGGGTGGGCCCGGCGACGGCGCCGACCCGGCGGCCGACGAGCGCGAGGACCCCACCCGCCCCGGCTGGCTCTCCCGCCTCCTGGACTGGCAGCAGAACGCGCCGGACCCCGACACCTTCTGGTCCTCCCTGCGGGAGGAGCTCGCGCAGGACCGTGAGATCACCGTCTTCGGCGCCGACGGCCGCACCCTCGTCCTGCCCGCCGGGGCGAGCTGTGTGGACGCCGCGTACGCCCAGTACGGCGAGGACGCCCACGGCTGCATCGGCGCGCGCGTCAACGGCCGTCTGGCGACCCTCAGCACGGTCCTGAGCGACGGCGACACCGTGCAGCTGCTCCTCGCCCAGGACGCCGCCTCCGGGCCCTCCCCGGACTGGCTCGACCACGCCAGGACCCCGGCCGCCCGGATCGCCATCACCGGCTGGCTCGCCGCCCACCCCGAGGGGGTCAAGGTCCCGGCGGCCGCGCCCCGCCCGCAGATGTCCGTCACCACCGACCGGCGCAGCGCCGCCAACGCCGTCACCGACCTGCCGGGCGCGACGGTACGGCTCGCGGGATGCTGTACGCCGGTGCCGCCGGACGCCGTCACCGGCTTCGCGGTGCGCGGCGGCGCCGTGACCGTGCACCGCGAGGAGTGCCCGGCGGTGGACCGGATGACGACCCTCGGCCGGGCCAGGGTCGGGGTGCGCTGGGGCGACGCCGCCGCCTGCCGGGTCACGCTGGTCGCCGAGGCGTTCGGCCGCCCCCGGTTGCTCGCCGACCTCACCGAGGCCATCGCCACCGCGGGCGCCGCGATCGTCTCCGCCACCGTGGAGCCGCCCAACGAGCAGCGGGTGCGGCACACCTACACCCTCCAGCTGGCCGACGCGGCCGAACTGCCCGCCCTGATGCGTGTGATGCGCGACGTGCCCGGGGTCTACGACGTGAGCCGCGCGCAGCACCCGGCCGCGGCGGGCTGAGGCGGCGGGCCGACGCTCGTTCGGGTGGAGGCGGTGCGCGTCGGCCCCGCCCTCGCGCGGCGGGCTGGTAGCGGTAGGGCATGCTGCTCTCCTCACGCCGTGTGCGTGCCGCTCTGCTGGCCGCCGCGGCCGCCTGTGTCCTGGCCGCCGCCCCGCCGCCGCCCACCCCGGCCGGAATCGGCGACCCGCTCTTCCCGCGTCTGGGCAATCCCGGGTACGACGTCCTCGCGTACGACATCGGATTCACCTATCAGGGCGACAACAGCAAGCCGCTGGAGGCCGTGACCACCATCGACGCGCGCGTCACCGGCTGGCTGGAGCACATCAACCTGGACTTCGCGCGCGGCACCGTCCACAGCGTCGAGGTCAACGGGGAGAAGGCCGAGTTCGCCCCTGCCGACGAGGACCTGGTGATCACCCCGCCGCGCCCGGTGTACCCGGGAGAGGACCTGCGGATCACCGTCCGGCACACCAGCGACCCGCGCGCGGGCGAGGACGGCGGCTGGGTGCGCACCACCGACGGCCTCGTCATGGCCAACCAGGCCGACGCCGCGCACCGCGTGTTCCCCTGCAACGACCACCCCTCCGACAAGGCGATGTTCACCATCCGGGTGGACGCGCCCCAGGAGTACACGGTCGTCGCCAACGGGCTGGAGGCCGGCCGGACGCGGACGGGCGCCCGCGTCGTCTCCACGTACCGCACCGAACACCCGATGGCGACCGAGCTCGCCCAGGTCTCCATCGGCCGCTCCGCGGTGGTGCGCCACGAGGGGCCGCACGGGCTGCCCCTGCGCGACGTCGTCCCGGCCGCCGACCGGCAGCGGCTGGCACGCTGGCTGCGCAAGACGCCCGCCGAGATCACCTGGATGGAGAAGCAGGTCGGCCCGTACCCCTTCGAGACGTACGGCGTCCTCATCGCCGGCGCCGACACCGGGTTCGAGCTGGAGACGCAGACGCTGTCGCTCTTCGAGCGCTCGCTCTTCGTCCGCCCGGGCTTCCCCGAGTGGTACGTGGACTCGGTGATGGTCCACGAGCTGGCGCACCACTGGTTCGGCGACAGCGTCTCCCCGCGCGCGTGGTCCGACCTCTGGCTCAACGAGGGGCACGCCACCTGGTACGAGGCGCTGTACGCGCAGGAGCACGGCAACCGGTCGATGGAGGCGCGGATGCGCGAGGCCTACCGTCAGTCCGACGGCTGGCGCGCCGCGGGCGGACCGCCCGCCGCCCCCAGGCCGCCGGCTCCGGGGCAGAAGATCAGCATCTTCCGGCCGGTCGTCTACGACGGCAGCGCGCTGGCGCTGTACGCGCTGCGCCAGGAGATCGGGGTGCCCGCCTTCGGCGAGGTGGAGCGGCGCTGGGTGAGCGAGCACCGGGACGGGACGGCGACCACCGCCGACTTCGTCCGCCTGGCGTCCGAGGTCGCCGGACGCGATCTGGCGCCGTTCCTCCAGGAGTGGCTGTACGGGACGAAGACGCCGGCGATGCCCGGGCACCCGGATTGGCACGCGGCCGCGCCGGTCGCGGAGCGTGTGCCCGCGCCCCGCCCCTAGGGCGCCGGACAAGGCCTGGCGGCGGACCCCCGGAAAACCGGGATGACGGCCCCGGCGGCACCGTGCGACCATCGTCGGGTCGGCGGCGCCGCCAGGGCCGGATCCCCGTGCGGGAATCTTTCGGGTCCACTACGCGTTGTGACCGGCACAACCGCAATTCCAACGACGTAAGGATCCAATGACCTCCTCTTCATCCCCTTCCCAGGACGAGCAGAGCTTCGCGGAGAAGAACCGCACCGAGAGCCTTCGGGCCGATGCCCTGATGGAAGAGGACGTCGCCTGGAGCCACGAGATCGACGGCGAGCGGGACGGCGAGCAGTTCGACCGCTCCGAGCGCGCCGCTCTGCGGCGCGTGGCGGGCCTCTCCACCGAGCTGGAAGACGTCACCGAGGTCGAGTACCGCCAGCTGCGCCTGGAGCGCGTGGTGCTGGTGGGCGTCTGGACCACGGGGACCCTCAAGGACGCGGAGAACTCGCTCGCGGAGCTCGCGGCCCTCGCCGAGACGGCGGGCGCCATGGTGCTCGACGGCGTCTACCAGCGTCGTGACAAGCCCGACCCGGCCACCTACATCGGTTCCGGCAAGGCGCAGGAGCTGCGGGACATCGTCCTGGAGTCCGGCGCCGACACCGTCGTCTGCGACGGTGAGCTCAGCCCCGGCCAGCTGATCCATCTGGAAGACGTCGTCAAGGTCAAGGTGGTCGACCGGACCGCCCTGATCCTCGACATCTTCGCCCAGCACGCCAAGTCCCGGGAGGGCAAGGCGCAGGTCTCGCTGGCCCAGATGCAGTACATGCTGCCCAGGCTGCGCGGCTGGGGCCAGTCGCTGTCCCGGCAGATGGGTGGTGGCGGCTCCGGTTCGTCCGGCGGCGGCATGGCCACCCGTGGCCCCGGTGAGACCAAGATCGAGACGGACCGGCGCCGCATTCGCGAGAAGATGGCGAAGATGCGCCGGGAGATCGCGGAGATGAAGACCGGCCGCGACATCAAGCGCCAGGAGCGCCGTCGCAACAAGGTCCCCTCGGTCGCCATCGCGGGCTACACCAACGCCGGCAAGTCCTCGCTGCTCAACCGCCTCACGGGCGCGGGCGTGCTGGTGGAGAACTCGCTGTTCGCCACCCTCGACCCGACCGTGCGCCGGGCCGAGACCCCCAGCGGACGGCTCTACACCCTGGCCGACACCGTCGGGTTCGTCCGGCACCTGCCGCACCACCTGGTCGAGGCGTTCCGTTCCACCATGGAGGAGGTCGGCGACTCCGACCTGATCCTGCACGTGGTGGACGGCTCGCACCCGGCTCCGGAGGAGCAGCTGGCTGCCGTGCGCGAGGTCATCCGCGACGTGGGCGCGGTCGACGTGCCCGAGATCGTGGTGATCAACAAGGCGGACGCGGCCGACCCGCTGGTCCTCCAGCGCCTGCTGCGGATCGAGAAGCACTCCATCGCGGTCTCCGCCCGTACGGGCATGGGCATCGAGCAGCTGCTCGGCATCATCGACGCCGAACTGCCGCGCCCCGAGGTCGAGATCGAGGCCCTCGTGCCGTACACGCAGGGACAGCTGATCTCGCGGGCGCACGCCGAGGGCGAGGTGATCTCCGAGGAGCACACCCCGGAGGGCACGCTGCTCAAGGCGCGGGTGCACGAGGTACTGGCGGCGGAGCTCGCTCCGTACGTCCCGGCCAAGCACTGACGGCGCGCGCGGGCCGGGCACCGACCGGCCCGCGCGCACAACCCACACGGCCCGGCCCCTCGCACGAGGGGCCGGGCCGTGTGCGTCGTGGGAGCCGGCGGTCCTACCGGCCGCCGTACTTCTGGCTCATCTGCGTGAAGATCTGCCGGGCGCCGGCGCCGAGCTGCGGTCCGGCCAGCCAGCCCGAGGTGACCGGGCCGATCGAGGTGTTGGAGACCAGCTCCGCCTTGCCACCGCTGCCGGTGACGAACCAGCCGCCGCCCGAGGAGCCGCCGGTCATGGTGCAGCCGATGCGGTACATCGCGGGCGTGCCGGGGGCGATCGAGAGCCGGCCGGGGCGGTCGACGCACTTGAACATCTTCAGACCGTCGTACGGCGGCGCCGCCGGGTAGCCCCAGGCGCCCATCGCGGACAGGGAGTGCGCGGCGGGCGTCGAGAAGTTGACGGTCAGCGCGTTGCCGACGGTCTCCTCCAGCGACTTGGTGCCCCGCTCCGGCTTCACGTGCAGCACGGCGTAGTCGTAGGGGGCGCCGCTGCCGCCGGTGGGACCGCCGCCGTTGATCCACTCACCGGAGGTGGAGGCCCAGTCGGCCCAGTACGCCCCGTAGGGAGCGATCTCCCGCGAGGGGGCGGTCCGCAGCTGCGCGGCCGACCTGCCCCGGTCGTTGTAGGCCGGGACGAAGGCGATGTTGCGGTACCAGCCGCCCTTCGCGCCCGCGTGGACGCAGTGGCCGGCCGTCCACACGAGGTTGGACCTGCCGGGGTGGGCGGGGTCCTTCACGACCGTGCCCGAGCACACCATGGAGCCCTTGGGGGAGTCGAAGAAGACCTTGCCGACCGGGGCGGCGTAGTCGTGGTACGGCAGGCTCTCGGCGCGGGCCCTGACCGGCGCGGGCTCCGGGTCGCTGAGGCCGGGTGCGCCGCCGGCGTCACCGGCGGCCATGGTCTTCTGCGGGTCCTTGGCGGACTTCATCCGCTCGGGCTTCCACAGTCCGGCGATGACCGGGTTGGCGAAGTCCTTGGCCTCACGCAGCCACTTGGACCTGTCCCAGTTCTTCCACTCGCCGTTCTTCCACTGGTCGAGGTCGACGCCGTGCTTGCGCAGGGCGCCGGCGACGTCGTCGGGAAGGCCCTGGCCTCCCTCGTCCGGGGCGGTGCTCGTCGCGGACGGCTTGCTGTCCGCGCCGTCGTCGCCGGGGCCGCAAGCGGTGGCCGTCAGCGCGAGTGCCGCCGCGAGGCCGGTGGAGGCCAGCAGCGGACGTATGGATCGCATGGAAACGATTCCCCCTGAGATTGCTCGTGCCGTGTCCAGCAGCCCATGGCGGCACACCGGAACGGCGTACCGCCATGGGCATGTCATGCAGGGAAACGGGGTCTTCCGGGACCGCCGTTTCCCCGGCCCCCACTATGCCGGTCGCACATGGGGATCTCGCACACAGGTCCGGGGGCTCTCGTGGAGGGCCCCCGGACCCCTGGGTTCTACCGGCCCGCGTACTTGGTGCTGACCGAGTCGTACACGCCCCTGGCCTCCGGGCCCAGGCGCGGACCCGCCAGCCAGCCGGCCGTCACCGGGCCGATGGAGGTGTTGGAGACCAGCGCGGGCTTGCCGTCGGCGCCCGCCGCGATCCAGCCGCCGCCGGAGGAGCCGCCGGTCATGGTGCAGCCCAGGCGGTACATCGTCGGGGCGCCGGCGTCGAGCGAGAGCCTGCCCGGCCTGTCCTTGCACTGGTACAGCTTCTGGCCGTCGTACGGCGGCGCGGCCGGGTAGCCGTTCGCCGTCATGCTCGCGATCTTCGGCACGGCCGGGGCGTTGAACTCCACCGGCAGGGCCGCGCCCACGGTCTCCTCCAGGGACTTGACGCCCTTGCCCTTCTCGGGGGTGACGTGCAGCACCGCGAAGTCGTACGGCGCGCCCTGGCCACCGGTCGGGCCGCCGCCCTGGATCCACTGCTTGGAGGTCTGCGCCCAGTCCGCCCAGAACACGCCGTACGGTGCTATCTGCTGACGGGTCGCCTTGCGCAACTGCGCGAGCGGCATGTCGGCGTTGTTGTACGAGGGGACGAAGGCGATGTTGCGGTACCAGCCGCCCTTCGCGCCCGCGTGGACGCAGTGGCCCGCTGTCCAGACCATGTTCGACCTGCCGGGGTGCGCCGGGTCCTTCACCACGGTCGCGGAGCAGACCATCGAGCCCTGGGGGCCGTCGAAGAAGAGCTTGCCGAGCTCCGGCAGGCTCTCGTGGTACGGAGCCTTCTGGGCCCGCGCCTTGACCGGCTTCGGGGTCGGGTCCGTCACGCCCTTGTCGCCGGAGATGTCATTGGGGACGGGCTTCTGCGGGGGCTTCTCGGCCTTGCGCATCCGGTCCGGGTCCCACAGGTCCTGGATGATCGGGTTGACGAAGTCCCTGGCCTCACGCAGCCACTTGGACCTGTCCCAGTTCTTCCACTCGCCGTTCTTCCACTTGTCCGGGTCGATGCCGTGCTTCTTGAGCCGGTCCTTGATGTCGTCCGGGATCTGGAGGCCGTCGTCGCCGGCGGTCGCCGAAGCGGTCGGCTTGGCGTCGGCCTTGTCGTCACCGCCCGGACCGCACGCGGTGGCGGTCAGGGCGAGAGCGGCCGTGAGGCCGAGCGCGGCCAGCACCGGGGAGGTGCGCCGCTGCGCGCCCCTCCCGCCACGTGCCGCGGAATTCGGACGTATCGGTCGCATGTTCTTGATCCCCCTGGGACTTCGGTACTGAAAGTGCTGATGCGCGGTGCAGCCACCGTTGCCGCACCGCCAGCCATTACCACGGCGAACCGCCGGCCTGCTGGAAGCCGTCGGTCCACCCCGCCCCGGCCGGAAACCACTGGCCGAAGCGCGGCCCCCACTATGCCGGTGCCGGTGGGGACGGTCTGCGGCAGGGCCGCGGTTCCTCCGCCAAGGATCTTCGCGGTTGCCCGTGATCCTCCGGCCCCGGCGTCGTTGGTACGTACGGGGGACACCGCGCCAGCCTTCAGCCCCGCCGTTCGCACCGGGCAACGGACGTGCCACGGAACCGTCACAGGCTCCCGGCACGGCTGGCACGCACAGCGCAGCGCGCACCGTGGGAGGACCAGAACTCGTGGCCGTGACCGAATCCGCGCCGGTGCCACCGCCGGCCGAGCTTCCGACCACATCGCCGCGGACCCCGCCCACCCAGGAAGGGATCCTGCGGCGCCAGTCCCTGCGCGAGTCGGCGGCCCGGACGTACGCCCGCTCGCTGCCGATCGTGCCCGTGCGCGCCCGCGGGCTGACCATCGAGGGGGCCGACGGGCGGCGCTACCTCGACTGCCTCGCGGGCGCGGGCACCCTGGCCCTCGGCCACAACCACCCGGTCGTGCTCGAAGCCATCCGCAAGGTCCTCGACTCCGGCGCCCCGCTGCACACGCTGGACCTGGCCACCCCGGTCAAGGACGCCTTCACCACCGAGCTGTTCGCCACCCTGCCGCGGGCCCTGGCCGACCGCGCGCGGATCCAGTTCTGCAGCCCCGCGGGCACCGACGCGGTCGAGGCCGCGCTGAAGCTGGTCCGCACCGCCACCGGCCACGGCGGACTGCTCGCCTTCACCGGCGCGTACCACGGCATGACGGCCGGCGCCCTCGACGCCTCGGGCGGCGCCTCCACCGCCCGCGTCACCCGGCTGCCCTACCCGCTCGACTACCGCTGTCCGTACGGCGTGGGCGGCGAGCGCGGCGCCGAGCTCGCCGCCCGCTGGACCGAGAGCCTGCTCGACGACCCCAAGGGCGGGGTGCCCGCCCCGGCCGCGATGATCGTCGAGCCGGTGCAGGGCGAGGGCGGGGTGAACCCGGCGCCCGACTCCTGGATGCGCCGGATGCGGGAGATCACCGCCGCCCGCTCCATCCCGCTCATCGCCGACGAGGTGCAGACCGGCGTCGGGCGCACCGGCGCCTTCTGGGCCGTCGAGCACAGCGGGATCGTGCCCGATGTGATGGTCCTGTCCAAGGCCATCGGCGGCTCCCTGCCGCTCGCCGTGATCGTCTACCGCGACGACCTCGACGTCTGGGAGCCCGGCGCCCACGCGGGCACCTTCCGGGGCAACCAGCTCGCCATGGCCGCCGGCACCGCGACCCTCGCCTACGTCCGCCAGAACCGGCTCGCCGAACGCGCGGCCCTGCTCGGCGCCCGGATGCTCGCCCGGCTCCAGGGCCTGGCCGCCGACCACCGCACCATCGGCGACGTCCGGGGCCGGGGTCTGATGATCGGCGTGGAGCTCGTCGACCCCGAGCACGAGGATCCCCGCACCGGCGTCGCGGCCCCCGCGCCCGAGCTGGCCGTCGCCGTCCGGCGGGAGTGCCTGCGCCGCGGTCTCATCGTGGAGATCGGCGGCCGGCACTCCAGCGTCGTACGGCTGCTGCCGCCCCTCACCCTCACCGACGAACAGGCGGTCGCCGTCCTCGACCGGCTGGCCGACGCCCTCGCCGCCGCGGAGCGCTCGGCCCGCCACCGCACCGACACCGGGCCCTCCCGCTGACCCGACCCCCCACACAAGGAAGCCCACCGTGAACCGCACCCCCGCGCCCGACGCGCCCGACGGCCCCGGCCGTCCCACCGCCCCCCACGGCCCCCTTGTGGCAGAGACGGTGCCGCGTCAGAAGGCGGGGATCCACGGCGAACGGCTGACCGCCGACGACCCGGCCGGACGGGACCCCCACGGGGCCCGGCGGCATGAGTACCCGGACCGGGAGCCGCTGGACCATCCGGACCCGGCAGTGGCCGCCGAGGCCGCGGCCGTCGAGAACCTGCTCCGCTGCTGGGTACGGGAGAACGACCTCGCCCCACCCGAAGGGCCCCTGCTGCGCATCGCGCTGCGCGCCAGCGGCACCGCCCTGCTGGTGCCCGTCCGGTACTGGTCCGCCACCGGCTGGCACCGCTTCGGCATGCCGGAGCTGGAGGGCGCTCCGCACGGGGCCCCGGTCGCCGACGCCGTCACCGTCGCCGCCCTGCTCAACCGCGAGTCCGGCCGCGCCGAGGGCGCCGACCTGGTGGGCCGCGTCGCCGACTCGGTGCGGCGCACCGCGGAGTTCATCGCCGAACGGCGCCAGCACCCGGGCCCCGCCGCCGAGGCCGACCTCTTCCTCTCCGCCGAGCAGTCCCTCCTCCTCGGCCACCCCCTCCACCCCACCCCGAAGAGCCGCGAAGGTCTCTCCGAGGCAGAAGTGCGCCTCTATTCACCGGAGTTGTACGGCTCGTTCCCGCTCCACTGGATGGCCGTCGACCGTACGGTCCTGGCCGCCGACTCGGCGTGGACGGACGGCGGCCGGCCCGTCACCGCCGAGGAGCTCACCGCCCGGTTCGCCCCAGGGCTCGCCGTCCCGGCGAACGCCGTGGCGCTGCCCCTGCACCCCTGGCAGGCCCGCGAGCTCACCCACCGGCCGGCCGTTGCCGGCCTCCTCGACGCCGGGCTCCTGCGCGACCTCGGCCCGTACGGCGAACCCTGGCACCCCACGTCCTCCGTCCGTACGGTGCACCGCCCCGGCGCCGACGCCATGCTCAAGCTCTCCCTCGGGCTGCGCATCACCAACTCCCGCCGGGAGAACCTGCGCAAGGAGCTCCACCGGGGCGTGGAGGTCCACCGGCTGCTGCGCTCCGGTCTCGCCGAGCAGTGGCAGGCCGCCCATCCCGGGTTCGACATCGTGCGCGACCCGGCCTGGCTCGCGGTCGACGCCCCGGACGGCCGTCCGATGCCCGGGCTCGACGTGGTGATCCGGCACAACCCCTTCGGGCCGAGCGACGACGCCGTCTGCATCGCGGCCCTGACCGCGCCGCGCCCGCTGCCCGGCCGGCCCGGGACCACCATGCACTCGCGGCTCGCGGACATCGTGGCCGGGCTCGCCGCCCGCACCGGCCGGCCGACCCCGGCCGTGGCCGCCGAGTGGTTCCTGCGCTACCTCGACCAGGTCGTCCGCCCCGTGCTCTGGCTGGACGCCACGGCCGGGATCGCGCTGGAGGCCCACCAGCAGAACACCCTGGTCCTGCTCGACCCCGAGGGCTGGCCCGTGGGCGGGCGCTACCGCGACAACCAGGGCTACTACTTCCGCGAGTCCTTCCGGGACGCCCTCGAACGCCGGCTTCCCGGGGTCGGCGCCACCAGCGACACCTTCGTCTCCGACGCCGTCACCGACGAGCGCTTCGCCTACTACCTCGGCATCAACAACGTCCTCGGTCTCGTCGGGGCCTTCGGCGCCCAGCGCCTCGCCGACGAGCGGGTGCTCCTCGCCGCCCTGCGGCAGTTCCTCACCAGGGCGACCGCGCTCGGCTCGCCGCTGCCCGCGCAGTTGCTGGACAGCCCGACCCTGCGCTGCAAGGCCAACCTCCTGACCCGGCTGCACGGCCTCGACGAACTCGTCGGCCCGGTCGACACCCAGTCCGTGTACGTCTCCATCGCCAACCCCCTCCACCCCACCCCCACCAAAACGTCGTCCCCACGAGCAGCCGACTGACGAGAGAGGAGCGTCGCCGTGCCTCCCACCGATGCGAGCACCGACGCCGGAGCCGGTCCCACCCCCCAGTCCGGCGACGGCGAGGACACGCTGGACATGCGGCTGCCCTATGAACTCGTCGCGTTGTTCGGGGAGTCGAGGGCGGACGCGAGCGGGAAGGGGGAGGCGGAAGGCGGCGGGGGGGAGGGTGTCGTCACGGGGGGCGTCCCCGAGGGGAGGGACGTCGGGGCCGGGGCCGGGGCCGCGGAGGCGGAGTGCGATGAGGCGGAGTGCACGGAGGGGGGCAATCAGGCGGAGCCCACTGATGTCGTGATCGCCGAGGTCCTGGTGGGTGACGCTTTGGGTGCCTCGGCAGTCCCGGACCCCATTGCCCCGGTCTCGGCCACCCCGGACCCCACCGTCCCGGTCTCGGCCGTCCCGGATCCCATTGCCCCGGCCCCCACCGCCCCGGCCTCGGACACCCCGGCCCCCGCCGCCATCCCCGCCCCCGCTCCCGCCGCCCCCCTCCCCTTCACCTCGCCCCTCGTCTCCCCCTTCGCCCCCCACCCGCACGGGGACGGCCTGCTCGACTGTCCCGGGGAGTGGGGGCCGGTCACCACTCCCGTGGGCGTCTTCCACCTCGTCCCCGTCCGCGTCGAGCGTGACCTCCCCCTCCTGAGCGCCTGGATGAACGACCCGGCCGTGGCCGCCTTCTGGGAGCTCGCGGGGCCCGAATCGGTGACGGCGGCCCATCTGCGGCCCCAACTCGACGGAGACGGCCGGAGCGTGCCGTGCCTCGGCCTGCTCGACGGCGTTCCGATGAGCTACTGGGAGATCTACCGGGCCGATCTCGACCCGCTCGCCCGCCACTATCCGGCGCGTCCGCACGACACCGGCATCCACCTCCTCGTCGGAGGTGTCGCCGATCGCGGGCGCGGGGTCGGAACCGCTCTGCTGCGGGCCGTCGCCGATCTCGTCCTCGACAACCGGCCGCTCTGCCCCCGGGTCGTCGCCGAGCCCGACCTGCGCAACACCCCGTCCGTCTCCGCCTTCCTGAGCGCCGGCTTCCGGTTCTTCGCGGAAGTCGACCTGCCCGACAAGCGGGCCGCCCTCATGGTCCGCGACCGCGTGCTCAGGAACCTGCTGTGAACCCGCCGCGCGCCGGCGCGAACCGTCCGCCGTCCTCCATACACCGCCCGAACCGCACCGGTTCCACCCCGAGGAGTCGCCTTGCCGAACCCGCTTGTCCCCGATGATTCCGAGGAACGGGAGGACCTGCTCGTACCGCCCGAGCTGAACCGCGAGACCTGGGACCGCGCGGCCCGCCGCCTGCTCGCCAAGATGCTCGGGGCGTTCGCGTACGAAGGGATCATCGAGCCGGTCGCGCGGCGGGACGGCGGCGAGGACCCAGGACCGGACGGCGGGCCCCCGGGGGCGGGCGGCCCCCGGCGGGAACCCGGCACCTACACCCAGCCCCTGGACGACGGCTCCGCCCTCTCCTTCCGCGCCCGGCGCGGCGCGTACGACGACTGGCTCGTCGACGCCGACTCCGTCCACCACGACGGACAGCCCTTCACCGACCCGCTCGCCTTTCTCACGCGGGCCCGCCGCACGCTCGGACTCGACGGCGCCACCTTCGGCCACCTCGTCGGCGAGCTCACGGCCACCCTCGCCGCCGACACCCGCCTGGACCACACCGCCCTGTCCGCCCCCCGCCTCGCGGAGCTCGGGTACGCGGAGCTGGAGGGCCATCAGACCGGGCACCCCTGGCTCGTCCTGAACAAGGGCCGGGTCGGGTTCTCGGCCGCCGACGCCGCCCGCTGGGCCCCCGAGGCCCGCAGGGCCGCCCCCCTGCCCTGGATCGCGGTCCGCACCGACCTCGCCCGCTACCGCGGCGTCACCGCCCTCGCCACCCCCGACCGGCTCTACGCCCGGGAACTCGACCCGGAGGTCCGCGAGGGCTTCGCCGCCGCGCTGCGCGCGCGGGGACTCGCCCCCGAGGACTACCTGTACCTGCCCGTCCACCCCTGGCAGTGGGACGAGGTGGTCCTGCCGCTCTTCGCCCCGGCCGTCGCGGACGGCGCGATCGTCCCGCTGCCGGGCGACGCCGACCTCCGGCTGCCGCAGCAGTCCATCCGGACCTTCCTCAACACCTCGCGGCCCGAGCGGCACACCGTGAAGCTGCCGCTGTCCATCCTGAACACGCTCGTCTGGCGGGGCCTGCCCACCGAGCGCACGCTCGCCGCGCCTGCCGTCACGGCCTGGGTGCAGGCCCTGCGCGACGCCGATCCGTTCCTGCGGGACGAATGCGGGGTGATCCTGCTCGGAGAGGTGGCCTCCGTGGCGGTCGAGCACCCGCTGTACGACCGCCTCGCCGAGGTTCCGTACCAGTACAAGGAGCTCCTCGGGGCGATCTGGCGCGAGCCGTTGCAGACCCGTCTGGCGGGAGGGGAACGCGCGCGGACGCTCGCCTCGCTGCTCCACACCGACCCGCGCGGGCGTGCCTTCACCGCCGAGCTCGTCGCCCGCTCGGGCCTCGCCCCCCACGTCTGGCTGCGCAGGCTGTTCGGCGCGCTGCTGCCGCCGCTGCTGCGCTTCCTCTACCGCTACGGGACGGTCTTCTCCCCCCACGGCGAGAACGCGATCGTCGTCTTCGACCAGCACGACGTGCCCGTACGGCTGGCGATCAAGGACTTCGTGGACGACGTCAACGTCAGCGCGGAGCCGCTGCCCGAGCACGACTCCATGCCCGACGATGTACGCGCGGTTCTGCTGACCGAGCCGCCCTCCTTCCTCACCCAGTTCATCCACTCCGGCCTCTTCGTCGGAGTCTTCCGCTACCTCGCACCGCTGTGCCAGGAGCAACTGGGGGTGGCGGAGGGCGACTTCTGGGCGCTGGTGCGCGAGGAGGTCCTGCGCCACCAGGCCAGGTTCCCCGAGCTCAAGGAGCGCTACGAGATGTTCGACCTGCTCACGCCCCGGATCGAGCGGCTCTGCCTCAACCGCAACCGGCTGCATCTGGACGGCTACCGGGACCGCCCCGAGCGCCCGCACGCGGCGGTCGCGGGCACCGTCCCGAACCCGCTCGCACCGCCGACGTGATCGGATTGTCAGTGGTGCCCCGTAGGGTGGTCGGGCTATGACGAAGCCATCTCTCCCCGAGCTCCTGCACGCCGCCGTCGCCGCCGTCGGCGGTGTGGAGCGCCCCGGCCAGGTCACCATGGCCACGGCCGTCGCCGACGCCATCGACAACGGCTCCCACCTGCTCGTCCAGGCCGGCACCGGCACCGGAAAGTCCCTGGGCTATCTGGTGCCGGCGCTGGCGCACGGCGAGCGCGTGGTGGTGGCCACGGCGACCCTGGCGCTCCAGCGGCAGCTCGTGGAGCGTGATCTTCCGCGTACGGTCGACGCCCTGCACCCGCAGCTGCGCCGCCGCCCGGAGTTCGCCATGCTCAAGGGCCGTTCGAACTACCTCTGCCTCCACCGCCTCCACGAGGGCGTGCCGCAGGAAGAGGAGGACGGGCTCTTCAACCAGTTCGAGGCGGCGGCGCCCACCAGCAAGCTCGGCCAGGACCTGCTGCGGATGCGGGACTGGGCGGACGAGACGGAGACCGGCGACCGCGACGACCTGACGCCGGGCGTTTCGGACCGCGCCTGGGGCCAGGTGTCCGTCTCCTCGCGGGAGTGCCTGGGCGCCTCGAAGTGCGCGTACGGGGCGGAGTGCTTCGCGGAGATGGCCCGGGAGCGCGCCAAGCTGTCGGACGTGGTGGTCACCAACCACGCCCTGCTGGCGATCGACGCGATCGAGGGCGCCCCGGTGCTTCCGCAGCACGAGGTGCTGATCGTCGACGAGGCGCACGAGCTGGTCTCCCGCGTCACCGGCGTCGCCACCGGAGAGCTCACCCCGGGACAGGTCAACCGGGCGGTGCGGCGGGCCGCCAAGCTCGTCAACGAGAAGGCGGCCGACCAGCTCCAGAGCGCCGCCGAGGGCTTCGAGCGGCTGATGGAGCTCGCCCTGCCGGGCCGCCTGGAGGAGATCCCGGAGGATCTGGGATACGCGCTGATGGCGCTGCGCGACGCCGCTCGTACGGTGATCTCGGCGCTCGGCTCCACCCGCGACAAGTCCGTCCAGGACGAGGACGCGGTGCGCAAGCAGGCCCTCGCGGCGGTCGAGAGCGTCCACGCGGTGGCGGAGCGGATCGCCAACGGCTCCGAGTACGACGTCGTCTGGTACGAGCGGCACGAACCCCGCGGCGGAGCCGCGTACCGGCACAGTGGGGCCTCCCTGCGGGTCGCCCCGCTCTCCGTCTCGGGGCTGCTGCGGGAGAAGCTCTTCGCGGACCGATCGGTGGTGCTCACCTCGGCCACGCTCAAGCTCGGCGGGGACTTCAACGGGGTGGGCGCCTCGCTGGGCCTTGCGCCCGAGGGCACCGAGGGCGAGGACGTGCCGCGGTGGAAGGGCATCGACGTCGGCTCGCCCTTCGACTATCCCAAGCAGGGCATCCTCTATGTCGCCCGCCATCTGGCCACACCGGGCCGGGAGGGCTCGCGCGGCGACATGATGGACGAGCTGGCGGAGCTCGTGGAGGCGGCCGGGGGCCGCACCCTCGGCCTCTTCTCGTCGATGCGCGGCGCCCAGGCCGCCGCCGAGGAGCTGCGGGGCCGGCTGGACAAGCCGATCCTGCTCCAGGGCGAGGACACCCTGGGCGAGCTGATCAAGGCGTTCGCGGGCGACCCGGAGACCTGTCTGTTCGGCACGCTGTCGCTGTGGCAGGGCGTGGACGTGCCGGGCGCGAGCTGCCAGCTGGTGGTCATGGACCGGATCCCGTTCCCCCGGCCCGACGATCCACTGATGAGCGCCCGCCAGAAGGCGGTGGAGGAGAACGGCGGCAATGGCTTCATGGCGGTCGCCGCGACCCATGCCGCGCTGCTGATGGCCCAGGGCGCGGGCCGGCTGGTCCGGGCGACGGGGGACCGGGGCGTGGTCGCCGTGCTCGACCCCAGGCTGGCCAACGCGCGGTACGGCAGCTATCTGCGGGCCTCGCTGCCCGACTTCTGGTACACCACGGACCGCAACCAGGTCCGGCGCTCGCTGGCCGCGATCGACGCGGTGGCGAAGGGGGAGGGGAAGTAGGTCGTCGGCTGCGGGGCGTCTGTAGCTCATCGCGCCGGTCCTCACGCCCCTGGAAGCCGGGGCTCAGCCGGGCACGGCAGGGCCCCGGGACCGGCGCAGTGGGTCCCGGGGCCGGTCCTTGCCGACGGGTCGCTCAGACCCGCCGCAGCACTGCCACCACCTTGCCGAGGATGGTCGCCTCGTCACCGGGGATGGGCTGGTACGCGGAGTTGTGCGGGAGGAGCCAGATGTGGTTGTCCTCGCGCTTGAACCGCTTCACCGTGGCCTCGCCGTCCAGCATCGCGGCGACGATGTCACCGTTCTCCGCGACCGGCTGGCGGCGCACGGTGACCCAGTCGCCGTCGCAGATCGCGGCCTCGATCATCGAGTCACCGACGACCTTGAGGACGAAGAGCTCGCCGTCACCGACCAGCTGGCGGGGGAGGGGGAAGACGTCCTCCACCGACTCCTCGGCGAGGATGGGGCCACCGGCGGCGATCCGGCCGACCAGCGGCACATAGGAGGCCGCGGGCTTGCCGGTGGTGTCGGTCTGCTGGCTGCTGGGCTGGTCCGAGCCGCGCACCTCGTACGCCCGGGGGCGGTGCGGGTCGCGGCGGAGGAAGCCCTTGCGCTCCAGGGCCATGAGCTGGTGGGCGACGGAGGACGTGCTGGAGAGACCCACCGCCTGACCGATCTCCCGCATCGACGGCGGGTACCCCCGACGCTGGACGGAGTCGCGGATGACCTCGATGACCCGCCGCTGCCGGTCGGTGAGACCGGAGCTGTCCGCCCTGATGCCCGGAGGCCGCCCGGGCAGCGAGCGCGTTGACCGCGCGGGATCGCCGCCCTCCTGGTTCGTGACTGCGTCATTCATGGCATGCACCGGCTCAAGTCGGGTCTGGGAGCGGTCCTGGGCAGTGATGGTGGCACTGTCTGCGGTGGTGGTCACGTCGGCCCCTCTCGAAATGGTCTCCCTAGCTGGACAACGGTAGTAGCTTTCGAAAGGTTGCGCCAAACACACGTTCGAGTGAAAAATCGCAGAACGCGTGACGCGACGATAAGGCCGGGTGTATGCGGGCGCCGCGGCCGGGGTCCGATCCGGCCCGAGGCACCGGCATTTCGGGCGATTACGGTACCCTTCACCGCCGGGGCCGCGGTCCGAGGACGCGCCGCCGGGAGTCCGCCGGACGGATTCCGGAAGGCCGCCGGACCGCGCGTACGTACGACAGTGCCGCGAGGACCGTGCCGGGCACCCGGTGCCGGGCGCCCAGTCTGCCATCCGGTCGGCCGCAAACGCGGCCGGGCGCGCCCGGCGCGGAGGATCCGGCGGGCGTTTCGCCGACCCGTCGCGGGTGGCGCGTGCCCGTCGTCCGTCGCCCTCCGGGCCCGCGCGGACACGGGCCGGAACCGGCCTCCTGGGCGTTGTTCCCTGCGCGACCGATCCGCGACACGCGGTAGTGGGCGCTTGTCGGCAAAACCCCAGATCTAGTGGTTGGATTGCCCCCGCCGCCCAGAAGTTGTGGTCGTGGTCCTCCGGTCCGCGCCCATCGCCTATGCTGGTGGCTGCTTCGCCGGGGCCTGATCAGGCCCGACGAGGCTATTCAGTCGTGCTGCGAAGGAGGGTTGGGATCCATGCACTGCCCCTTCTGCAGGCACCCCGACAGCCGTGTCGTCGACAGTCGGACGACCGACGACGGCACGTCGATCCGCAGGCGCCGCCAGTGCCCCGACTGCTCCCGTCGCTTCACGACGGTGGAGACGGCCTCGCTGATGGTGGTCAAGCGGTCGGGCGTCACCGAGCCCTTCTCGCGCACCAAGGTCATCTCTGGCGTCCGCAAGGCGTGCCAGGGGCGGCCGGTCACCGAGGACGCCCTCGCCAAGCTCGGCCAGCGGGTCGAGGAGGCGGTGCGCGCCACCGGCAGCGCCGAGCTGACCACCCACGACGTGGGTCTGGCCATACTCGGCCCCTTGCAGGAGCTCGACCTCGTCGCGTACCTGCGCTTCGCGTCCGTGTACCGGGCGTTCGACACCCTTGAGGACTTCGAGGCCGCCATCGCGGAGCTCCGCGAACCACGGCCTCCCGCGGACGACGCGGACGCGCGCGTGGCAGGAGCGGCCCCCGCGGTCCCCGTGCCCGCCACCGCCGCCGACTGACCGGCGCACCCCGGTCGCCGACGGCGGCAATCCAGGACCTGTCACGGGCGCTCTGCGCGGCGCCCGGGACACAAGACACACACCGTGCCACGGGAACATTCGGGCACTTCTGGGCGTTTTCGCCCGCGTATGGGAGGCGGCATGACAGAGACGACGAGCGGCCCGGCACGAGGATCCCGCACCAAGGGTTCCAAGACGGCCAAGGGTCTGCGTATCGAGCGCATCCACACCACCCCCGGCGTGCACCCGTACGACGAGGTGACCTGGGAGCGTCGTGACGTCGTCATGACCAATTGGCGCGACGGCTCGATCAACTTCGAGCAGCGTGGCGTCGAGTTCCCCGACTTCTGGTCGGTGAACGCGGTCAACATCGTCACCAGCAAGTACTTCCGCGGGGCCGTCGGCACCCCGCAGCGCGAGACCGGTCTCAAGCAGCTCATCGACCGGATCGTGAAGACGTACCGCAAGGCCGGCGAGGACCACGGCTACTTCACCTCGCCCGCGGACGCCGAGATCTTCGAGCACGAGCTGGCGTACGCCCTCCTGCACCAGATCTTCAGCTTCAACAGCCCCGTCTGGTTCAACGTGGGCACCCCGCAGCCCCAGCAGGTCTCCGCCTGCTTCATCCTGTCCGTCGACGACTCCATGGAGTCGATCCTCGACTGGTACAAGGAAGAGGGCATGATCTTCAAGGGCGGCTCCGGCGCCGGCCTGAACCTCTCCCGCATCCGCTCCTCCAAGGAGCTGCTGTCCTCCGGCGGCAACGCCTCGGGTCCGGTCTCCTTCATGCGCGGTGCCGACGCCTCCGCCGGCACCATCAAGTCCGGCGGCGCCACCCGCCGCGCGGCCAAGATGGTCATCCTCGACGTCGACCACCCCGACATCGAGAACTTCATCGAGACCAAGGTGAAGGAGGAGGAGAAGATCCGCGCCCTGCGCGACGCGGGCTTCGACATGGACCTGGGCGGCGACGACATCACGTCCGTCCAGTACCAGAACGCCAACAACTCGGTCCGCGTGAACGACGAGTTCATGAAGGCCGTGGAGACCGGCGGCAAGTTCGGGCTGCGCGCCCGGATGACCGGTGACGTCATCGAGGAGGTCGACGCCAAGTCGCTCTTCCGCAAGATGGCCGAGGCCGCCTGGGCCTGCGCCGACCCGGGCATCCAGTACGACGACACGATCAACCACTGGCACACCTGCCCGGAGTCCGGCCGCATCAACGGCTCGAACCCGTGCAGCGAGTACATGCACCTGGACAACACGTCCTGCAACCTCGCCTCGCTGAACCTCATGAAGTTCCTCAAGGACGACGGCGAGGGCCACCAGTCCTTCGAGGTCGAGCGGTTCTCCAAGGTCGTCGAGCTGGTCATCACCGCGATGGACATCTCGATCTGCTTCGCCGACTTCCCCACCCAGAAGATCGGCGAGAACACCCGCGCCTTCCGCCAGCTGGGCATCGGCTACGCCAACCTCGGCGCCCTGCTGATGGCCACCGGCCACGCATACGACTCGGACGGCGGCCGCGCCCTCGCCGGAGCCATCACCTCGCTGATGACCGGCACCTCGTACAAGCGCTCCGCGGAGCTCGCCGCGGTCGTCGGCGCGTACGACGGCTACGCCCGCAACGCCGAGCCGCACCAGCGCGTCATGAAGCAGCACGCCGACGCCAACACCAAGGCCGTCCGCATGGACGACCTGGACTCCCCGATCTGGGCCGCCGCCACGGAGGCCTGGCAGGACGTGGTCCGCCTCGGCGAGAAGAACGGCTTCCGCAACGCCCAGGCGTCGGTCATCGCCCCGACCGGCACCATCGGTCTCGCGATGTCCTGCGACACCACCGGCCTGGAGCCCGACCTCGCGCTGGTCAAGTTCAAGAAGCTGGTCGGCGGCGGCTCGATGCAGATCGTCAACGGCACCGTGCCGCAGGCGCTGCGCCGCCTCGGCTACCAGCCGGAGCAGATCGAGGCGATCGTCGCCCACATCGCCGAGCACGGCAACGTGATCGACGCCCCGAGCCTGAAGACCGAGCACTACGAGGTCTTCGACTGCGCCATGGGCGAGCGCTCCATCTCCGCGATGGGCCACGTCCGCATGATGGCGGCCATCCAGCCGTGGATCTCGGGCGCGCTCTCCAAGACGGTCAACCTGCCGGAGACGGCGACCGTCGAGGACGTCGAGGAGGTCTACTTCGAGGCGTGGAAGATGGGCGTCAAGGCGCTCGCGATCTACCGCGACAACTGCAAGGTCGGCCAGCCCCTCTCCGCGAAGACCAAGTCGACCAAGGACACGGAGAAGGCGGAGGTGACGGCCAGGGCCGAGGACACCATCCGCACCGCGGTCGAGAAGGTCGTCGAGTACCGCCCGGTCCGCAAGCGTCTGCCCAAGGGCCGCCCGGGCATCACCACCTCCTTCACGGTCGGTGGCGCCGAGGGCTACATGACGGCCAACTCCTACCCGGACGACGGTCTGGGCGAGGTCTTCCTGAAGATGTCCAAGCAGGGCTCGACCCTCGCGGGCATGATGGACGCCTTCTCGATCGCCGTCTCGGTGGGCCTGCAGTACGGCGTTCCGCTGGAGACCTACGTCTCGAAGTTCACCAACATGCGGTTCGAGCCGGCCGGGATGACCGACGACCCGGACGTGCGGATGGCGCAGTCGATCGTCGACTACATCTTCCGCCGTCTGGCGCTGGACTTCCTGCCCTTCGAGACCCGCTCGGCCCTCGGCATCCACTCCGCCGAGGAGCGTCAGCGCCACCTGGAGACCGGTTCGTACGAGCCGACCCTGGAGGACGAGGACGTCGACGTCGAGGGCCTGGCCCAGTCCGCCCCCCGCCAGACGGAGACGCTGAAGGCCGTCGCCGCGCCGAAGCCGGCCGTCGTCGAGCCCCCGAAGGCCGTGCACAACTCGGCGGAGCTCGTCGAGATGCAGCTCGGTGTCAGTGCCGACGCGCCGCTCTGCTTCTCCTGCGGCACCAAGATGCAGCGGGCCGGCTCCTGCTACATCTGCGAGGGCTGCGGCTCGACCAGCGGCTGCAGCTGACCGCGGGCGCTCCTGGTGTGAGCGCTCCTGGGGCCGCGCAGGCCCTGCCCTGTGGGGACCGGCGAACCGCCGGTCCCCACAGGGGTGTCCGGGGACGGAACAGCCCCCGAGGGCCCGGCCGCGTAGGCGGGATTCAGACGGTCCGCGCGCCCATCGCGGCGGTGAAGTCGTCCGGCTCCAGGTCGAAGCCGCGCACGCCCGGGTTCAGCCGCCAAGCGCCGCCCGGGGCCCGGACGAACTCCGCGACCGTCGCGGCCGTGCAGTGCGCCACGGTGGAGAAGTCGTCCCGCGCCAGCTCCGTGTAGCCCTCGCGGATGTGCACCTCGGGGTTGGCCACATCACCGAAGACGAGCCGGTCCGGGCGCTGCTGGATGACCACGCCGACCACGATCCGGCCGTGCGCCTCCGGCTGACGGGCGAACTCCACCGTCACCGCCTCGTCGTCCCCGAAGCCCTTTCCGGTGGTGCTGTCGCGGCTCATGTAGACCGTGCCGTCGGGCGAGCGGCTGTCGAAGTGCACCAGATAGGCGGGGCTGCCGTAGGGATCGGACGCGAGGTAGACCGCGGCGATCAGATCGAGGTCGTGGGCCGGGGCGCCGGCCGGGCTCGGGTCCCACCGCAGTGCGACCTCGACCTTGCCGAGTCCCTTGCTGAATCCGCTCATCCCCAAACCCCTCCCCGGGGCGGCCTGTTGGCGACCGCTCTGTGACCATGCTGCCACGCGCGCGTGGTCCACCGGTCCGCCGGAGTGGGACCGGGGGCGGGCGCCCCGGCCGTACGATGGCGCTGTGCTGGTCAAGTGGATTCGCTGCGCGGTGGTCGACCGTCCCGGCTTCGACCGGGGGCAGCGGAAGTGGGCGGGACTGCTGGGGGAGCCGGGATTCAGGGGCCAGGGCGGCGGGTGGAGCAGAGGGCGGCCGGATGTGGCGCACGTCTTCACGTTCTGGGAGAGCCGCGCCTTCTACGACTCCTTCATGGCGCGCGCCCACGACCGGCTCGCCGCCGCGCAGTCCGGCACGTACAAGAACCGGCGCGCCAAGCTGTTCGACCACCGCTTCGACGTGAAGACCGGCTTCGAGCCGCGATTCACCGACGCGGACGTGGTGCGGGTGGCGCACTGCCGGGTGCACGCGGACCGCGTGGAGCACTTCGCCTCCGCCCAGGAGCGGATCTGGAACCCGGCGATGGCCGGGTCGCCGGGGATGCTGCGCGGGGTGTTCGGCGAGGCCCCGGGCCATGAGTTCCTGGTGCTGTCCATGTGGCGGTCGGCGGCCGAGCACGGCAAGTACCGGGCCGACCGGGTGGAGCGGCTCACGCTGCGGGCGGGGACGGCGGCCGACGTGGCGGGCCTTTCGGGAGCCGTCGTCGACCTGAACCCCAGCTGGACGGTGTGAGCGATACGCCGGATGGCGGCCGGACGGATGCTCGGACGCCGGACCGGCGATCTAGGGTTGACGCATGGCAAGACCGCGTCGCATCGTCCTCGTCCGGCACGGCGAGTCGGAGGGGAACGCCGATGACACCGTGTACGAGCGCGAGCCCGACCACGCGCTGCGGCTCACCGAGGCCGGGCGGCGTCAGGCCCGCGCGACCGGCGAGCGGCTGCGGGAGACGTTCGGACGCGAGCGCGTCAGCGTCTACGTCTCGCCCTACCGGCGCACCCACGAGACGTTCCGGGAGTTCGGCCTCGACCCGGAGCTGGTACGGATCAGGGAGGAGCCGAGGCTGCGCGAGCAGGACTGGGGGAACTGGCAGGACCGCGACGACGTACGCCTGCAGAAGGCGTACCGGGATGCCTACGGCCACTTCTTCTACCGCTTCGCCCAGGGCGAGTCGGGGGCGGACGTGTACGACCGGGTGGGGTCGTTCCTGGAGAGCCTGCACCGCAGCTTCGAGGCGCCGGACCATCCGCCGAACGTGCTGCTCGTCACCCACGGTCTGACGATGCGGCTGTTCTGCATGCGCTGGTTCCACTGGACGGTGGCGGACTTCGAGTCGCTCTCCAACCCCGGCAACGCGGAGACCCGAACGCTGCTCCTGGGCCCGGACGGGCGGTACACCCTGGACCGGCAGTTCGAGCGGTGGCGCGTCCCCGAGCCGTACGGCATCACCGGATAGAGTGGGTGTGCGATGACCGCTGACTCCACACTCGACTCACGTTTCGAACGCGCGCTGGCCAGCCTGCGCGGGCTGGCGGTGGGAGACGCCCTGGGCTCCCAGTTCTTCGTCCCCGCGCACTATCCGCTGCTCAAACGGCGCGAGCTGCCCCCAGGTCCGTGGCCGTGGACCGACGACACCGAGATGGCCTGCTCGGTCCTGGCCGTCCTGGCCGCCCACGGCCGCATCGACCAGGACCGCCTCGCCCGCTCCTTCGCCGAGCACCACGACTTCGACCGGGGGTACGGCCCGGCCGTCAACCGGATGCTGCGGCTGATCCGGGAGGGCGGGGACTGGCGGGAGCTGGCCGCCGCGCTCTTCAACGGGCAGGGCTCGTGGGGCAACGGCTCCGCGATGCGGATCGCGCCGCTGGGCGCCTGGTACGCGGACGACCCCGAGCAGGCGACGCACCAGGCCGAGATCTCCTCGTACACCACCCACCAGCACCGCGAGGCCGTGGTGGGCTCGATGGCGGTCGCGGCCGCCGCCGCGCTGGCCGCCGATCCGGCGGGGCCGCCGACCCCGGCGGCGCTGCTGGACGGCGTCGTCGCGCTGGTGCCGCGCAGCGCGGTCGGCGCGGGGCTGCGGCGGGCGCGGGACATGCTGGACTACGGCGACCCGGCCACGGTCGCCGCGGTGCTCGGGTGCGGGCGGCGGACCAGCGCGCACGACACGGTGCCGTTCGCGCTGTGGTCGGCGGCGCGGGGGCTCGGGGCGTACGAGCGGGCGTTCTGGACGACCGCGCAGGTGGGCGGCGATGTCGACACCACCTGTGCGATCGTCGGCGGAGTGATCGCGGCGGCCGCGGGCGGGGCGCCACCGGCCGAGTGGCTGGCGCGGACCGAGGAGCTGCCGCAGTGGCTCCCGGCGACGGCCTCGGCCTGAGCCGAGCCGTCGCCCGGGGCCCGTGGGCGGGGGTGTCAGCCCGTCGGCACGCCCGTCGGCACGCCCGACGGGCGGCCGGACGCCCGCCCGGACGTGATCTTCGACATCGTCCCCGGGCTGATGATGTTCCGCGCTCCGGTGGGCCGGGGCTGCTCGGCCGGGGTGGGGCCGGTCATGCGGGTCCGAGCGCGTGGAACGTGCGGTCCGGTGAAGCGGAACGTGCGGTCCGGTGAACCGGAATATATGGCTCCGGGAGGCCGGGGTGTCCTCGGCGGCCCGGGCGGCGTAACCTTGCTGGCGCCATGCCGTACGAACCACCCACCCACACCGTCGAGCGCTCGCTTCGCGCCACCACCGGATGCAAGATCATCGCCGGTGTCGACGAGGTCGGCCGCGGGGCGTGGGCCGGTCCCGTCACGGTGTGCGCCGCGATCACGGGGCTGCGCCGACCGCCCGCGGGTCTGACCGACTCCAAGCTCATCAGCCCCAGGCGCCGGCTCGAACTGGCGGGGGAGCTGGAGACCTGGGTGACGTCGTACGCGCTCGGGCACTCGTCGCCGCAGGAGATCGACGAGCTCGGGATGACCGCCGCGCTCCGTCTCGCCGCCGTTCGCGCGCTGGACGCGCTTCCGGTACGCCCCGAGGCGGTGATCCTCGACGGCAAGCACGACTACCTCGGTGCGCCGTGGCGGGTCCGTACCGTGATCAAGGGGGACCAGTCCTGCGTCGCGGTCGCGGCGGCCTCGGTGATCGCCAAGGTGCGCCGGGACGCGATGATGGCCGAACTCGGGGGAGCGGCGGGGGAGTACGAGGTGTTCGGCTTCGCCGACAACGCCGGCTACCCCTCGCCCACGCACAAGACGGCGCTGGAGGAGCGGGGGCCGACCCCGCACCACCGCATGTCCTGGGCGTACCTCGACGCCCTGCCGCGCTGGCGGCACTTGAAGAAGGTCAGGATCCCGGCGGCGGCCGCCGCCCTGGAAAGCGGGGGCCAGCTCGGCTTCGACTTCTGAAATCCCTGGACTTTCCCCGCCCTTTACGGGGAGACTCCGCCCCGATCGCACTTTTGCGCCCACCCGGTGATGCCCCATTCACCGGCGTTTGATAGACCTTTACCCATGCCTCTCATCCCCGAGGAGCCTCAGATTCACGAGAGCGCCCAGGGTCCCCGCGTCACTCCGGCCGCCGGCCGTACCGCGCCGACCCCCCGTCCCGTTCCTGGTCCGCGTACCGCGGCCGCCCCGCGTCCCGGTCGTCCGGGGCCCGGCCCCGCCCGGCCCGCGCCTCCCGCGCAGCGCACGCACTCCGGTGCTGCCGCGGCTGTTCCGGCTGCCGCTGCCGCCCAGCCCCAGGCGCCCCTCGGCGGGGTCGCCGACGGGCCGCAGATCCAGCTCATCCCCGCCCCGGCCGACGGCGCGCTCGACGCGGCGGGCGAGGCGGTGGACCTGCTGCTCGACACCGGCCGCGCGCCGGGCGACATCCTGGTCCTCACCACCGGTGAGCAGCATCCGTGGGCGGCGCACGAGCTGTCCTTCGGCGAGGAGTCGTACTGGGCGCAGCACGACGCCCGCGACGACGTGTTCTACGCGTCGGCCGCGTCCGTCGAGCGTGCGGCCGGCCGTCCCGTCGTGATCGTCGCCGTCAACGGCGGGGACGACGCGGCTGTGGCCGCGCTGTCGGTCGCGCGGGAGCGGGCTGGGGCGCTGCTGATCGTGTGTGGTGATCCGCAGCGGGTCAACTCGGTGCTGGGGGCGGGGGTCTGAGGGGCGCCCCTCCGGGGGTGGCCTGCTTTTCTGCGGGTGCGGGTGCGGGTGCGGGTGGGTTGCTCGCGCCGTTCCCCGCGCCCCTTGTGGCCCGGCCTTCGGGTGCCGGTTGTGGTCGGCTGGTCGCGCGGTTCCCCGTGCCCCTGTAGGTGCGGCCGGGCGTCTTCGGTGTTCCCCGATTCCCGTGCCCCTTCGGGGCATCAGCGGGCGGCTGCCCTTCGGAGGGGCTCCGGGGCTCCGCTGCGTAGGGGTGGGGGGTCGGGGGTGGTGTCCGTCAAGGAGCCGGGGTGGGTTGTGGAGTTGGGGTGACGGCCGCCGCGGCCCTCGCCCAGGACCTGCCAGCCGCCGCGCGTCAGTGTGATGTACGCGCCGCAGCGCAGCCCGTGCAGGGTGCAGGCGTCCCGCAGGCCCCACATCCAGGCGCCGTCCTCGTCGGTCCAACGCTCGTCGCCGTCACGGCAGTAGAGCAGTACGGCCGTGCGCACCGGGGTCCGGCGGCGCAGGTCGTGCGGGATCACCCGGCGCAGATGCGCCAGGAGCGCGTTGCGGAACTCCCAGCCGTCGGCGGGGCCCGGGCGCCGGACGAACGAGGCGCTGGCCGCCAGCCGTTCCTCGTGGTCCAGGACCGCGATCACGGCCGTCGACGGGGCCGGGTGGTGCCGGGTGTGCAGCCCGCCCACCACCTCACGGGGGTTGCGCAGCAGCGGTATTCCCGCCCCGGCCCACTCGGCGGGCTCCAGCATCCTGGCGAGGCGGTTCCCCGGAGCCGCCGACGTGAGGGACGACGCGCCCGCCGAGGCTGTGGACGGAGCGAATCCGAAGGTCACGGTCCTCCCTTCCGGATACGCGCCCACGCTGCGGGCAGGGTCGGGTGAGGGCGCAGCACGGCACGGCCCGAGCCGCCGGGTCCGCCGTGGGTGCGCGGCTCCAATTCTCGCTGGCTCACGGGCACGCGGCAACGAGCAAATGGACCAGCTGACTGGAATCGGAGGGTATGACGCTCATATACCTGCCCAGCCGCACCCCCGCTCACGCCCCGGCCCCCGCCGGTCATGCCTGGACGGCGAGGACCAGCGGAAACACCCCCTGCGCGCCGGCCCGGCGCAGCAGCCGGGCCGCCACCGCCAGCGTCCAGCCGGTGTCCGACCGGTCGTCCACCAGCAGCACCGGGCCGCCCGCCTCCCGCACCGCCCGGGCCACCTCGTCCGGCACCGTGAAGGCGTGGTGCAGGGCGCGCACCCGCTGGGCGCTGTTGGACGCGGGAACCCGGGACCCGGCGGCCTCCTCCCCGTACTCCACGCGGCCCAGGAGCGGCATCCGGCCGATCTCCGCGATCCGGGCGCCCAGCGACTCCACCAGCCGGGGCCGGGTGAGCGAGGCGACGGTGACCACGCCGGCCGGCCGGGGCGGTGCGTCGGGGGAGCCGGAGGCCCAGCCGCCGGGGCCCTTGGCCCAGTCCGCCAGGACCGTCACCACGGCATCGACCACCTCGTCCGGAACCGGTCCGTCGGGGCTCTGGGGGGCGAGCATGGGCCGCAGACGGTTGCCCCAGCCGATGTCCGAGAGACGGCCCAGCGCCCGGCCGGGGAAGGCCTGCTCCCCCGCGGGGATACGGCCCTTGAGGTCCACGCCGACCGCCGCGAGGCCGGTCGGCCACATCTTGCGGGGCTCGATCTCGACGCCCGGCCGGGTGAGCTCGCCCCTGGCGGCCTCCAGCGCCGCCCCCGAGACGCCGGCCGTGAAGCGGGCGCCCGCGCAGTTGTCGCAGCGGCCGCACGGGGCCGCCTCCTCGTCGTCCAGCTGGCGGCGCAGGAACTCCATCCGGCAGCCCGTCGCCGCCGCGTACTCCCGCATCGCCTGCTGCTCGGCCTCACGCTGGCGAGCCACCCACGCGTACCTCTCCGCGTCGTAGACCCACGGCTCGCCGGTGGACGTCCAGCCGCCCTTGACGCGGTGGACCGCCCCGTCCACGTCGAGGACCTTGAGCATGGTCTCCAGACGGGTGCGCCGCAGCTCGACCAGCGGCTCCAGCGCGGGCAGCGACAGCGGGCGGTCCGCCCGAGCCAGCACGTCCAGGGTGCGGCGGACCTGCTCCTCGGGCGGGAAGGCGACCGAGGCGAAGTACTTCCAGATCGCCTCGTCCTCCTTGCCGGGCAGCAGCAGCACCTCCGCGTGCTCCACCCCGCGGCCCGCGCGGCCGACCTGCTGGTAGTAGGCGATGGGGGAGGAGGGCGAGCCCAGGTGGACCACGAAGCCGAGGTCCGGCTTGTCGAAGCCCATGCCGAGCGCGGAGGTGGCGACCAGCGCCTTGACCCGGTTGGCCAGCAGGTCGTCCTCGGCCTGCTGGCGGTCGGCGTTCTCCGTGCGGCCCGTGTAGGAGGTGACGGTGTGGCCGCACTGGCGCAGATAAGCGGTGACCTCCTCGGCGGCGGCCACCGTCAGCGTGTAGATGATCCCGGAGCCCGGCAGCTCGTCGAGGTGGTCGGCGAGCCAGGCCAGCCGGTGTGCCGCGTCCGGGAGCGGCAGCACGTTGAGGCTGAGGCTCTCGCGGTCGAGGGGGCCGCGCAGCACCAGCGCGTCGGTGTCCGCGCCCGTCCCCAGCTGCTCCGCCACGTCGGCCGTCACGCGCGCGTTGGCCGTCGCGGTCGTCGCCAGGACGGGGACGCCCGGGGGGAGCTCGGCGAGCATGGTGCGCAGCCGGCGGTAGTCCGGGCGGAAGTCGTGGCCCCAGTCCGAGATGCAGTGCGCCTCGTCGACCACGAGCAGGCCGGTGGCAGCGGAGAGCTTGGGCAGTACCTCGTCGCGGAAGTCCGGGTTGTTGAGGCGCTCGGGGCTCACCAGCAGGACGTCGACCTCGCCCGCGGCCACCTCGGCCTGGACGGTCTCCCACTCCTCGGTGTTCGAGGAGTTGATCGTGCGGGCGCGGATGCCCGCGCGGGCGGCGGCCTCCACCTGGTTGCGCATCAGCGCGAGCAGCGGCGAGACGATCACGGTGGGGCCGCTGCCACGCTCGCGCAGCAGCGAGGTGGCCACGAAGTACACCGCGGACTTGCCCCAGCCGGTGCGCTGGACGACCAGCGCCCGGCGCCCCTCGGCGACGAGCGACTCGATGGCCCGCCACTGGTCCTCGCGCAGCCGGGCCGCCCCCGTGGGGTCGCCGACGAGGCGGGCCAGGACGGCGTCGGCCCGGGTGCGCAGATCCGTGGTGCTCGTGTCGTTCATGCCCCCATACAACAGGACACCTCTGACATCCGGCCCGCCCGAGGGCGCGCACCGGACGCGCGCCGCCCCCGGCGGCGGGCCGCTGGGGCCTGTCCGACGGGTCGGGCCGGCCTCGACCCGTCGGACAGGCCCTAGCGCGTGTGGTCCGAGCGCAGGCCGTCGAGCACGATGTCGATGTAGCGCCGCCAGTCGCCGCTGCGGCGGTGCACGATCGAGGTGAGGCCGCAGGTCAGGGCGAGGATGTCGGCACCGGCGATGTCGGTGCGGATGGAGCCGGCCGCCTGGCCCTTGCCGACCAGGTCCACGAGCTCGGACTCCAGGTCGGCGCGCATGGTGCTGGGCGGGCCCTCGGAGCCGAGCGTGCCGCCGATGACACTGGCGAAGCCCCGGTCGCGCGCCTCCACCTCGCCGACCCGGGTGAGCAGCATCTGGAGCGCCTCAAGGGGCTCGGCCGACTCGCGGCACACCGTGCGGTAGTACGTGAGGATCTCGCCGAAGCGCTGCTGGGAGGCCGCCACGACCATGGCTTCCTTGGTGGGGAAGTGGCGGTAGAGCGTGCCCACGCCGACCTCGGCGTGCCGGGCCACCTCGTCCATGGACACGTTGGCGCCGCGTTCCGCGAAGAGCTCGCGCGCCGCGTTCAGGACCCGGGCCCGGTTGCGCTCCGCGTCAGCCCGGAGCCGGCGGCCACCGCTCTCACTGACCGGCGTTGACGTTGGCATACGGAACCTCCCTCCGTTTGACTCTACTATGCCCTGCCGCCACCCACTGAACCAGCCCCGACTTCACGCCAGTTGGGGTATGCGGTTCGCAGTTGCCCAGTAGGTTCCCCAGGTTGGCCCCGGGTGTTGACAATGGCCTGGTAGCTGCCGTGAGACGGAAGGACGAACACGATGTCGTTGCCCCTGGGGCGTACGAGTGCGCCGGAGGTGTCGGCGTCGGTGGAGGCATTCCTGACGGAGCCGCACATCGGCGTACTGACCACGATCCGGCCCGACGGGTCCCCGCACGTGGCACCGGTGCGGTTCACCTGGGACGCGGAGGCGGGGCTCGCCCGGGTGATGACGGTGTCCACCTCCCGCAAGGCCCGCAACCTGACCGCCGCGCCGGGCTCCCGGGTCGCCATCTGCCAGGTCGCCGGGTTCAGTTGGGTGACGCTCGAGGGCACGGCCACGGTCCAGGACGAGCCGGCCCGGGTCACCGAGGGCGCGCGCCGCTACACCCGGCGCTACCGCTCCGGGCCGCCCAACCCGCCCGGCCGTGTGGTGGTCGAGATCCGGGTCGACCGGGTGATGAGCCTGAACGTATAGGGAGCACCGCAGAAAGAGCGCGGGACACACGAGCGCGGCGGTACGGGGAGGACGCTCCCCGTACCGCCGCGCTCGTGGTGTCCGCCGTGCCTCAGCCCTTGCGGGGCGGGGTGCCGGTCACCCAGATCATGCGCAGCGACAGCAGGCTCAGGCGCCAGCCGTCCGGGGTGTGCCGGGCCTCGGCGCTCACCAGGCTGCCGTTGGCGAATATCGGGTCGCGGTCGGCGTCCTGCGGATGGTCGGAGGGGTGGTGGACATGGGTGGAGACGATGTTGGCGCGCAGTGTGGCCCGGTCGCCGTCGATCTCGACCACGGCGGGCGAGTTGATGTGCTGGGTGCGGGCGAAGGCCGCCAGGGCGGTGCTGTGGTACTCGGCGAGGCCCGCGATCCCCTCGTGCCGGCTCATCGGGAACTCGACGACGGCATCCTCGGTGAACAGGCCCCGGGCCCAGGCGTCGTCGAGCTTGTCGTCGTCCAGATTGATCAGGTAGCGGTCGAGCAGTCCCGCGACATCGGCGGTGGATCGGCTTGAGGTCATGGTTGAGGATGACGCCGGAGCAGGTCTCTGACCAAGACTCCTTGTAGCGGAGTTGACGTACTTGTCAAAGGCCTGTACTAGCAGCTATTTACGCTCACCTGGGCCCTCGGGATACTGGAGAAACGCCAGTCGGAAGAGGGTAGATGGATAACTTTGACGCGGACGTAATCATCGCGGGAGCCGGCCCCACAGGACTCATGCTCGCAGGCGAACTGCGCCTGAACGGCGTGTCCGTGATTGTCGTCGACCGCCTTGCCGAGCCGATTCAGCAGTCGCGTGCGCTGGGATTCTCCGCGCGCACCATCGAGGAATTCGGCCAGCGCGGACTGCTGGAGCGATTCGGCGGCGTGGACGTCATTCCGGTCGGCCATTTCGGCGGAGTGTCCATCGATTACCGGTTGGTCGAGGGCGGCTCCTACGGGGCCCGGGGCATCCCCCAGTCGCGCACCGAGGGTGTGCTGGCCGGCTGGGCCGGGCAGCTGGGCGCCGAGGTCCGCCGCGGGGTCGAGGTCACCGGCCTGGAGGACGGCGCCGACGGGGTCACCGTGGAGGTCACCACGCCCGACGGCCCGGCCACGCTGCGCGGCCGCTACCTGGTGGGCGCGGACGGCGCCCGCAGCGCGGTGCGCAAGCTCGCGGGCATCGACTTCCCCGGCACCGACCCGGCCATCGAGCTGAGGTTCGCCGACATCAGCGGGGTGCCGCTGCGCCCGCGCTTCAGCGGCGAGCGGGTGCCCGGCGGCATGGTGATGGTGCTGCCGCTCGGCCCGGAGCGCTGCCGGATCGTCTACTTCGACCGGAGCGAGCCGCTCCGCAAGAGCCCGGACCCGATCACCTTCGACGAGGTGGCCGAGGCGTTCAAGCGCCTGTCCGGCGAGGACATCAGCGGCGCCACGGTGCACTGGGTCTCCACCACCACCGATGTGAGCCGCCAGGCCGCCGAGTACCGCAAGGGCCGGGTCTTCCTGGCCGGCGACGCCGCGCACATCCATCTGCCCATCGGCGCGCAGGGAATGAGCGCCGGCGTGCAGGACGCGGTGAACCTCGGCTGGAAGCTCGCCCTGGAGATCAAGGGGCAGGCTCCCGAGGGACTGCTCGACACCTACCACTCCGAGCGCCACCCGGTCGGCGCCCGGGTGCTCACCAACACCCTCGCCCAGCGCATCCTCTACCTGGGCGGCGACGAGATCACCCCACTGCTCGACGTCTTCACCGAGCTCACCGAGTTCGAGGACGTCCAGAAGAAGCTGATCGGGATGGTCACCGGACTCGACATCCGCCACGACGTGGGCGAGGGCGACCATCCGCTCCTCGGCCGCCGGCTCAAGGACGAGGAACTGGTGGTCGACGGCGAGAAGACCACCAACTTCGCGCTGCTGGCGGCGGGCAAGGCCGTCCTGTTCGACCTCACCGACGACTCCCACCTGCGGTCGCTCGCCGCGGGCTGGGCCGACCGTGTCACCACGGTCACCGCCGAGCAGCACGACTGCGACGCCGGTCTGGACGCCTTCCTGGTGCGCCCCGACGGTTACGTCGCCTGGGTCGCCCCCTCCGCTTCGCGCACGGAGGGGCTCGTCGAAGCCCTCAACCGATGGTTCGGCCGGCCCAACTGAGCGGGGCCCGACGCCCGGTTCTCTCATACCCGTACCCCGAAGGAAGCGAAGAACATGCCCAAGATCTCCAGCGATGACAAGCACCTCACCGTCCTCAACCTCTTCTCCACGGACGCCCCGGAGAAGCAGGAGGGTCTGCTCGGCGCGATGCGCGAGATCGTCGACGCGGCGGCCTACCCGGGCTGGATGTCCTCCACCGTGCACGCCGGTGTGGACAAGCCGGGCACGGCCAACTTCATCCAGTGGCGCAGCCGCGCCGACCTGGAGGACCGCTACGACGGCGAGGAGTTCAAGCACCGCACGCTCCCGCTCTTCGGCGAGCTGACCACCTCGATCCGGCTGCTCCAGAACGAGATCGCGTACTCCCAGACCAAGTCGGGCGGGGACGTCGAGATCTCCCCGGAGCGCTCCGACTACACCGTGATCGCGGTCTTCGGTGTCGAGGAGAAGAACCAGGACGCCCTGGTGGACGCGCTCGGCCCGTCGATGAAGTTCCTCGCCGACGTTCCCGGCTACGTCTCCCACACGGTCCTCAAGGGCGTCGCCGCCCGCGGTCTCGAGGGCTCCTTCGTGGTCTCCTACTCGCAGTGGGAGAGCAAGGAGGCGTTCGACGCCTACCAGGCCGTCGCCCAGGACGACAAGCCCGCCGCCCGGCTGGACGCGGAGAAGCGCACCGGCTCGCTCCTGACGTCGGTGGACTCCAACACCTACCGGGTGGTCCACACCCGCGCCGCCGGCCAGTAACACCCGGCGCGAAAACGCACCACCGCACCTCACGAAGCGCCCGGCTCCCTTTATGGAGCCGGGCGTTCCGGCATTTCCGGGCCTGTCGCGCACACAAGACGCTCCGGTCCGCCACCTGACGGCACCTGACGCCGACGTGACAATTACGCACCGCCCCGCTGCTCTTCGTTGCGTGTTCTCTGACATGGCTGCGGTGTATTTGCGGAACCTGACCGAACCGGACGTAGACCTGAACCGGGGCGCCTTGAACGGCGAGCGGGATCAGAAGACCCTTGAATACATGATCCGGGGCGTGGTTCGCCACCGCTGATCCTCTCGCTCAACTCCCGTTCATGGCCCTCATATCCGGGCGCGTCCGACGTCGTACGCGCCGGGAGCTGGGCCAGTGCCGGATCAACCGCAACCGCTGAGGAGCGAAAACGTATGCACAGCACGCTGATCGTCGCCCGCATGGAACCCGGTTCGAGCACCGACGTCGCCAAGCTGTTCGCCGAGTTCGACGCGACGGACATGCCGCACCGGATGGGAACGCGGCGCCGCCAGCTGTTCTCCTACCGGGGCCTCTACTTCCACCTCCAGGACTTCGACGCGGACAACGGCGGTCAGCTGATCGAGGCCGCGAAGAACGACCCGCGGTTCGTCGGGATCAGCGAGGACCTCAAGCCGTTCATCCAGGCGTACGACCCGGCCACCTGGCGCTCGCCCGCCGACGCCATGGCCGCGCGCTTCTACAACTGGGAGGCGGGCGCGTGACAACGCCTCGCAGGGTCGTCATCACGGGGATGGAGGTGCTCGCCCCGGGTGGAATCGGCACCAAGAACTTCTGGAGCCTCCTCAGCGAGGGCCGCACGGCGACGCGTGGGATCACCTTCTTCGACCCCACGCCGTTCCGCTCCCGGGTGGCGGCCGAGATCGACTTCGATCCGTACGAGCACGGTCTGAGCCCGCAGGAGGTCCGGCGCATGGACCGCGCCGGGCAGTTCGCCGTCGTCGCCTCGCGCGGCGCGGTCGCCGACAGCGGCCTGGAGCTGGCCGGACTCGACCCGTACCGGATCGGCGTCACCGTCGGCAGCGCGGTCGGCGCGACCATGGGCCTGGACGAGGAGTACCGGGTCGTCAGCGACGGCGGCCGGCTCGAACTGGTCGACCACGAGTACGCCGTCCCGCACCTCTACAACCACCTCGTGCCGAGCTCCTTCGCGGCCGAGGTCGCCTGGGCGGTCGGCGCGGAGGGCCCCAGCACCGTGGTCTCCACCGGCTGCACCTCCGGCATCGACTCCGTCGGCTACGCCGTCGAGCTGATCCGCGAGGGCTCCGCCGACGTCATGATCGCCGGTTCCTCGGACGCGCCGATCTCGCCGATCACCATGGCGTGCTTCGACGCGATCAAGGCGACGACCAACCGCCACGACGAGCCGGAGACGGCCTCGCGCCCCTTCGACAACTCGCGCAACGGTTTCGTCCTCGGTGAGGGCACCGCCTTCTTCGTCCTGGAGGAGCTGGAGAGCGCCAAGCGGCGCGGCGCCCACATCTACGCGGAGATCGCCGGCTACGCCACGCGCTCCAACGCGTACCACATGACCGGACTGCGCCCCGACGGCGCGGAGATGGCCGAGGCGATCCGCGTGGCGCTCGACGAGGCGCGGATGAACGGCGACCAGATCGACTACGTCAACGCCCACGGCTCCGGCACCAAGCAGAACGACCGCCACGAGACGGCCGCCGTCAAGCGCAGCCTCGGGGACCACGCGTACCGGATCCCGATGAGCTCCATCAAGTCGATGGTGGGCCACTCGCTGGGCGCGATCGGCTCGATCGAGATCGCCGCCTCGGCGCTCGCCATGGAGTACAACGTCGTGCCGCCCACGGCGAACCTGCACACGCCCGACCCGGAGTGCGACCTGGACTACGTCCCGCTCACGGCCCGCGACCAGCGGACCGACGCGGTGCTCTCGGTCGGCAGCGGCTTCGGTGGATTCCAGAGCGCCGTGGTGCTCGCCCGTCCCGAGAGGAACCTCGCATGACGTCGTCCGTGGTGGTCACCGGCCTGGGGGTGGCGTCGCCCAACGGGCTCGGCATCCAGGACTACTGGGCGGCGACCGTCGGTGGCAAGAGCGGCATCGGCCGCATCACCCGCTTCGACCCGTCGTCCTACCCGGCCAAGCTGGCCGGCGAGGTCCCCGGCTTCGTCGCCGAGGACCTGCTGCCGAGCCGGCTGCTGCCGCAGACCGACCGCGTCACCCGGCTCGCGCTGGTCGCGACCGACTGGGCGCTCGCCGACGCGGGCATCACCCCCTCCGAACTGCCCGAGTTCGACATGGGCGTGGTGACCGCGAGCGCGGCCGGCGGCTTCGAGTTCGGCCAGGGCGAGCTCCAGGCCCTGTGGTCCAAGGGCAGCCAGTACGTCTCGGCGTACCAGTCCTTCGCCTGGTTCTACGCGGTCAACAGCGGCCAGATCTCCATCCGCAACGGGATGAAGGGCCCCAGCGGCGTGGTCGTCAGCGACCAGGCCGGCGGACTCGACGCCGTGGCGCAGGCCCGCCGCCAGATCCGCAAGGGCACCGCGCTGATCGTCTCCGGCGCGATCGACGCCTCGGTCTGCCCCTGGGGCTGGGTGGCGCAGCTGGCCAGCGACCGGCTCTCCACCAGCGAGGAGCCGAACCGCGCCTATCTGCCGTTCGACCGCGAGGCCGCGGGATACGTGCCCGGCGAGGGCGGCGCGATCCTGATCATGGAGGACGCCGAGGCGGCCCGCGCCCGCGGTGCCCGGATCTACGGCGAGGTCGCGGGCTACGGCTCGACCATCGACCCCAGGGCCGGCTCCGGCCGTCCGCCGGGGCTGCGCAAGGCCATCGAACTCGCCCTGGCCGACGCGGGGGTCGCCCCGGGCGACGTGGACGTGGTCTTCGCCGACGCCGCCGCCGACCCCGAGCTCGACCGCCAGGAGGCCGAGGCGATCAACGCGGTCTTCGGCACCCGGGGGGTCGCGGTCACCGCGCCCAAGACGATGACCGGACGGCTCTACTCGGGCGCGGCCCCGCTGGACCTGGCCGCCGCGTTCCTCGCGATCAAGGACGGGGTCATCCCGCCGACCGTGCACACCGACCCGGCCGCCGAGTACGACCTGGACCTGGTCCTGGGCCAGCCGCGCACCGCCGAGGTGCGCACCGCGCTGGTCCTGGCCCGTGGCTACGGGGGCTTCAACTCGGCCGTCGTCGTCCGCGCCTAACGCTCCGCGGTACCGCCCCAGACATCCGGCAACGCCGTACACCTAAGAAAGGGAACACCCATGGCCACCACGTTCACCCTCGACGACCTCAAGCGCATCCTCCTGGAGGCAGCGGGCGCCGACGAGGGCGTCGACCTGGACGGCGACATCCTGGACACCGAGTTCGAGGTCCTGGGGTACGAGTCGCTCGCCCTGCTGGAGACGGGCGGCCGGATCGAGCGTGAGTACGGCATCTCGCTGGACGACGACGCGCTGACCGACGCCACCACCCCGCGCGCCCTCATCGAGGTCGTCAACGCCCAGCTCTCCTCCGCGTCCGCCGCCTGAGCCGCTGACAAGCCTGAGCCACCGACAAGGAAGAACGACATGACCGAGAACACCGCACGGGTCGCACTGGTGTCGGGTGCCACGAGCGGCATCGGGCTCTCCGTGGCCCGGCTGCTCGCCTCCCAGGGGCACCGCGTCTACATCGGCGCGCGCAACGCCGACAACGTCGCCGAGACCGTCAAGCAGCTCCAGGGCGAGGGCTTCGAGGCCGACGGCTCGGCGCTGGACGTCACCGACGCCGCGAGCGTCAAGGCCTTCGTGCAGTCGGCCGTCGACCGCTTCGGCACCGTCGACGTGCTGGTCAACAACGCCGGCCGGTCGGGCGGCGGGGTGACCGCCGACATCGAGGACGAGCTGTGGGACGCCGTCATCGACACCAACCTGAACAGCGTCTTCCGGATGACCCGCGAGGTCCTGAACACCGGCGGCATGCGCCACAAGGACCGCGGCCGGATCATCAACATCGCCTCCACCGCGGGCAAGCAGGGCGTGGTGCTCGGCGCCCCGTACTCGGCGTCCAAGCACGGCGTGGTCGGCTTCACCAAGGCGCTCGGCAACGAGCTCGCGCCCACCGGCATCACGGTCAACGCCGTCTGCCCGGGCTACGTCGAGACGCCGATGGCCCAGCGCGTGCGCCAGGGCTACGCGGCCGCCTACTCCACCTCCGAGGACGCGATCCTGGAGAAGTTCCAGGCCAAGATCCCGCTCGGCCGCTACTCCACCCCGGACGAGGTCGCCGGTCTGGTCGGCTACCTCGCCTCCGACACCGCCGCCTCCATCACCGCGCAGGCGCTCAACGTCTGCGGCGGCCTCGGCAACTTCTGATCCGCCACGTACCCGAAGGAGCAGCGGATATGACGACCCGTGAGGTCGAGCACGAGATCACCATCGACGCCCCCGCCGCCGCGGTGTACCGGCTGCTGGCCGAGGTCACCAACTGGCCGCGGATCTTCCCGCCCACGATCTACGTGGACCAGGTCGGGGAGAACGGCAACCACGAGCGCATCCGGATCTGGGCCACCGCCAACGGCGAGGCCAAGAACTGGACCTCGCACCGCGAGCTGGATCCCGAGGCCCTGCGGATCACCTTCCGCCAGGAGGTCACCACGCCTCCGGTCGCGGCGATGGGCGGCACCTGGATCATCGAGACCCTGGGGGAGAACTCCTCGCGGGTCCGGCTGCTCCACGACTACCGGGCCATCGACGACGACCCCGAGGGCCTGGCCTGGATCGACGAGGCGGTCGACAAGAATAGCCGCTCGGAGCTGGCCGCGCTCAAGCAGAACGTCGAACTGGCCCACGCGACCGAGGAGGTGACGTTCTCGTTCACCGACACCGTCATCGTCCAGGGCTCGCCCAAGGACCTGTTCGACTTCATCAACGAGGCGGACCGCTGGTCCGAGCGGCTGCCGCACGTGGCCGTGGTCCGGCTGACCGAGGACACCCCCGGGCTCCAGACCCTGGAGATGGACACCCGCGCCAAGGACGGCTCGGTGCACACCACCAAGTCGTACCGGGTGACCTTCCCGAACTACAAGATCGCGTACAAGCAGGTCACGCTGCCCGCGCTGATGACCCTGCACACCGGGATCTGGACGTTCGAGGAGACCCCGGAGGGCACGGCCGCCTCCTCGCAGCACACCGTCACCCTCAACACGGACAACATCGCGAAGATCCTCGGCCCCGAGGCCACCGTCGCGGACGCCCGGGAGTACGTGCACACCGCGCTGTCCACCAACAGCACGGCCACGCTCAACCACGCCAAGACGTACGCCGAGTCGAAGGGCTGAACCGGAGATGACCACCACGGACCGCCTCGACACCCAGGTCGTCGTCGTCGGCGCAGGCCCCGTCGGGCTCCTGCTCGCCGGTGAGCTGCGCCTCGGCGGCGCCGAGGTGGTCGTCCTGGAACAGCGGGCCGCTCCCACCACGGAGTCCAGGGCCTCCACGCTGCACGCCCGCACCATGGAGCTCCTGGACAGCCGCGGCCTGCTCGACGTCTTCGGGACGCCGCCGAACGAGCCGCGCGGCCACTTCGGCGGCATCCCGATGGACCTCACCCTGCCCAGCCCCTACCCCGGGCAGTGGAAGATGCCTCAGACCCGGACCGAGGCCCTGCTCCAGGAGTGGGTGCTCTCGCTCGGCGTGGACCTGCGGCGCGGCCACGAGCTGCGGGAGGTCGCCGACCGGGGCGGGTACGTCGAGGCGACGGCGGCCGGGCCCAACGGCACGGTCGTGGTGCGCGGTGGCTTCCTCGTCGGGTGCGACGGCGAGGACTCCACCGTGCGCCGCCTCATCGGGGCCGAGTTCCCCGGCGACGACGCCGGCCGCGAGCTGCTGCGTGCGGACGTCGCCGGCGTCACCATTCCCAACCGCCGCTTCGAGCGGCTGCCGGCCGGACTCGCCATCGCGGCGACCCGGGACGGGGTGACCCGGGTGATGGTGCACGAGTTCGGCTCCCACGCCGAACCCCGCACCGCCGACCCGGAGTTCGGCGAGATCGCCGCCGTCTGGAAGCGCGTCACCGGTGAGGACATCAGCGGCGGGACACCGCTGTGGGCGAACTCCTTCGGCGATGCCAACCGCCAGCTCACCCGCTACCGCCACGGCAGGATCCTCTTCGCCGGGGACGCGGCCCACCGCCAGATGCCCATCGGCGGCCAGGCCCTCAACCTGGGTCTCCAGGACGCCTTCAATCTGGGCTGGAAGCTGGCCCTGCACCTGCGCGGCACGGCCCCCGAGACCCTGCTCGACACCTACCACACCGAGCGCCACGAGGTCGGCCGGCGCGTCCTGTCCAACATCAGGGCGCAGGCGACCCTGCTGCTCGGCGGCCCCGAGGTCGAGCCCCTGCGCTCGGTCCTCACCGAGCTCCTCACCCACGACGACGTCCGGGCGCACCTCGCCGGGATGATCAGCGGTCTCGACATCCGCTACGACGTCGGCGGCCCCGGGCACCCGCTGCTCGGCGCCCGGCTGCCGGACGCGGGTCTGGCCACCGGTGAAGGCCCGGTGCGCACGGCCCGGTTGCTGCGCACCGCACGCGGTGTGCTCCTCGATCTGTCCGGCGGCGGTGCGGCGCTGCCGGACACCTCCGGCTGGGCCGACCGGGTCACCGCGGTCCCGGCCGCGCCGGAGAAGGACGGCGCCCTCCACGGCGTGGGCGCCGTCCTGGTCCGCCCCGACGGCCACGTGGCCTGGGCGGGCGCGCCGGACACCGACGGCGCCGGGCTGAGCGAGGCCCTGGAGCGCTGGTTCGGCCCCGCGCGCTGACTCCCGTACCACCCCGCCCCCGCGCACGACCGTACGACTCCACAGCAGGACAGGGAACCACCGGGCACGTCCAGGAAAGGGAACACTATGGAGGGGACAGCCGTGGACACCGATGTCATCATCGTCGGCGCGGGTCCGACCGGTCTCATGCTCGCCGGCGAGCTGCGCCTGGGCGGGGCCCGGGTCGTCGTCGTCGAACGGCTGGCGAAGCCCACCGGGCAGTCCCGGGGCCTGGGCTTCACCGCCCGCGCCATGGAGATCTTCGACCAGCGCGGGCTGCTGCCCCGGTTCGGCCAGGGCGAGACGCTGGAGATCAGCCCGATGGGCCACTTCGGCGGTGTGCAGTTCGACTACACCGTCCTGGAGGGCGGGCACTTCGGGGCGCGCGGCATCCCGCAGTACAAGACCGAGGCGGTCCTGGAGGAGTGGGCGCGGGAGCTGGGCGTCGACATCCGGCGCGGCTGGGAGTTCCTGGGGCTGACCGACGGCTTCGTGGACGGCGACGACGTCGAGATCACCGTCCAGACGCCCCACGCGGTACGCAAGCTGCGCGCCTCCTACCTGGTGGGCGCCGACGGCGGGCGCAGCGTGGTGCGCGAGGCCGCCGGGTTCGACTTCCCGGGCACCTCGGCCACGCGGGCGATGTTCCTCGCCGACGTCACCGGCTGCGAGCTGCGCCCGCGCTTCCTGGGGGAGCGGCTGAACAACGGCATGGTGATGGCGGCCCCGCTCGCCCCGGGCGTCGACCGGATCATCGTCTGCCCCGACAACGCGCCCGCGCGCGCCAGCGGCGAGTCGGTCTCCTTCGAGGAGGTCGCCGCCGCCTGGAAGTCGATCACCGGTGAGGACATCTCGCACGGCGGCGCCGAGTGGGTCAGCTTCTTCAGCGACGCCACCCGCCAGGCCTCTCAGTACCGGCGCGGCCGGGTCCTGCTGGTCGGCGACGCCGCCCACATCCACCTCCCGGCCGGTGGCCAGGGCCTGAGCACCGGTGTCCAGGACGCGGCCAACCTCGGCTGGAAGCTGGCCGCGGAGATCGCCGGGACGGCGCCGGAGGGGCTGCTCGACACCTACCACGGCGAGCGCCACCCGGTGGGCGCGCGGCTGCTGATGAACACCCGGGCGCAGGGAATGGTCTTCCTCGGCGGCCCCGAGGCGGACCCGCTGCGCCAGCTCTTCGGCGAGCTCATCCAGTACGACGACGTCAAGCGGCACCTCGCGGGCATCGTCAGCGGCCTGGACATCCGGTACGAGCTGGGCGGCGGGCACCCGCTGGTGGGACGGCGGATCCCGCCGCGCACGCTGGTGGGGGCGGCGGGGGAGACCAGCACCACGCAGGTGCTGCACGCGGCTCGCGGGGTGCTGCTCGATCTGGGCGACTCCTCGTCCGTACGGGACGCCGCCGCCGCGTGGCAGGGACGGGTCGACGTCGTCACGGCCTCGGCCAAGCCGGTGGACGGCGGCAGCGACCCGCTCGCGGGTGCGGGTGCCGTGCTCGTACGGCCGGATGGATATGTCGCCTGGGCCGGGGACGACGCTTCGGCCCTGGAGGCCGCCCTCGGGCAGTGGTTCGGTCCGGCGGGGTCGTGACGCGGGAGAGCCCGGTGGTGAAGGCGGTTTCGCGTCTGCGGGCCGTCGGTGGCTGGTCGCGCAGTTCCCCGTGCCCCTTCAGGGGCACGGGGCCGCGGCGAAACGAACCTCAACGCAAACGGGGGCATTGATGGAAAGCACGCTCGCACCGGGCGCCGTCTCCCAGGGCGTCCGCAGGATCACCCTGGACGCGGGCGGTGTCACCCTGTCCGCGCTGCTGTGCGAGCCGGAAGGCGCTCCCCGCGCCACCGTCGTCGCCGTCCACGGCGGCGGCATGAACGCCGGGTACTTCGACGGCCAGGCCCACCCCGAGCTGTCGCTGCTCACCCTGGGCGCCCGGCTCGGCTACACCGTCCTGGCCGTCGACCGGCCCGGGTACGGGCGCTCCGCCGCCCAGCTGCCCGAGGGCCTCACCGTCGCCGAGCAGACCGATGTGCTGCGCGCCGGGATCGACGACTTCACCGCCAAGCACCCCACCGGCGCGGGCGTCCTGCTCGTCGCCCACTCCTTCGGCGGCAAGCTGGCGCTCTCCGCCGCCGCCCACTGCACCGGCGACGGCCTTCTCGGCCTGGACATCTCCGGCTGCGGCCACCGCTACGCCGTCACCCCGGGCGTGATCCGCAAGGGCCTCAAGCACATCGCCCGGCACTGGGGGCCGCTGCGGCTCTACCCGCCGAACACCTTCCGCAGCAGCGGCACCCTGGTGGCGCCGATGCCGGAGCGCGAGGCGGACGAACTGCCGCGCTGGCCCGAGCTGTTCGCGGCCCTGGCGCCGCGGGTGCGCATCCCCGTCCGGCTCACCTTCGCCGAGCACGAGGGCTGGTGGCTCCACGGCGAGCAGGACCTGGCCGACCTCGCCGCCCAGCTCACCTCCGCACCCCGCATCGTCGTCGACCGCCAGCCGGACGCCGGCCACAACATCAGCCTCGGCTGGGCGGCCCGCTCCTACCACCTGCGCACGCTCGCGTTCCTGGAGGACTGCATCACCAGGGCGGGACGCGATGCCTGAGCATCCGAGCCTATGACCAGCACTTTCGCCCACCCTTTCCGCTCCCTGGCCGTACGGAACTTCCGGCTCTTCGCAGCCGGGCAGGTCGTCTCCGTCGCGGGCACCTGGATGATGGTCGTGGCCCAGGACTGGATCGTCCTCGGCCTGGCCGACAACTCCGGCACCGCCCTCGGCGTCGTCACCGCGCTCCAGTTCACGCCCCTGCTGCTGCTCACCCTCTACGGCGGCCGCCTCGCCGACCGCTACGACAAGCGGCTGCTGCTGACCTGCGCCAACCTGGCGTCCGGCGTGCTCGCGCTGGTCCTGGCGGTGCTGGCGTTCGCGGACGTCGTCCAGCTGTGGCACATCTGGCTGTGCGCGCTGGGCCTCGGGGTCGTCAACGCCGTCGAGGTCCCGACCCGGATGTCGTTCGTGAGCGAGCTGGTGGGCCCCGAACTGCTGCCCAACGCCTCGGCGTTGAGCGCCGCGTACTTCAACACCGCGCGGGTGGTCGGACCCGCCCTCGCGGGGCTGCTCATCACCGGCTTCGGCACGGGCTGGGTGATGCTGTTCAACTCCGTCAGCTATCTGGCGACCGTGGCCGGGCTGCGGATGATGCGGCCCGGCGAGCTCCTGATCGGCGCCCGGCAGGACACCCGGCCCCGGGTGGTCGACGGGCTCCGGTACGTCGCCGGGCGCCCGGACCTGAAGCTGCCGCTGCTCCTCGTCGGGGTGATCTCCCTCTTCGGGCTCAACTTCCAGCTCACCCTGCCGCTGTACGCCAGGACCGTCTTCCACGCCGACGCGGCCTCCTTCGGACTGCTCACCACCGCCTTCGCGGCGGGTTCACTGATCGCCGCGTTCGCCACCACCGCGCGCCGCGGCCGCCCCTCCAGCCGTCTGGTGGTGGGCGCGGCGCTGGTCTTCGCGGTCCTGGAGACGGCGGCGGGCCTGGCGCCGGACTTCGCCGCCGCGCTCGTGCTGCTCTCGCTCACCGGCGGCGCCACCATCTTCTTCGTCCAGGCCGTCAACCACCGCGTCCAGCTCGGCAGCGACCCGCAGTACCGGGGCCGGGTGATGGCGCTGTACACCCTGATCCTCCAGGGCTCGACTCCGCTCGGCTCGCTGCTCATCGGCTGGCTCGCCGAGCACCTGGGCGCCCGCTCGGGGTTCTACGTGGGCGGCCTGGTCTCGCTGGCGGCGGCGCTCACCGCGCTGGCGTACGACCGCCGCCCCGGCCGCACCGGGCCCGGCAAGCCCCTGGAGACGTCTCAGAGCGACGGACGGGACGGCACCGTCCACGAGGCGGTGGGCCGGTGAACGCGACCCGTACGCCGCTGCGGGCGGCCCCCGCGGCGGGGCGGCTGCACCTGCTGGTCTTCCGGCCGCCCGCCGAGGAGGTGGCGCCGGTGTGCCCGCTGATGAAGGCGCTGGACGCGATGGAGGAGGCGCGCGCCGCCTCGTACGTGTCCGCGCGCGACCGGATCCAGTACGTGACCGCGCACGCCACCCTGCGCGGACTGCTCGCCGCGTACACCGGTCTGGAGCCCGGCCGGCTCGTCCTGGGCCGCGGCGAGGACCCGTACGGCAAGCCGCGGCTGATCGATCCGCCCGTGCCGCTCCACTTCAACCTCTCGCACAGCCACGGCCTGATCGCCATCGGGGTCGCGGCGGCCCCGGTGGGCGTGGACGTCCAGCGCGTCCCGTCGCCCGAGGCCGTCGAGATGGTGCTGCCACGGCTGCACCCGCGGGAGCGCGAGGAGCTGCGCGCGCTGCCCGCGGCCGAGCGGACGGTGGCGTTCGCCCGGCTGTGGACCCGCAAGGAGGCCTACCTCAAGGGCCTGGGCACCGGACTCACCCGCTCACCCGCGGCGGACTACCTGGGCGACCGCGACGCCCCGGACCGCCCGCACGGCTGGACGGTGCGCAACGTACCCGTACAGCCGGGCTACGCCGCGGCGGCCGCACTGCGCCACCACCCGACGTGACCGTGCAGGCAGTCGCTTCCGCACCAAGGATCCGCAACCTACAGGGGGAACACCACATGACGCCGACCACGCCGACCACACCGTCCTCTGGCGAGGTCACCGACCGGCTGGACGAACTGAGCGAGCGCAAGGAGCAGGCCGTCCGCGGCCCCAGCGACAAGGCGACCGAGGCGCAGCACGCCAAGGGCAAGCTGACCGCGCGCGAGCGCATCGAACTGCTCCTGGACAAGGGCAGCTTCACCGAGGTCGAGCAGTTGCGCAGGCACCGGGCGACCGGCTTCGGCCTGGAGGCGAAGAAGCCGTACACCGACGGTGTCATCACCGGCTGGGGCACGGTCGAGGGCCGTACGGTCTTCGTCTACGCGCACGACTTCCGGATCTTCGGCGGCGCGCTCGGCGAGGCCCACGCCTCCAAGATCCACAAGTTGATGGACATGGCCATCGCGGCCGGGGCGCCGCTGGTGTCCCTGAACGACGGCGCCGGCGCCCGCATTCAGGAGGGCGTCTCGGCGCTGGCCGGGTACGGCGGCATCTTCCAGCGCAACACCCGGGCCAGCGGGGTGATCCCGCAGATCTCGGTGATGCTGGGGCCGTGCGCGGGCGGCGCCGCGTACTCGCCCGCCCTGACCGACTTCGTCTTCATGGTCCGCGAGACCTCGCAGATGTTCATCACCGGCCCGGACGTGGTGCAGGCGGTGACCGGCGAGGAGATCAGCCAGAACGGGCTCGGCGGCGCGGACGTGCACGCCGGGGTCTCGGGCGTGGCCCACTTCGCGTACGACGACGAGGAGACCTGCCTCGCCGAGGTCCGCTATCTGCTGTCGCTGCTGCCGTCCAACAACCGGGAGATGCCGCCGCTGGCCCAGACCTCGGACCCGGTGGACCGCGAGGGCACGGCCCTGCTCGACCTGGTGCCGGCCGACGGCAACCGCTCCTACGACGTGCGCTCGGTGATCGAGGAGCTCGTCGACGAGGGCGAGTACATGGAGATCCACGCCAACTGGGCGCCGAACCTGGTCGTCGCGCTGGCCCGCCTAGACGGCCATGTCGTCGGCATCGTCGCCAACCAGCCCTCGGCGATGGCGGGCGTCCTGGACATCAAGGCGAGCGAGAAGGGCGCGCGGTTCGTCCAGTTCTGCGACTCCTTCAGCATCCCGCTGATCACCCTCGTCGATGTTCCCGGCTTCCTGCCGGGCGTGGACCAGGAGCACGACGGCATCATCCGGCGCGGCGCGAAGCTGCTCTACGCGTACTGCAACGCGACCGTGCCCCGTATCTCGGTGGTGCTGCGCAAGGCGTACGGCGGTGCCTACATCGTGATGGACTCGCGCTCCATCGGCGCGGACCTGGCGTTCGCCTGGCCCACCAACGAGATCGCGGTGATGGGCGCCGAGGGCGCGGCGAACGTGGTCTTCCGCCGGGAGATCGCCGCGGCCGACGACCCCGACGAGATGCGCGCCCAGAAGATCGAGGAGTACAAGAACGAGCTGGTGCACCCCTACTTCGCGGCGGAGCGCGGTCTGGTCGACGACGTCATCGACCCGCGCGAGACCCGCTCGGTGCTGTGCCGTTCGGTCGCGATGCTCATCGCCAAGGACGCCGAACTGCCGCGCCGCAAGCACGGCAACCCGCCCCAGTAGGCCCGACTTCCGAGATGAGGGGACCGACATGAGCGAGATGACCCGGATCACCGGACCCACCGAGATCACCGAGCCCGCCGAGACCGCCGCCGAGAGCGCCGGGATGACCCTGGAGCACTGCCGTGAGCTGCTGAGAGTGGAGCGCGGCAATCCGGATCCAGCGGAACTGGCGGCGCTTGCCGCGCTGTTCTTCGCGCACTTCTCCGCCATGGAGGCGCGGGCCGAGGCGGCCCGGGTGATGATCCCCCGGCAGCGGCGCTCGGCGAGCTGGCGCCGCACCGACCGGGCGACGGGCTTCGACGGCCCGCGCACCTGGCGGGCCGGCGGCCCGGTGCTCGCCTGACAAAAATTACTGACGGGCCGTCAATTAGGGTCCGCAGAAGCGTATTCCGCGTGACGAGCGGAGTGCGGCGCCCCGGGCGGGGCCGTCCCTGGCGGGGCGGTCCCGCCCGGGGCGCACCGCTGTTCAGGCCGCCGGACTTTACTTGACACACACTCTCCCCGACGACCATTCTGTGCGGTGAATGGGGGTCTTCGTCATGCAGGTGTTGGCGTACTGCAAGCTACAGCCCGATCACAGGGAGCGCTGGGAGGCGCGGGACGCGCCCGACTGAGGCGCAGTACCAGCCTATTCAGGCCATCGCCCACCAAGACGCCACTTGGACACCTGTTATTCAACTCGCCGTCAATAGACCCGCCCTCATTCCGTAAACCTCCAGGCCGCTGTGGGCAACATCATGTCATGGCGTCGTCAACGTCAGAGGCGCGCCAAGATGGCCGGATTATGCGAGTCGCGGCGAGTTACCCTTGGTTGAATCAACGGACCTGCCAGTGTTCCGCTTCCGCATGGCGAGGACTGGTTGACGAGGGCTCACGGCCGTGATCACGTAGGGAAACGAAGAGGGCGCCCTGTCCGATCTCGCTCAATAACCGACACAGTTTATTTGTTATTTGCTCGAACCTCTTTGAATTCCGTAGCAGCGGTCTGTAGGTTCGTCGTTGTTCGTCGGTGAGATCCGGATCGGATCTCATAGTGGACTCACTCAGATGGGGGAGGGACATGACTCGCGGGGGAGGCATGACTCAGAGTTCGTCAGAGGCAGTGCTGGAGCCTCATATACCTGTCCAGCGTGGTCCAGGGGGACCACACCTGATCGAAGAGGGCGTGTCGGAGGCGGTACGCAGGGTGGCGGGCCTCTCCCGGGGCCGGCGGATCCTCGTGGTCGACAGCGACGTCGACGGCGCGGAGTCCCTGGTGTGCCGACTGCGCAGACACGGCCACGAAGCCATCGGCGTGAAGAGCGGAAGCACCGCCCTGCAGGCGTACGAGGACGTCGACCTCGTGCTGCTGGACCTGGAACTGCCGGACCTCGACGGCCTGGAGGTCTGCCGGGCCATCCGCTCGGTCAGCGGCATCCCGGTCATCATCGTGACGGCCCGCGGCTCCGAGCTCGACTGTGTCCTCGGGCTCCAGGCCGGCGCGGACGACTATGTGGTCAAGCCCTACGGCTTCCGCGAATTAATGGCACGGATCGAAGCCGTCATGCGCCGAGCGAGGTTCCAGCCGCCCGTTGCCAGAGAGATCTTGCACGGGCGGTTGCGCATTGACGTGAGCTCCCGCGAGGTGAGCCTGGACGGCCGTGAGGTGGGGCTGACCCGCAAGGAATTCGATCTGCTCTGCCTGCTCGCCTCGCATCCGGACACGGTCATTCCGCGCAAGCGCCTGCTCCAGCAGGTATGGGGTGACTCATGGTCGCGACGCACTGTCGACACTCATGTCAGCAGTCTCCGCGGGAAGCTCGGCGACAGCGGTTGGATCATTACCGTGCGCGGGGTCGGTTTCAAGCTGGGCAACGGGTAATTTCCGCCTTTCGCCCCGGCCGTAACAAGAGAAAAACAAGTTGAACAACCGTCATATGTCCAAGGAATTCTTTCGGAGGGCCGCCGTGAATGGCCGCCCGGGGTGAGACGGTTCTGGGCCGGGGTCTTCGGGGTGAAGTGATTGCCCCGGAGGCCCCGTTCCTCTACCAGGAATCCACCGCGATATCCATGGCGTGCAACATCGGCCTCGCACACCCCCGGACACGGGAAAGGCTCCCGGACACAGACAAGGCCCCCGGACACGGACAAGGCCCCCGCGGACCGGCTCGGCCGGCGCGGGGGCCTCGGCAGTGAACTGCCGCCGCTTTCCTACGGGTTGAGAACCCAGGCGGAGTTGTGCTGCGTGAACCCGATGTGCGGGTAGTACTCCACGGCCGCCGGCGCCGACAGCAGGATCACCTTCGCCCGCGGCGCCTCCTGCCGGGTGGCGTCGATCAGGGCCCGCCCGATGCCCGAGCGCTGGTGGTCCCCGCTCACCGCGATGTCCGAGAGGTACGTCGCGTAGCTGAAGTCGGAGATGCTGCGCGCGATCCCGATGAGCCTGCCCTCCTCGCGGGCCACGACCACGAGATTGGCGTTGCGCACCATGGCGGCGAACCGCTCCACGTCCTCGATCGGACGGCGCTCACCGAGACCGGAGGAGCGGTAGACCTCCAGGACCTCCTCCAGGTCCAGGTCGGCACCCTCCACACGCTCAATCTTCCAGGTCACGAAGTTGCTCCAATCGATCGAGAATCACGCCGTGGTTGACGAGGAAACGCTCTGGGCGCAGCTGGCCGATGTCCATGCCCTCCTGGCGCAGCGTGTCCCCGAAGTGCTCGCCGGTGGCGATCGTACGGTTCGCGGCGGCCTGGACGGCGCGGTAGGCCTTCTCCCGCTCCACCCCGTCGGCCAGCAGGTCGGCGAGGACTGCGGAGCTGAACACCAGCCCGTCGGTGCGGTCGATGCCCGCCCGCATCCGGTCCGGGAAGACCTTGAGGTCGCGTACGAGCTGCGTCGCCATGGTGGCCTGGAAGTGCCCGACCGCCAGCGCGTCGGGCAGGATCACCCGCTCCACCGACTGGTGGGCCAGATCGCGCTCGTGCCACAGCGCCACGTTCTCCAGCGCGGTGGCCGCGTACCCGCGCAGCAGCCGCGCCAGACCGTTCAGCCGCTCGCTGGTGGTGGGGTTGCGCTTGTGCGGCATGGCGCTGGAGCCCTGGTAGGCGGAGGTGCGCTGCTCCTCCACCTCGCGGACCTCGGTGCGCTGGAGCAGCCGCAGCTCCAGGGCGATCTGCTCGATGCTCGCGCCCAGCAGGGCGACGGCCTGGAGCAGCTGGGCGTGCCGGTCGCGGGCCACGACCTGGCTCGGCGCCGGCTCCACGCCCAGCCCGAGCTCCTCGCAGACGTACGCCTCCACCGAGGGGTCGATCAGCGCGTAGGTGCCGACCGAGCCGGAGATGGTGCCGACGGCCACCGCCTTGCGGGCCGCCTTGAGGCGGGTGAGCGAGCGGTCCACGGAGAACGCGAACTGCGCCAGCTTGTGGCCGAAGGAGGTCGGCTCGGCGTGCACGCCGTGGGTGCGGCCGACGATGACCGTCTCCCAGTGCTCCAGGGCCCGCTCGACCAGGACCCTGCGCAGCTCCACCCCGGCCGCGAGGACCAGGTCGGTGGCGCGGGCCAGGTTGTACCCGAGGGAGGTGTCGACGAGGTCGTAGCTCGTCATGCCGAGGTGGACCCAGCGGGCCGACTCGTCGGGGATGCCCTCGCAGTAGGCGGCGAGGAACGAGAGCACTTCGTGGTCCCGCTCCCGCTCGATCTCCTGCACCCGCTCGGGCGTCGGGACCGGGGCCCGCCGCATGTCCTCGACGGCGTCCTCGGGCACCCGGCCCAGGCGCACCTGGGCCTCGGAGGCGAGGATCTCCACCCGGACCCAGGTCGCGTACCGCGCCTGGTCCGAGAAGATGTCCGCCATCGCGGGCAGGGTATAGCGGGGAATCATATGGGCCAGCACCCCCAGGGTGAGCTCGTGGACAGGTGGTTCGGACGGGGCATCAGTAGGCCTCGAAGTATTCGCGCTGCTCCCACTCGGTGACCTGACCCTCGGCGGGCCGCTCCTGGGCGCGCCAGGCCTCGAAGCGGGAGACCTCGCTCGCCTTCAGCTTGGCCAGTGTGGCGGCGAGCGGCTTGCCGAGCAGCTCGGCGCCCTCACCGGCCCGGAAGGCCTCCAGGGCCTCGTCGAGGGACTGCGGCAGCGTCTCGTGCGCGCCCTCGGCGCCGGCCGGGCGCCGGGCCGTGCCCGCGGGGGCGGTGAGCCCGTCGAAGCCCGCGGAGAGCTGGGCCGCGATGGCGAGGTAGGGGTTGGCGGTGGGCTCGCCGGTCCGGTTCTCGACGTGGGTCGCCGAGCCGCCGCCGACGACGCGGAGCATCACGCTGCGGTCCTCGTGGCTCCAGCCGATCCGGGTCGGCGAGAGCGAGAACTCCGAGCTGAGGCGGCGGTAGCCGTTGACCGTGGGCACCGAGAGCAGACACAGGTCGCGGGCGCGGGCCAGCAGGCCGTCGATGTACGCCCGGCCCCGGTCCGAGATGCCGCCGCCCTCGGCCGCGAAGACGTTGCGGCCGTCGGCGTCCATCACCGACTGGTGCAGGTGCCAGCCGCTCGGGTCGAAGCTGTCGACGCGCGGCAGGGACATGAAGGTGGCGTGGTAGCCCTGGCGCGCCGCGGTCTGCTTGACCACGGTGCGGAACAGCAGCATCGCGTCTGCGGTGTCCATCGCGTGCATCGGGTTGAAGGTGGTCTCGATCTGACCCGGGCCCGACTCGTGCTCGATCGACCGCAGCGGCAGGCCGAGTCCGAGGAGCTTCATGGCGAGCGGGCTGGTGAAGTGGGCGACGGAGTCGTAGTGGGAGTCCAGGTTGAACTGGTAGCCCGAGTTCACCGCCTCGACCTGCGGGGCCGCGCCCTGGAGGCCGAAGCCGTTGCCCGCGTTCCCGGGAGGGCCGGGCAGCCGCTTGGTGAGGTACCACTCGACCTCCAGGCCCAGCACCGGGGTGAGGTCGCGGGCAGCGTAGCGGGCGAGGACCTGGCGCAGCACGTTGCGGGCGGAGAGCGGGTGCGGGGAGCCGTCGCGCAGGTACTCGTCGCCCAGCACCCAGGCGGTGCGCGGCCCCTCGTGCGGCAGGATCTGGAAGGTCAGCGGGTCCGGCACCAGTACGAAGCTGCCCGCGCCCGCGATCTCGTCGACGCCGACGCCCGGGTCGGCGAGGTAGTCGAGCGCCGCCGCGTGACCGGTGTCGAAGATGAAGGGCCCCGAGCTGAAGTCCATGCCGTTGCGCAGGACCGAGCGGAACGCCTCGACGGTGAGCGTCTTGGAGCGGGCCAGACCGTGCGGGTCGCCGAAGGCCAGGCGGACGAGGTCGACCTCGTTCAGCGAGGCCTCGATCTGCTCGGCGGCGGCGGCCTGTTCATCGCTCCAGAGGCCGAACTCGGTGACGAACGCGGGGCGTCCGACGCCGCCCGACTCGGAGAAGGGGCGGGACCACGACCGGGAGAACATGGGTTACAGGATCCTTTCGGTTACTCGGTCCGGTGCGGCCGGCAGGGGACCGAGGTCCGCCTCGAGACGGCGTGCCGCTGACAGGACCAGATCGTCCGCCCCGAACGGACCCACGAGTTGGAGTCCCACCGGGAGTCCGGCGCGGGTGAGCCCGGCCGGGAGGGAAACGGCCGGCTGGCCAGTCATATTGAAGGGATACGTGGCGGGTGTCCACGCCAGCCAGAGCAGGTCCTGTGGACGGCTCGCCCACTGGGGGCCGATCGCGTGCGGGTCGAACGGCTCGATGGGCACGGTGGCCATGGCCAGCAGGTCGTACCTGCCGAAGATCTCGTGCAGGGTGGTGCGCAGCGCCAGGCGCACCTCCTCGGCCCGCATCACGGCCGCGCCGCTGAGCGTGCGCCCGTGGCGGACGATCGCGAGGCGGCCCGGGTCGCACCACTCCTCGTCGGCGGGCGAGGTGGAGGCGGCGTCGCTGGCGGCGAGGATGTCGACGAGCGCCGGATACGGGTCGCGGAAGGGCACCTCGATCCGCTCGACGCGGTGGCCCTGGGCCTCCAGCGCGGGCAGCGCCTGCTCGCTGACCCGGCGCACCTCCGCGGAGGTCCCCGGGAACTCGATCCAGCCGATCCGCAGCGAGCGGCGCTGGCCGGGCAGGTCGACCGTGCCGATCAGCGAGTCCGGGTCGCCCGGGTGCCCGCCGGTCATCACGGAGGCGAGCTCGACGACGTCCGGCACGGTCCGCGCGATCGGGCCCTGGTGGGAGAGCCGGTCGGCGCAGGCGGGCACATAGGGCACCTTGGCGAACGAGGGCTTGTAGCCGACGACCCCGCAGAACGCGGCGGGGATGCGGATGGAGCCCGCGCCGTCGGTGCCCAGCGCCCCCGAGCCCAGGCCCGCCGCCACCGCGGCCGCGGCGCCGCCGCTGGAGCCGCCGGCGGTGAGCTGGGGGTCCCACGGGTTGCGGGTGGGCGGCGCCACCCGGCTCACCGTGGAGGCGCTCCAGCCGTACTCCGACGTCGTGGTCTTGCCCACCACGATCGCCCCGGCGGCCCGCAGCCGTGCCACCGAGGGCGCGTCGGCCCGGGGCCGCCGGTTCTCCAGGAGGGAGCCGCGGGCGGTGGGCAGGCCCCCGGTCTGGATCAGGTCCTTCACCGAGACGGTGATGCCGAGCAGCGGCTGCCGCTCGAACGCCGCCCGGCCGAGCTCCCGGATCCGCGCGTCGGCCAGCTCGGCCTCCCGTACGGCCTCGTCGCCCGCGACCGAGACGAACGCCCCGAGCTCGATGTCGGTCTTCTGGATGGCGGTGAGGACCGACTGGACGTGCTCGGCCGCGGTGAGCTCGCCCCGGGCGAGCAGCTCGCGTATGTCACCGATGGAGGTCAACGGATCTCCTTGGAAGGACAGGTGGGACGCCGGTCACGACACCGGGTGCGGCTGCCTGGCGCCCGCCGCCGCGGCCTGGACCGACCTGAGGTGCCACTCGGAGTCGAAGGCGGTGACCTCGATGTCCTCGCCCGCGGCCACCAGGGCGGCGGCGGCGCTCATGGCGCTGGCGATGAAGGCGGAGGTCCGGTGGGCGGCGAGCAGGTCGCTCTCGTCGAACGGCCGGCCCTCGCAGCGCAGCAGGCGCAGGTCCATGAACCCGTTGAACTTCCGGCCCAGTACCTCGACGGCCTGCGGGCTGCGGATGCTGAAGCGCACCTTGGCCGCGACATGGCCGTGGTGGTGCTGGTCGGAGTAGAAGGCGACGTCCGGGATGGTCGGCGGGATGAAGTGGTCGCGCTCCACCACGGCGGGCACCTTGGGCAGGTTGCCGGCGATGAAGTGCCAGGAGTTGTACTGCATCCGCGACGACATCGCCCAGGCGGTATCGGCGAGTTGGGGCACCGAGTCCTCGAAGTAGCGCTTGGCCGCGGGGGCGGGCACCACACAGCAGAAGAAGTCGGTGATGTCCCACTTGGTGATCTCGGCGTAGCTCTGCTCGCGCAGGGCCCGCATCAGCTCGGGCAGCGAGCGCATGCCGCGGCTCATCGCGAAGTCGGCCTCGAAGACGTCGGTCGCGGCGGCCACCGTCTCGTACACCAGGGCTTCCAGCCCGGTGCCGAAGTCGCCGTACGGGCGGGCCAGCCACTCCGGGGAGGCGGTCAGGCTCGCGCTCAGCTCCCCGAAGGCGGAACCGGTGACCGGGAGCCGCTCGCGCAGCCGCTCGGTGAGTTCCGCCTCGCGCCGCATCGACTCCTCGCCGTACGGCCCGGCCAGGCGCTCGATCTTGTGCATCAGCGCGCCGTGGATCTCGCGGTAGAGCTGGGCGTTGGGCAGGACGTGCCCGACGCGCCGCTCGCGCAGCGCCTTCGCCAGCGTGTTGAGCGCCTCGACCCGGTGGGTGGGCGCGGCCGGGACCGGCTCGCCGCCGGGCACCGCGTTGTAGTTGCGCCGGGTGCGCTCCAGCAGATACGCGAGGTGGTCCAGGCTGAGCTGGGTGCCGTTGGCCTCCTCGATGCGGCCGGCGCCCGCCGACCGTACGAGCAGGGTGAGGCAGACGACCAGCATCGCGTCGTGGTCGGACCAGCGCTCCATCTCGACGCCGAGCAGATTGCTGAACGTCTCGCTGGGGTGGCCCGCCCACAGGGTCTTGCCGATGAGGTTGTTGCCCTCGCGGAAGTTGGTGTAGAGCTTCCCCTCCTGGTGGAGGACGAAGGGGGCGGTGCGCAGCGCCGACTCCCGTACGGTCTCCAGGAGTTCGTCGCGGGCCGGGGTGCCGAGCGCGGCCAGCCACTGGCGGCAGTCGACGACCTGGTCGGCGTAGCGGGCGGCGGCGCGGTTGACCTCGCTCTCGTAGTCGAGCAGGTCCTGCGCCGACCACGGCACGCTCATCACGCCGTCGACCAAATTCTCCTCGTCGGCCAGCGAGCCCTGGGAGGGGACGCGGACGACGATGCGGCCGGTGGTGGTCAGGCCCAGCTCGCCCAGGAACGCGGGGCGCTCCTGCGAGTCGCGCACCGGGGCGGGCAGGTTCTCCTCGCGCCACGAGATGCCGCAGAGCACCTTGAGCGCCGCCTCGTCCGCGGTGCGCAGCGCGCGCAGCTGGACGTCGGCGGGGACATGGCCGTCCAGGGTGAGCAGGGTGTTCACCGAGGTCCGCAGGTCCCGGGCCTCGACGGCCTTCTCCCAGGCGTTCTTCAGGAGGGTGGGGAAGCCGGCCTCCTCGTCCTTGACGCGGTCCGGCTTCGGCGTGGCACCGGCGACCGCGCCCAGGCGGCTGGGCCGGCGGCTCTGCCGCTTCTTGGCGTTGACGGCCCGGCGCGACGTGCCGTTGCGTTCGGCGGAACTTGTCATGACACACCCTCAGCGGTAAGCCCGATGTGATTCCACATCTCGTCGGACGTCGGGGTCCAGTCCTCGTCCACGTAGATGCAGTCGACGGGGCACTCCAGGACGCACTTGGGGCAGCCCGAGCAGAGCTCGGGGATGATGACGACGTCGAGCCCGTTGTCGAAGATGGCGTTGAACTCCGGCGGGCAGGCACGCAGGCAGGTGTCGCAGGTGATGCACTCGGCCCGCTCGATGCGGCGCGGCGGCTTCTTCCAGGTCTCGCTGCGCTTGCGCTCGGCGATCACCTTGTCGCGCCCGGATACCGAGCCTTCCACCTCGTCGAGTGAGTCGTCAGACGTATTCGTGGGCATGTGGCCCCCCTCTTGTCCTGTTTCGCTCGTGACCACGTAAGAGAGCATCAATAGCGCGCCGCACCATGGCGACGTCGGCCAGAATTACACGGAGGCCCGCTTCATGGGAACGGCGGGCGAGCGGTGTGCAGGCGCGGAACAAAACATGTGGTGGATTCCTGCTGGAGGGAATCTTGAATCGCGCGGACTCCTGATAATCCCCGGTGGGGCAAGGGGATGCAATATGCTCAAGTCAGCACCCCGCAGGCGCGGCCCATACGGCCCGCAGGCCCCCGAGGAGACGTCGCTGACCTGCGATGACCGGGGGAGCGGGGACGGAGTGGCGGTCCGGGGGCCGCAGCCGCGGCGGACGCCTCGTACGAAGGTATACGTGAGGCGCGCCCGTGCAACCGCGGAACTTTCGCAGTCGAACACCTTGCGCGCACGCTCTCGCGGGGCAACTCGGAGCGCTACTGCTCACCGGCGTCATCGCACCGGATTACGGGCGCGGTGTCCGCTCCCCATTCATGTGCGCATTTCACCTCGCCGGACCGGGGGCAGGGAAAAGGGAATCCCTTGATCTCCTCGGCGCAATAAAGTGATCGACGCCACCCGGTAAGAGGCGCCCGGGTCTCCGGGCGGAAAGCGGGGGAGGATTTCCCTGGAAAGTCAATTGTTCAACGAGGCAGCTGTGCGGGCGGCGGCGACGGGTGGGCGGCGCCGGGGCCGGCGGTACGCGGTCCGCGCGCCGGACGCACGCCGACGGCGCGCCACCGGGTCTCCCTCCCGGTGACGCGCCGCGATGGTGGCGGACGCCGTTTCGACGGCTGCTCACAGTGCGCCGGGCCGGCGCCCCCTCACTCGCCCAGGATCGTCAGATCCGTCCGGCTGAGCCGGTCGGGGGCGGCCCGCATGTCGATTCCGGTGATCCGCTCGTCGACGACCGTGAAGCCGAAGACCACCCGGGGCCGGCCGCGCGGCGCCCACACCGCGCCCACGGCCCCGTCCACCAGCGCCAGTCGGGCGTAACGGGCCCGCCCCGAGAAGGTCCTGGCCACCGAGGCAGCGCCCCGCACCTCGGCGCCCGGCGCGCCCGCCGCCACCGCCTCCGCGTCGGCGCGCAGCACCACGTCCGGGTCGAGCATGGCGACCAGGGTGTCGAAGTCACCGCCGCGCGAGGCGGTGAGGAAGGAGTCCACGATCCGCCGCAGCCGGTCCGGGCCCGCCTCGGGCAGCGGGTCGAGGCTCTGCACCCGCACCCGTGCCCGGCCCGCCAGTTCGCGGGCGGCGTCGGCCCCGGCGGCGCCGACGATGGGCGCGATCTCCTCGTAGGGGAGTCCGAACAGGTCGTGCAGGACGAACGCCATCCGCTCCGCCGGGTCCAGCGTCTCCAGGACCACCAGCAGCGCGAGACCCACCGACTCCGCCAGCAACTCCTGGTGGGCCGGGCCCATTCGGGCCAGGTCGGCCGCCAGCGCGTCCGGCACCGGGCCCGCCAGGTCGTCCGGCGCCCGGCGCGCGGCGGGCACCCGCGGCAGCAGCACATCGGGCAGGACCGTCCTGCGCGAGCGCAGCCGGTCGAGGGAGACGTTGGCGACCACCGTCATCAACCATGCGGGCAGGCCCCGGACCCCCTCGTCCGTGGCGTCGTCGCCGCTGTCGATGATCTGTAACCACGCTTCCTCGACGGCTTCGTCGGCCTCGTTCAGCGAGCCCAGCATCCGGTACGCCACGGCCCGCAGATGCGGTCGGCTCTCCTCGAAACGCCGCGCCAGCCATTCGCCGTCGTCCATCGGTCACATTCCTTCGTCGCGCTCCGTCAGTGAGTGACGAACGCGTCACGGTCACACCCTCTGGCCACGTTCCGTCATAGCAGTGACGAACAAAACCCAGCTCATGTGACAGGAAGAGGTACCCCGATCGAGTCGAGGCGATCGGGTCGTACAGGGGAGGCCCCTCGAACAGACCGAGTTCGAACGAGCCCTGAGCGCCCCACGGCCGCGCAGGACTCCCGACCCTTAGCGAGCAGTCATGACGACGCATCCTCCAACACCGAGGCAGTCCACCGAGGAGCCGCCGCCCCCATCGACGACGTCGTTCGCCCACAAGTACGCGGGGGCCGTGGCCGGCCGCCGCTCCAAGTGGGCGGTCCTCGTGCTGTGGGTGCTGCTCATCGGCGTGGGCGGGTCCCTCGCGGCCAAGCTCGGTGACGTCCAGAACAACGAGGCCCAGACCTGGTTGCCGAAGAACGCGCAGGCGACGAAGGCGGTGAAGATCGCCGAGGACTACTTCCAGGACAAGGGCCGCCTCGGCGCGGTCGTCGTCTACGCGCGCGACGAAGGCCTGAGCGGCGCCGACCTGGCCAAGGTCAACGCCGACCGCGCCCGGTTCGTGACGGACAAGGTCGCCGCGGCGGAGATCCCGCCGGTCACGGTCGCCTCGGACAACAAGGCCGCCTTCCTCAGCGTCCCCATCAAGTCGGACAAGAGTGACAACAGCGTCCTCGGCGACGGGGTGAAGGACCTGCGCAAGGCGGCGCAGAAGGACGCGCCGGACGGCCTCGACGTCAGGATCACGGGCCCGGCCGGCAGCATCGCCGACTTCATCGATGTCTACTCCGGTATGGACGGCGCCCTGATGGCCGCCACGCTCGGACTCGTCGCGATCTTCCTGCTGTTCACCTACCGCAGCCCCATCCTGTGGCTGATCCCGCTGCTCTCGGTGGGCCTGGCCAGCCAGGTCGCCAGCGCCGTCGTCTACCTCCTCGCCAAACACGCGGGGCTCACGGTCAACGGCCAGAGCGCCTATGTGCTGATCGTCCTGGTCCTGGGCGTCGGCACCGACTACGCGCTGCTGCTGATCGCGCGCTACCGCGAGGAGCTGCACCGCCACGAGGACCGCCACGAGGCGATGGTGTACGCGCTGCGCCGCTGCCTGCCCGCGATCACCGCCTCCGCGGCGACCGTGGGCATCGCCACCCTCTGCCTGGTGTTCGGCTCCATGAACTCCACCCGCGGCCTCGGCCCGGTGGTCGCCCTCGGTGTGGTCATCGTCTACTTCGCGATGACCACGCTGCTGCCCGCGTTCCTGGTCATCCTGGGCCGCTGGGTGTTCTGGCCGTTCACCCCGCGCTACTCGGCGCAGTACGTGGACGCGAGCGTCGAGAAGGAGCACGGGTTCTGGGGACGGATCTCCGGCTTCGTGGGCCGCAGGCCGCGCCCGATCTGGATCGGTACGGTCCTGGTGCTCGGCGCCCTGGCGTTCGGGGCGATGTCGCTGTCCACCGGCCAGACCCAGGCCGAGCAGTTCACCAAGAAGGTCGACTCGGTGGCGGGCCAGGAGCTGCTGAGCGAGCACTTCCCGGCCGGCTCCTCGGCGCCCGCCGACGTGTACGTCAAGGACGCGGGCGCGGCCACCGCGCTCTCCACGGTCCAGGGCGTGCCCGGAGTCACCAAGGCGACCACCGTGGCGTCCAGGAACGGCTGGACCCACATCGAGTCCGTCCTGAAGAACGCGCCCGACACCGAGGCCGCCCGCAAGACCGTCGACCGGATGCGCACCGCGCTCGACCGCGCCCCCGGCGAGGCCCAGGACGCGGTGGTCGGCGGGCAGACGGCGATCGCGCTCGACACCTCCGACGCCCAGGGCAAGGAGGAGAAGGTGCTGATCCCGCTGATCCTCGCGGTGGTCCTGATCATGCTGATCATCCTGCTGCGGGCCCTGGTGGCACCGCTGATGCTGCTGCTGTCGGTGGTGCTCTCGTACACCGCGGCGGTGGGCTCGGCGGCCCTGCTGTTCCACGCGGTGGGGTATCCGCGGATCGACCGGGGGCTGCTGCTGTTCGGCTTCCTGTTCCTGGTCGCCCTCGGTGTCGACTACACCATCTTCCTGATGACCCGGGCCCGTGAGGAGGTCGGCAAGCGCGGCCACCGCGACGGCGTCCTCACCAGCCTCACCGTCACCGGCGGTGTGATCACCTCGGCGGGTCTCGTCCTCGCCGCCACCTTCAGCGTCCTGGCGGCCATCCCGACGGTGGCCTCGCTCCAGCAGGGCCTGCTCGTGGCGGTCGGCATCCTGCTGGACACGTTCATCGTCCGCAGCCTGCTGATTCCCGCGCTCGCGCTGGAGCTGGGGCCGAAGTTCTGGCGCCCGGGCCACCCCGAGCGCGACGAGGCGGACCTCCCGGTCGGGCCGCGCGCCGAATCGGCGCGACTGGGCTGACCCCGTACGGACGAGCGTGTGCCGCTCGTCCTGTGCGGCCCTCGATCGCGGGCGCACCGCTTCCCTGGGGGAAGCGGTGCGCCCGTGGCGTGTCCGGGGCCGGTCCGCAGCCCGGACGTCACACTTTCGCGGGCCGGATCGTCAGTGTGGCGACACTTCAACGAAGGAGGAGCCATGACGTCGCCCATCCTGGTGACCGGCGGCACGGGCACGCTGGGACGCCTGGTCGTCTCGCGGCTGCGGGACGCCGGCGCCGACGTCCGGGTGCTCAGCAGGAAGAGCCGCCCGGCCGAGAACGGTGTCACCTACGTGACCGGCGACCTAGCCAAGGACCAGGGCATCGGCCCCGCGGTCGAGGGCGTGGGCACGCTCGTGCACTGCGCCAGTGACAAGAAGGGTGACGCCGACGCCACCCGCAACCTGGTCCGCGCGGCCGAGGCGGCGGGGGTCGCGCACCTCGTCTACATCTCCATCGTCGGCGTCGAGGACGTCTCGTTCGGCTACTTCAAGTCGAAGCTGGAGTCGGAGCGGGTGGTGACCGCCTCCCAGGTGCCGTGGACGCTGCTGCGCGTCACCCAGTTCTACGACTTCATCCTCAACGGGGCGCAGAAGGCGAAGAAGCTGCCGCTGGTCCCGGTGCCCGCGGGCTTCAGGGTGCAGCCGATCGACCCCGAGGAGGTGGCGTCCCGGCTCGCCGAGCTGGCCCTGGACAAGCCGGCCGGGCGGGTGCCCGACCTGGTGGGGCCGCAGGCCACCGACGCGGTCGCGATGATCCGCGCGTACCTCAAGGCCGTCCACCGCGGCTCTCCGGTGGTCCCGGTGTGGATGCCGGGCCTGGGGAGGATCCGGGCGGGCGGCCTGCTGCCCAAGGGCCCGCGCGACGGGTACGACACGGCCCGGGTGACCTGGGAGGAGTTCCTGGCCGCCAGGCTGGGGTGAGAGCGGCCCGGAGGGACGAGGAAGCGGAAGACTTCCCGTCGGGGCAGACGATTTCATAGGAAATGACCGAACTGGATACCGAACATCCCAGTTATGAACGTGATGTGACTTGTCCCATAGGCTGGGTTTCGCAGTGCGTGACGGCGGGGCCCGGTGGAGGAATATGACCATGGACGAGACCGAACGGCTGGCGGAGCGCTTCGAGGCGTACCGCCCCCATCTGCGGGCGGTCGCCTACCGGATGCTGGGCTCGCTGAGCGAGGCAGAGGACGCCGTGCAGGAGTCCTGGTTCCGGCTCAGCCGCTCGGACGTGAACGCGGTGGAGAACCTGGGCGGCTGGCTGACCACGGTCGTCGCCCGCGTCTGCCTGGACATGCTGCGCTCGCGCGAGTCGCGGCGCGAGGACCTGCTGGGCGAGCGGCCACCGCCCGTCCACCACGGCGCGCACGAGAGCGCGGACCCCGAACAGGAGGCGGTCCTGGTCGACTCGGTCGGCCCGGCGCTGCTCGTGGTGCTCGACACGCTCTCCCCGGCCGAGCGGCTCGCCTTCGTCCTGCACGACATGTTCGCCGTCCCCTTCGACGACATCGCCCCCGTGGTGGGGCGCTCCACCATCGCCACCCGGCAGCTCGCCAGCCGGGCGCGCCGCCGGGTGCAGAACGCCGAGGCCGCGCCCACCGCGGACCGGGGCCGCCAGCGGCAGATCGTCGACGCCTTCCTCGCCGCCTCGCGCGGCGGCCGGTTCGACGAACTGCTCGCCCTGCTCGACCCGGAGGTCGTCGTCCGGGTCGACGGCGCCGCCCTGGCGATGGGCGCGAGCGGCGCCCTGGGTGCCCAGGCCGTCGCCAAGACGTTCTCCGGACGGGCCCAGGTCGCCCAGCTCGCGCTGGTGGACGGGGCCCCGGGCATGGTCTGGGCGCCGAACGGAAGCGTGAAGGTGGTGTTCGACTTCATCGTCGTGGACGGCCGGATCGCCGCGATCGACATGCTCGCGGACCCCGGACACCTGGACGAAATGGACGTGAAGATCCTCGCGGAGTAGCCGGCGGCCGTCCCGGAGCGGGCGCGGAAGGGGCCAGGAAACCGGGAAGCCCCCCCTGTTTCCCCTCGGGAAACCGCTGGTTCTCATGGTGAGCCCCCCCCCCGAAAGCCCGCTCCACCCGGCACGCTCCATGCAACACCAAGAGGCGCAGCCCGGCCATCCGGCCGTGCTGCGCCTCTGTCGTTCCTTGAGCGGACCGCGAGCCGGGCCGGACTCAGCCGCGCCGGACCGCCATCCGCTGCCGCGCCGCCTCGGCGAGCGCCGTGAACGGGCTGTCGTCGTCGGACTCCTCGGCGTGCCACTGCACACCGACCGCGAACGGGTGGCCGTCGACCTCGATCGCCTCCACCGTCCCGTCCTCGGACCAGGCAGTCACCGTCAGACCCTCGCCGACCTGGTCGATGACCTGGTGGTGGTGGCAGGGCACGACGTCCTTCTTGAGGAAGTCGGCGATGAGGCTGCCCGGTTCGAGCCGCACCTTCTGCTGTCCGTACTCCTTCCCGCCGGGGGAGTGGTTGTCGTGGCCGACGATGTCCGGCAGGTGCTGCTGGAGCGTGCCGCCGCGCAGGATGTTGATGAGCTGCTCACCCCGGCAGATACCGAGGGTGGGCAGGTCGTCCGCCAACGCGGCCTCGATGAGAGCGAGTTCGGCCCGGTCGCGGGTGGTGTCGTTCCAGCCGGTCTTCTCGTGCTTCTCCTGCCCGTACAGCGCCGGGTCCGCGTCGGGACCCGCGAGCAGCAGCAGACCGTCGAGCCCGCCGATGGTCTGCTCGATGCCGGGCTGCGGTGCCAGCAGGACCGGTATGCAGCCGGCGTCGGCGACCTTCTGGACGAACGTCTGCGGAACGAACGTCGCGTCCATCTCGAAGATCGCGAACTTGATCTGGGTCACGACGGCCGTGATGCCGATGACGGGCCGGCGTGTGCGGTCCAGCGAGTTCAGGGTCTCGTTGACGGCGGAATGCACAGTGCACCTCACAAAGGGTCAGATCTTGAGTACGGGGCGGAACTCCGCCTCGTGGTGGGTGATCCACTCGGCGTACGTGTGGGCGGGGCGGCCGGTGACGAGGCCGACGGTGGGCAGGACCTCCGCCTCCACGCCCTGCAACTTCTCGCGGCGGTCGAGGAGTTGGTCGGCCACGTGTCCGGAGAGGTAGTTGACCATCGCCGCGCGGACGCGTGTCCGAGGCACCTCCTGGAAGCGGGTGGGGATGCCGAGCGCGTCACCGAGCATGCGCACCCGTTCCTCCTGGCTGAGCGACTGCGGTCCGGTGATCGAGTGGATCGTGCCGGATTCCGCCGCGAGCAGGGACTTCACCGCGACCGCCGCGATGTCGCGCTCATGGATCGGCGCCATCGCGGAACTTCCGTACACACCGTGCACCACTCCGTCTTTGGCGATCTGGGGTATCCAGAGGAGATCGTTGGACATGAACGCGCTCGGCCGCAGGAACGTCCATGACATTCCCGACTCGACGACTGCCTTCTCGCACGCGATGTGCGGCTCTTCGGCAGCATAGGTGACCGCCTCGGAAGACAGCATGACCACATGTTGCACCCCGGCCCGGGCGATGGCGTCGACCGCTCCCTGGAGCTCGCCGAAGACCGGCCACAGATAGAGGCGTTCAACTCCCCGCAGCGCCTCGGTCAGGGTCTCGGGCCGGCTCAGATCGGCCGCCAGTACCTCCACTTCGCCCGGCAGGGCGCACTTGGCGGGGTCGCGGGCGATGGCCCGTACCCGCTCCCCCGATTTGAGCAGCTCGTCGACGATGTTTCTGCCGACGTTCCCGGTCGCGCCGGTTACCAAGATCATGTCTTCTCCCGTGGTCAAGGGGACGTCCGACGGATGTCTTGCATCTTGCGAAGGCAACGCATACGGGCACAGGTATTCCGGCCACAGGTGATCCGGGCCCCACGCGTTCCGGGCAGCGGAAAGCGCGCGGGGGGAAAAGGGCGGCGAACGGCCGCGCGGGGGAGGGGGAGGGGGAAGGGGAGCGGTGGGGGCGGCGCCGCGGATCACCGGACGGAGAGTTCCGTGAACAAGTGACCGGCCGGTAAGCAGGCGGTCCGTGAAAAGGCGTTTCCGCAGGGAAGCGCCGGCCATGAGGCGGCACTGCCTCATGGCCGACGGGTGGAGCGGGGGAGTGCGCCTACTTGGTCCTGCTCTCGGAGAGGTTGATCCGCCAGGAGACCCCGAAGCGGTCGTTGACCCAGGCGAACTTGGCGCTGAACCCGTAGGTGCCGACCGGCATGATCACCTCACCCTTCTCGGAGAGGCCCTCGAAGACCCGGTCGAACTCCTCGTCCGAGTCGCACTGCACGTACACCGCCATGGCGGGAGAGAAGGAGTAACTGTCCCAGGGGGCGTGGTCGGAGCCCCGGGCACCCTCCGGCGGAATGTTGATGCACATGAACTGCTGGCCCGCCAGGGTGAAGACGGCGTGCTGCAGGGTCCCCTCCACCCAGCCCGGCTCACCGGCCCGGGCGCGAATGGTGTTGATCACCTCTGAGCCGTCGAAGAGGGACGTGTAGAACGTCACCGCCTCCTCGGCATCCTGCGGGAACGCCAGAAAAACCGTGAGCTTCTGCGTGACTGCGGAGGACATCGCTCTCCTTATTAAGCCTGGTGTTCTGCGTGGATCACCCTTCCAACATCCATTTCTCCGAGTCAAGAGGGCAACCGCGGAAAGTCGATGTCGAGCGGCCCATTGGATCTTGAACTCGCACCGGCTATCCGGAACAAGCCACTTCGGTCTGTTGAATACGTCATTCCTATTCCGTTTTACCGGCCTCTCCCGAAGGGCGGAAAAAGATCACCGAGAAGTCCGGGGCGTATTTCAAGAAGGTTTACTCAAGTGGCCCAGGGGGCGTCCGAAGAGATCATGAAAAACAGCAGGACCCATTCCCCTTGACGCCCCTGATCGCCGAGTTGCAGACTTCTTCGGCGGCCCGAAAGGTCTTTCGTGTGAGCCGCTGGGCATGATCATTCAACGCTCCGTTTCCGATCTCGACAGGCCGATTGAGCGGCGTCGTGGAGCGTTGCGAGTGGATTCCCGAACCGCTGAATTCGATCTCGCATATCTCATCCAGGAGGACGAAAAATGGGAACTGGCGTGATCATTGCCGGTGCCGGACCCGTCGGGCTGATGCTGGCCGGCGAACTGCGGCTGAACGGCGTCGACGTCGTTGTCTACGAACAGAGAGCCACCCCGAGCGGAGAGTCGCGCGGAGTCGGGTTCACCCGGCGGGCCGCGGAGGTCTTCCACCAGCGCGGACTGCTGGCCCGCTTCGGGAACATCGAGATCGGCAACGAGGGCCATTTCGGCGGTGTGCGCGTCGACTTCACCGCCCTGGAGGACAACCACTTCGGGATCCGCGGGGTGCCCCAGTACCGCATCGAGGAGATCCTGGAAGCGTGGGCCACCGACCTCGGCGTCGACGTGCGCCGCGGATACGAGGTGGTCGACTACCGGGAGGGGCCGGACGACATCACCGTGGTGGTGGACGGTCCGGACGGCCGCGCCGAGCACACCGCGCTGTACCTGGTGGGCTGCGACGGCGGGCGCTCGCGGATCCGCAAGCTGGCCGGCATCGACTTCCCCGGGCGCGAGGCCACCCGCGGTATGTACGTGGCGGACGTCGTGGACCGCCCCGACATCAAGCCGCGGGTGATCGGCGAGCGGGTCGACGGCGGCATGGTGATGGCGATCCGCCTGGAGGAGGGGGTGACCCGGATCATCATCCACCCCGCCAAGCTCACTCCCCGCGACAGCGGCAAGGTGACCTTCACCGAGATCGCGGACTCCTGGCAGGAGCTCACCGGGCAGTCGCTGCACGGGGCCGAGACGAAGTGGGTGAGCGCGTTCACCAACGCCACACGCCAGGCGGCCGAGTACCGGCGCGGCCGCGTCCTGCTCTCCGGCGACTCCACCCACATCCACATCCCGGCCGGTGCCCAGGGGCTGAGCGTCGGTGTCCAGGACGCGGTGAACCTCGGCTGGAAGCTCGCCGCCACCGTCAACGGCTGGGCGCCCCAGGGACTGCTCGACACCTACCAGGCCGAACGGCACCCGGTGGGCGAGAAGCTGCTGCGCAACACCCTCGCCCAGGCCTCCCTCTATCTCACCGGTGACGAGATGGAGCCGATGCGCGAGGTGATGCGCGAGCTGGTGCAGTCCCCCGACGCCGCGCGGCGCCTGGCCGGGCACGTCAGCGGCCTCGGCATCCGGTACGACATGGGCGGGGCGGCGGGCCATCCGCTGCTCGGGCTGCGCATGCCCGACCGCGAGGTCAAGCTCGGGGACGGCTCCACCACCCGCGTATCGGAGCTGCTGCACCGGGCGCGCGGTGTGCTGGTCGTCGCGGACGGCAGCACGGAGCCGGCCCGGCTCGCCGAGGGCTGGTCCGACCGGATCGACATCGTCACCGGCGCGAGCTGGTCGGACCGGGTGGACATCGTCCCGGACGGCTGGGTCCCGGCGGACACGGCCGAGGGGACGACGCCGGACGCCGTCCTCATCCGTCCCGACGGGCACGTAGCCTGGGTCGCCCCGGACGGCGGCGAGCTGCTCGACGCGCTCGCCCGCTGGTTCGGCTCGCCCCGCTGAGGCGGCGCTCCGGCGCGGCCCGCCCACCCGCAGGAGGTCCGGTGATGGTCCGGTGATCGAATTCGTGGAGGCAGACGAGACCACTCCTTATGCCCGGCAACTGCAGGAGCGGACCGGCCAGGTGGTGCTGGTCAACACGTTCACGGTTCCCCAGGGCAGGACCGAGGAGTTCCTGGCGCTCTGGCGCGAGGACGCCGCATACTTCACGCGGCAGCCCGGCTTCGTCTCCACGCAGATGCACCGGGGCATCGCCGGCAGCCGCATCCTGGTGAACATCGCGGTCTGGCAGTCCGCCGCCCATCTGGCGGCGGCGCACGGCAACCTCCAGGTCCGCCCCGGCGGTTCGGCGTACCCGCGAGGGTGCACGGTCTCGCCCCATCTGTACGAGAAGGTCGCGGTCGACGGCATCTGCGGCGACTGACGCTTCGCGGGCCCGGGGCCCGTCACGCCGATGTGACGGGTTCCGGGTCTGTTCTCGGCCAAGAAACCGGCCAAGTTCACGCCAACGGGCTTCGGGCGCCCCGCCGTCCCGGGCCGCGCGTGCGGGGGGCCGGGACCCCCACGACGGGGGAGCGTCCCGGGCGCATCACGAGTGCGAAGCCGATCACTCCCCCGGAATGTGCGATTCCGGCCCCTCTTCTGACGCTCCCTGACGTCCGGCCCTCCTCGGTGGACCGATTCCCCCGGCTGTTCACCTCCGACGGTACAGAAGGTTGTCCGCACTTGACGGAACCTGAACTTCCGCTCTGTTCGTCCACCGTTTGCCCCCGGAGAAGCGAGGCCTTCCGTGCTTCTCCGGGGGCCCTTCGGGCTGCCCGGCCGGTGCCTCACGCGCGCGTGAACAGCCTTGTCCCGCAAGGGAATCCGGGCCCGGCGAACCCGCTCCGGGGTGGTTGACAAGGCCTCTCCCGTCGCCTTTCATTTCGCACACCGGAAGTGGATTCCGGTTCCGATTCATTGCGAGGGGGCGCAAAGTGAGTCTGGCCGAGCAATCAATTGACGATCAGTTACTGAAGATCCACGCGGCGGACCTCGACGAGGTCGTGACCTCCATGGTCTGGATCGAGTCGCATCCCGCCGGTGAAGTACGCATCGACTCCCTGGTCTTCGAGGACTCGCCCCGTCTCGGCGGTGCGGACGAGGACCACGTGCGCGTGCTCGCCGAGGCCGGCGACTCGCTGCCGCCGATCACCGTCCACCGCTCGTCGATGCGCGTCATCGACGGCACCCACCGGGTGCGCGCCGCGCTCCTCAACGGCCGGACCACCATCCAGGCGCGGATGGTCGACTGCGACGAGGGCGCCGCGTACGTCCTGGCGGTCAAGGCCAACGTCACCCACGGTCTGCCGCTGTCGCGCTCCGACCGCTCGGTCGCCGCCGCGCGCATCATCATGACCCACCCGCAGTGGTCGGACCGGGCCGTCGCCGCCGCCGTGGGCCTCTCCGACAAGACGATCTCCCGGATCCGGGCCCGCTCCTCGGCGGACGCTCCGCAGTCGAACGCGCGCCTGGGCCGCGACGGCCGGCTGCGCCCGCTGGACAGCGGGTACCGCCGCCAGCAGGCCGCCGCGATGATCCACGAGCGGCCCGACGCGGGGCTGCGCGAGGTGGCCCGCGCCACCGGCCTCTCCCCGGCCACCGTGCGGGACGTGCGCCAGCGCATCGACCGAGGCGAGGACCCCGTGCCGGGCCGCTACCGCACGGCTGCGGGCCAGAGCCCCGCGCCGGGCACGCCCGTGGTGCCCCGGCAGACGCAGCGGGCGGTGAGCGCCCGCAGCGAGCGGCGGGAGGTCACCGTCGACCGGCAGAAGCTGCTCGCCAAGCTGAGCGAGGACCCCTCGCTGCGGCTCAACGAGGCCGGCCGGCGCACCCTGCGCTGGCTCCACCACTACACCGTGGAGCCCGAGGGCCTGGAGACCCTCGGCCGCGGTCTGCCCGGTCACTGGGCACCCGAGGTCGCCGACCTCGCACGCAGCTGCGCCGCCGCCTGGCAGACCCTTGCCGAGCAGCTCCAGCAGCGGGCCGAGTGAGCCGGCCGGGCACCGGCCGTGGCAGCGCCGCCACGCGCTGAACACCGCGCACACGCCAGAGGGCGACGAGGAGGAGTGCTGGTCGCGGGCCGAACGCCCGCGTCGGCACTCCTTCCGCCTGCCCGTGCAACTGCGGCACACCCGCATCGGTCCGTCGGCGGGCGGATCATCGATACGTTCGAACAGCTGCCCAACCAGCCGCCGTATCCGTCAGGTTGGAAAGGCTTCAACGCGCTGACGTAACCAGGAGGCTGTCCGTGTCCCCTTACGCAGATACCCGCGACAACGGCCCCCGGACGGGGGTCTGGTTCATCGGAGCCCGCGGCTCCGTCGCCACCACCGCGGTCGCCGGCTGCGCCGCCGTCGCCGCCGGACTCCAGAGCGCCACCGGCATGGTCACCGAGAGCCCCGACTTCGCCGGCGCCGGCCTTCCCGAGCTGTCGTCGTTCGTCTTCGGCGGCCACGACGTGGCCAGCAGCCCGCTGCCCAAGCGCGCCGAGGAACTGGCCGCCGGAGGAGTGCTCCCGCACACCCTGCCCGCCGCCGTGCGCGCCGAACTCGCCGCCGCCGACGAGGAGATACGCATGGGCGGCCCGCTGCCCGGCGACACCCGCGACGACGAGGAGCTCATCGACGCGTTCACCGCCGACCTCACCGGCTTCGCGCGCCGCACGGGCGTCGCCCGTACCGTCGTGGTCAACGTCTCCTCCACCGAGCCCGCGCCCACCGGGGACGACACCCGGCTGCCCGCCTCCTCGCTGTACGCGGCGGCGGCGCTGCGCGCCGGGTGCGCGTACGTCAACTTCACCCCGTCGACCGGACTGCGCCATCCGGCCCTGGAGACCGCCGCCGAGCAGGCCCGCGTCCCGTACGCGGGCCGCGACGGCAAGACCGGGCAGACCCTGCTCCGCGCGGTGCTCGCGCCGATGTTCCGCCAGCGCGCCCTTGCCGTACGGGCCTGGTCCGGCAGCAATCTGCTCGGCGGCGGGGACGGGGCCTCGCTCGCCGACCCGGCGGCGGCCGCCGCCAAGAACGCGGGCAAGAACCGCGTCCTGGAGGACACCCTCGGCACCCTGCCCGAGGGCGAGGTGCACATCGACGACGTGCCCGCGCTCGGGGACTGGAAGACCGCCTGGGACCACATCGTCTTCGAGGGCTTCCTCGGCTCGCGCATGGTCCTCCAGACGATCTGGCAGGGCTGCGACTCGGCGCTCGCCGCGCCGCTCGTCCTGGATCTGGCCCGCCTCACCGCCCGCGCCCACGAAGCCGGCCTCACCGGGCCCCGCCCGGAGCTGGGCTTCTACTTCAAGGACCCGGACGGCGGCTCCTCGGCCCTCGCCGAGCAGTACGGCGCCCTGCTGGCGTTCGCCGAGCGGCTGCGGGAGGTCCGGTGAGGCAGGGCTTGCGCGACTGGGCCGAACTGCTGCGCGTCTCCGCCCTGTTCACCGTGCCCGGCGACGCCCTCGCGGGGGTGGCGTCCGCCGGGCTGCGCCCCGACCGGCGCACCGCGCTCGCCGTCGGCTCCTCGCTGTGCCTGTACGAGGCGGGCATGGCCCTGAACGACTGGGCGGACCGCGCGGAGGACGCCGTCGACCGCCCGCACCGCCCGATCCCGTCCGGCCGGGTCAAGCCCGCCGCGGCCCTGGCGGCGGCGGCCGGCCTCACCGCCGCGGGCCTGGCGCTCGCCCACCGCGCGGGCCGCCCGGCCGCTTTGGTGGCCACCGCGCTCGCGGGCACGGTGTGGGCGTACGACCTGCGCCTGAAGCACACCGCGGCGGGCCCGGCGGCGATGGCCGCGGCCCGCTCCCTGGACCTGCTGCTCGGCGCGACGGCCACCGGCGGCACGGTGGCGCGGCCCTCCCTGCTTCCGGCGGCGGCGCTGGGCGCGCACACCTACGCGGTCACCTCCGTCTCCCGGCACGAGACGCAAGGCGGTTCGGTGGCCGCGCCGCTGGCGGCCCTGGCGGGAGCGGTGGCCCTGGGCGCCCTGACGGCCCGCCGCACACCGTGGCCCGGCGCCCCGGGCGGTGGCCGCCACCGGTCGAGGCCAGGAGCTCCGCACGGCGGAACGGGTACGGACGACGGGGCCGCGGTCCCCGGCCGCGGCCTGTCGCGGGGCGGAGTCCCGGTGACCTCCCCCCGGGACGCGGCCCGGGTCGCGCTCGCCGCCGCCTACGTGGCCACCGCGGCCAAGCCCTCCTTCCACGCCGTCCTCAACCCCTCGCCCCCGCTCACCCAGCGGGCGGTCGGCGGCGGGATCAAGGCGATGATCCCGCTCCAGGCGGCCCTCGCGGCGCGGGCGGGCTCGGTGCGTACCGCCGCCGCCCTGGCCGGGCTCATCCCCGTGGCCCGCACGCTCGCACGAAAGGTCAGCCCCACATGAGCCTCCGCCTCGGCTACGGCACCAACGGCCTCACCGACCTGCGCCTGGACGACGCCCTCGCCCTCCTCGCGGACCTCGGGTACGAGGGCGTGGGGCTGACCCTCGACCACATGCACCTCGACCCGCTCGCGCCCGAACTGCCCGCGCGCACCCGGGCGGTGGCCCGCCGTCTCGCCGAGCTCGGCCTCGGCGTGACCGTGGAGACGGGCGCCCGGTACGTCCTGGACCCCAGGCGCAAGCACGGCCCCTCCCTGCTCGACCCGGACCCGGACGCCCGGGCCCGGCGCACCGCGCTGCTGGTGACGGCCGTCCGCGTCGCCGCCGAGCTCGGCGCGCACGCCGTGCACTGCTTCAGCGGGATCACGCCCGGGGGCACCGACGAGGACACCGCCTGGAAGCGTTTGGGAGAGGCACTCGGCCCGGTCATCGACGCCGCCGCGGAGGCGGGTGTTCCGCTGGCGATCGAGCCCGAGCCCGGTCATCTCCTCGCCACGCTGGCCGACTTCCACCGGCTTCGCGAGCACCTGGGTGACCCGGAACCGCTCGGGCTCACCCTCGACCTCGGGCACTGCCAGTGCCTTGAGCCCCTGCCGCCCGCCGAGTGCGTGCGGGCCGCGGCGCCCTGGCTGCGGCACGTCCAGATCGAGGACATGCGGCGCGGGGTCCACGAGCACCTGCCGTTCGGGGACGGAGAGATCGACTTCCCGCCCGTCCTGGCGGCGCTGGAGGCCACCGGATACCGCGGCCTGACCGTCGTCGAGCTGCCCCGCCACTCCCACGCGGGCCCCGAACAGGCCCGCCGCTCCATCGAGTTCCTGCGTCCGCTCGTCGCGGACGCGGACGCGGCTTCGGCCCTGAAGGGAGTCTGGTCGTGACACCTCGTGCGGAACTCGACGCGCGCTTGGGCGGCGCCGCCCGTGCCTGGCTCGACGAGGCGCTCGCCGAGGCGGCCCACACCGCCGAGCGCCCCTCCGCCGAATACGGCACCGCCCCCTGGGAGCTGCGGTTCGCCTCGGCCGGACGCCACCTCGGCCCCGACGCCGGCGTCGTCGACGACGCCCGCGTCCTGCTGCTGCGCACCGCCCGGGTGGACGCGGCCACCGCGACCCGGCTCTATCAGCAGGGCAGCGCCGCCGAGCGCCGCGCGGTCCTGCTGGCCCTCCCCGGCCTCGGTGTCGACCCGGCGGCCGGGGTGCCCCTCGTCGAGGACGCGCTGCGCGCCAACGACACCCGGCTGGTGGCGGCCGCCGTCGGCCCCTACGCGGCGGCCCACCTGGACCCGCACACCTGGCGGCACGCCGTACTGAAATGCCTCTTCACCGGCGTGCCCGTGGCCGCCGTCGCCTCCCTTCCCGAGCGCGCCCACGGCGACACGGAACTCGCCCGGATGCTCGGCGACTACGCCGAGGAGCGGGCCGCCGCCGGCCGCCCCGTCCCCGACGACCTGCACCGCGTACTGGCCCTCACCGGGGCCGAGGAGTCCTGACCATGCGTATCTTCGACCCGCACATCCATATGACGTCCCGCACCACCGACGACTACGAGGCCATGCACGCGGCGGGCGTGCGCGCGGTCGTCGAACCCGCCTTCTGGCTGGGCCAGCCCCGTACCTCGCCCGCGAGCTTCTTCGACTACTTCGACGCGCTGCTCGGCTGGGAGCCGTTCCGGGCCGCGCAGTACGGCATCGCCCACCACTGCACGATCGCCCTCAACCCCAAGGAGGCGAACGACCCGCGCTGCACGCCCGTCCTCGACGAACTGCCGCGCTACCTGGTCAAGGACGGCGTGGTCGCCGTCGGCGAGATCGGCTACGACTCGATGACGCCCGCCGAGGACCACGCCCTGGCCGTACAGCTCCAGCTCGCCGCCGAGCACGGCCTGCCCGCGATGGTGCACACCCCGCACCGCGACAAACTCACCGGTCTGCGCCGCACCATCGACGTCGTCCGCGAGTCGGCGCTCGCCCCCGACCGGGTGCTCCTCGACCACCTCAACGAGACGACCGTGCGCGAGGCCAAGGACAGCGGCGCCTGGCTCGGCTTCTCCGTCTACCCGGACACCAAGATGGACGAGGACCGGATGGTCGCGATCCTCGACGAGTACGGCCCGGAGAGGGTGCTGGTCAACTCGGCCGCGGACTGGGGCAGGAGCGATCCCCTGAAGACCCGCAAGGTCGCGGACGCCATGCTGAAGGCCGGGTTCGACGAGGACGCGGTGGACCTGGTCCTGTGGCGCAACCCGGTCACCTTCTACGGGCTCAGCGGGCGTCTCGACCTGTCGGTGGCGGCGCCGGAGGCCCTGCACGAGGGCAACTCCATCCTGCGCGGCGGCGAGTAGCCCATGCGACTGCGCCACCCCGACGGCTCCACGGTCCACCTCGCGTACTGCACCAACGTCCACCCCGCCGAGACCCTCGACGGCGTCCTCGCCCAGCTGCGCGACCACTGCGAGCCGGTGCGCCGGCGCCTGGGCACCGACCGGCTCGGCATCGGGCTGTGGCTGGCCCGGGACGCGGCCCGGGAGCTGAGCGCCGACCCGGCCGCGCTGCGCGGGCTGCGCGCAGAACTCGACGCCCGCGGCCTGGAGGTCGTCACCCTCAACGGCTTCCCGTACGAGGGGTTCGGCGCCGAGGAGGTCAAGTACCGCGTGTACAAGCCGGACTGGACCGATCCGGAAAGGCTCGCGTACACCGCCGACCTGGCCCGGCTGCTCGCCGCGCTGCTCCCCGACGACGTCACCGAGGGCACTGTCTCCACCCTCCCGCTCGCCTGGCGCACCGGCTTCGACGGCGCCGCCGCCGAGACCGCGCACACCGCGCTGCGCACACTGGCCGCGCGCCTGGACGCGCTGGAGGAGGAGACCGGGAAGTCCGTCCGGATCGCGCTGGAGCCCGAGCCCGGCTGCACGGTCGAGACCACCGCCGACGCCGTCGCCCCGCTCACCGCGATCGGCTCACCCAGGATCGGCGTCTGCGTCGACACCTGCCATCTGGCGACCTCCTTCGAGGACCCGGCCCGGGCCCTCGACGCGCTGCACGCCGCAGGGATCACCGTCCCCAAGGCCCAGCTGTCGGCCGCGCTGCACGCCGAGGAGCCGCACAGGCCCGAAGTGCGGGCCGCCCTCGCCGAGTTCGCCGAGCCGCGCTTCCTGCACCAGACCCGCACCAGGAGCGGCGGCGGACTCCTCGGCACCGACGACCTCCACGAGGCGCTGTCCGGCGGAGCTTTGCCCGACGCTGCCCCCTGGCGCTCCCACTTCCACGTACCGCTGCACGCGCGGCCCGCGGCGCCGCTCACCTCCACGCTGCCCGTGCTGCGCGAGGCCCTGGCCGTCCTGGTCGGCGGCCCGGTCGCACGCACCCGGCACCTGGAGGTCGAGACGTACACCTGGCAGGCCCTGCCCGCCGAGCTGCGCCCGCGCGACCGGGACCAGCTCGCCGACGGGATCGCCGCCGAACTCGGCCTCGCCCGCGACCTGTTGACCGACCTCGGCCTCAAGGAACTGCCATGACCGACGCCTCCGTGCCCACCCCACTGCTCGTCCTGGACGTCGTCGGCCTCACCCCCAAGCTGCTGGAGCACATGCCCCGGCTCAAGGCGCTCGGCCGCTCCGGCTCCCGCGCCCGGCTCGGCACGGTGCTCCCCGCCGTGACCTGCGCGGCCCAGTCGACGTTCCTCACCGGCACGCTCCCCGCCGAGCACGGCATCGTCGGCAACGGCTGGTACTTCCGCGACCTCGGCGAGGTCCTGCTCTGGCGCCAGCACAACGGCCTGGTCGAGGGCGACAAGGTGTGGGACGCGGCGCGGCGCGCCCACCCCGGCTACACGGTCGCCAACATCTGCTGGTGGTACGCGATGGGCGCGGACACCGACATCACGGTCACCCCGCGCCCCGTCTACTACGCCGACGGCCGCAAGGAGCCCGACTGCTACACCCGGCCCCCGGCACTGCACGACGAACTCCACGACAAGTTCGGCACGTTCCCCCTCTTCCACTTCTGGGGCCCCGGTGCCGACCTCGTCTCCTCGCAGTGGATCATCGACGCCACGCGCCACATCCTGGCGACCCGCGCCCCGGACCTCGCGCTGTGCTACCTGCCGCACCTGGACTACGACCTCCAGCGGTACGGCCCCGACGACCCGCGCTCCTACCGCGCCGCCGCCGAGCTCGACGCGGCCATGGCGCCGCTGCTCGACGACGCCGAGGCGGCCGGACGCACGGTGGTGGCGCTGTCGGAGTACGGCATCACCCGCGTCAGCCGGCCCGTCGACATCAACCGCGCCCTGCGCCGCGCCGGTCTCCTGGAGGTGCACACCCAGGACGGCATGGAATACCTGGACCCCATGGCCTCCCGCGCGTTCGCGGTCGCCGACCACCAGCTCGCGCACGTCTACGTCCGCCGGCCCGAGGACCTCGACGCCGTCCGCGAGGCCCTCGCGGACGTGGCGGGCATCGACCGGCTCCTCGACGACGAGGGCAAGAAGAGCGCCGGCCTCGACCACCCGCGCTCGGGCGAACTGGTCGCGGTCGCCGAGCCGGACGCCTGGTTCACGTACTACTACTGGCTCGACGACGACCGCGCCCCGGACTTCGCCCAGCTCGTCGAGATCCACCGCAAGCCCGGATACGACCCGGTCGAGCTGTTCATGGACCCGCTCGACCCGTATGTGAAGGTCAAGGCCGCGAAGGCGCTGGCCCGCAAGAAGCTCGGGATGCGCTACCGGATGGCGGTCGTACCGCTGGATCCCTCACCGGTGCGCGGCAGCCACGGGCGGCTGCCCGACGATCCGCGGGACGGGCCGCTGCTGCTGTGCTCGGCTCCGGGCGCGGTGAGCGAGGAGGTGGCGGCCACCGAGGTGAAGGGCCTGCTGCTGAGGCTGGCAGGGCTGGGGTAGCTCCCGTGCTCCCGTAACGTGAAGAAGCTCCCGGCGGAAACGATCCGCCAGGAGCTTCTTCGCGTGGGACGACCGCCGTCACGGAGCCGGACCCGTCAGACCGGCGGGGCCCGGCCCGTCAGACCGGGCGCGCCTCGACGATCGAGACGCCCGCGGCGGTCTGCACCACCCGGTCGAGCTCGAAGCCGGTGGCCCGCAGGATCTCCGCGTACTGGCGGGCGGTCCGCTCCTTGCCGCCGACCAGGATCATCAGCCACAGGTCGACGAGCTTGGCGGGGTGCGGCGCGTTGCCCTCCGGAGGAACGAATTCCATGACGAGCAGCCGGCCGTCGGGGCTGATCGCCTCACGCGTGTTCTTGAGGATCTCCAGCGCCTTCGGCTCCGGCCATTCATGCAGAATGTGCTTCAGCAGATAGGCGTCCGCACCGGCCGGCAGCGGACCGAAGAGATCTCCCTTGTCGATCTCGACCCGGTCGACGACGCCCTCTTCCGAGAGAAACGCGTGGGCGCCCAGCTCGTCCGCCCGGGAATCGAAGAGGACGCCCTTCGACTGTGGCGTCTTCTTCAGGATCGCCGAGAGCAGACCGCCACGGCCGCCGAAGACGTCCACCAGGGTCTTGTACTTGGAGAAGTCGTACGCGGCGAGAATGGGCTCGGTCTCCAAATTCGAGAGCGTGCCCATGCCGTTGAGGAAGATCTCCGCGAATTCCGGGTTCTGGCCGAGGTACTCGTACGCGTGCATGCCGCGGTTCTTCTCCAGGCTCGGCTGGCCTGTGCGCACGGTGTGGATGAGCGCACCCCAGTCCTCCCAGCTCGCGGGGTGACCTGTCAACAGGGCCATGTCGCGCATCGATATCGGCGTGCCGGTGCGCAGCGCGTCGGCCATCGGCGTCAGCTTGAACCGGCCGTCGCTCTGCTCGCTGAATATGCGGTAGCCGGCGAGGGCGCGCAGCAGGCGGTGGACCGCGTCCGGGTCGGCCTCGATCCGCCGGGCGATCTCCTCCGAGGACAGCGGGCCGTCGGCGAGCTGGTCGGCGATCCTCAGCTCGGCCGCCACGTAGATCGCCTGGGACACCCAGGCACCCTGGGCCAGTTCGAGGACGGCGATCGGCGCGGGCACCATCAGCTGGGCGAGGCGCTGCACCCGCGCGCGCACCCCTTCGACGATGCGGACGACTCGGGCGGGCGGAATTGGGGGCATGCGTATCCTCCGTGGGCGGTTGCGCAGCGGTATCAAGAGTCTCAATTACCGGGATACCGGAAACTACGGCGTCGACTATGGCGTCGGACTATGGGCGTCGCCCGGCAGACTCTAGAGCCGCGCACGGCGGCGAACAACCACTCAACGCGCGCAAATCGGCGCCCGGTTGGCCGAAATGGCCCACGCGAGTTCGGCGCCAGTGAATTCCGAGTGCGAATCAAGTGTGCAACTGCGGACGGATCGCAGTCGGACGGTCTTACAACTTACCTGTGAATACAGGACGGTTGAGGTAGAAGCGTCTATCGTGGCGCCCGTTGAGACGGCTCCCAATGACGGGGGCACGCCATGATGAGGGAGAGACATGTCGAGAATACGCAGGTCTTGGAGTGGGGCCTTCGTGGCGGCGGCGGCCGTGGGCACCCTGGCCGTCACGCTGATCCCCGGCCCGGCACAGGCCTCGCCCTCCTCGCCGAAGGAGGCCAAGGCCGCTGCCGCCAGTATTGAGGTCATCGCAAGCAAGCTCAACAACCCCCGCGGCCTCTCCGTCCAGGCGGACGGGACGATCCTGATCGCCGAGTCGGGCGTGGGCAAGCCGGGCTGCGCGCCGGGCACCAAGTGCGTCGGACTGACCGGTTCCGTCTACCGTGTCAAGGGCACCCAGCAGGGCCGCGTCGTGACCGGCCTGGCCTCCGCCGCGGTGGCCCCGACCAACCCGTACGAGCCGATCTCGGCCGCCGGCCCCAACGACGTGGAGGCCAACGGGTCGGGTTACCTCGTCCTGAGCGGCTTCGGCGGCAGCACGGACGACCGCGCCAAGCTGGGCGCGGACGCGGCCAAGCTCGGCACTCTGCAGACGGGCGGCGGCTGGGTCGTCGGCGACCCGGTCAAGCACGAGACCCTGCTCGACCCCGACTGGGTCCTGGGTCACCCGGCCAACCCGGAGGAGGCGTCGGTCCACAGCAACGCCTGGCGCTTCGCCCGCAACGGCCGCGGCTTCCTCGTCACGGACGCCGGCGCCAACGACCTGGTCGGCGTCGGCTTCGGCGGCCGCACCACGACCGAGGCGATCTTCCCGGACAACGAGCTCCCCGCCCCGGGCGGCGCCGGCGCGGCTCCGTCGGCCAAGGAGAAGAAGGTCCTGGAGTCGCTCGCCCCGCAGACCAAGACGGTCGCCGCCGACGGCACGGTCAAGGTCCAGGCGGTCCCCAGCGGCATCGTCAAGGGCGCGGACGGCGCGTTCTACATCGCCGACATGGGCGGTCTGCGCCCCGGCGCCTCGCGCATCTGGCGGCTGGTGCCCGGTCACCGCGCCGAGGTCTTCGCCAGCGGTCTGACCGCGGTCACCGACCTCGCGGCCGACAAGAACGGCAACCTGATCGCGCTGACGCTGACCGGCGGCTTCCAGCAGCAGGGCCCGCCGCTGCCGGGCAAGCTGAACCGGATCGACCTCAAGACCAAGGCGGTCACCGAGATCCCGACCGACGGCAAGCTGGCGATGTCCACCGGTCTGGCCGTGGGTCCGAACAACGAGATCTACGTCACCAACAACTCGGTCGGCACCGAGGGTCAGCTGATCAAGGTCACCCAGTAGTCCTGATCCGGTCCGGAGGCCGGTCCCGGGCTTGCTTCCGGTCCTGGTCCTGGCCCCGGTTCTGGTCCTGACGCCGGGACCGGTGCCGGCCGGCCGTTTCGGGCCGGTGTGCGACGCGCGGCCCCGCAAGGCACCTGACGCCTTGCGGGGCCGCTTCGTCGTGTCCGCGGCGCCGGGCCGTGCGAGGGCCGCGCGAGGGCCGCGCGAAAAATTCTTCCCGTTCCGCGGTCACACTCCCGAGGCGGGACCCGTCAGATCTGTGACACGGGATTCCGACCGACGGGATCGAGCCGGCGTCACCGCTGAGCGATCGCCGCACCAACGATCGCTGGAGATCTCTGAAGGAGAGCAGTCATGGAAGCACGGATGCAGAACCCGGCGATGGTCCTCCCCGACGCGATGCAGGCCATCCAGAGCCTGTACAAGGCCACTTACGCGGGGGGCGTCCCGGCGGGTCTGCTCGCGCTCAGCCACCTGCGCGCCAGCCAGATCAACGGCTGCAGCCCCTGTGTGGAGTCGGCGTCCGGCCAGGCGCGCAAGGCGGGCGAGAGCGACGAGAAGATCTTCTCCGTCGGCGCGTGGCGCGAGACGCCGTTCTACACCGACTCCGAGCGCGCCGCGCTGGCGCTCACCGAGCACGTCACGCGCCTGAGCGACCGCGAGGACCCGGTCCCGGACGCGGTGTGGAACGAGGCCGCCAAGCACTTCAACGAGCAGGAGCTGGCGTCGCTCGTGCTGCACATCGCGGTCAGCAACCTGTTCAACCGGCTCAACGCCACGACGAAGCAGCAGGCCGGCCAGAAGTGGTAGGCGCGGTCTAGCGGGTGTGCGGCACGGGCTCGCCGGACCCAGGCCCGGCCCCCGGCTCCTGCTCCGTCGCGGAGCCGGGCGGAGGGGGGCGGTGGGGTGGTCGCGGGACGAGGCGCGACGGCCCCACCGCCTTACGGCCCCTTCAGTCTGAAGGTTTTCCTCGGATTTCTCGGTGGCTTGATCTCACCTGTGGACAAGGTTGTCCACAGGCCTGGTGAGGGATGGCCCGGCGCGGGACCGTCGGGGCATGAACAAGCACCGCGAATCGCACGGCTCCCACGGCCTGCCCGAAGACGACCCGCAGCTGACCTTGCGCAACCCGGCCGAACTGGCCGACGCCCTGCCGTATCTGATGGGCTTCCATCCGACGGACTCCATCGTGATGGTCGCCCTCCACGGACGCCGGGGCCGCTTCGGCGGGCGGCTCCGGCTCGGCATTCCGCGCGCGCCGGGTGAATGGCCGCACGTCGCTGCCCAGTTGGCCGAGTGCCTGGTGGCGGGGAGCGAGCGGCGGGGACCGCGCCCGGACGGGATCATCGTGTTCCTCTGCCAGGACCCGGACCTGACCGGGGACATGACCGCCGCCCACGTCATGGAGAGGCTCCGCCCGCTGGCGCAGCTGCTGCGGACGGCGTGCGGCGCCCTGGACGTCCCGGTCCTGGAGGCGCTGTGCATCTCGGACGGGAGGTACTGGTCGTACTGCTGCCCGGACGCGCGCTGCTGCCCGCCGGAGGGGAACGTACTGGCTCTGCCCGGTACGTCTGTGCTGGCGGCGGCCGCGACCTTCGCGGGGCTGCAGGTCCGGGGCTCGCTGCGGGAGATGGAGGCACGCCTCGCCCCGTGGCGGCGCCCGGCGGCGGCCGACCAGGAGCGGGCGCTCGCGGCGGCGGAGGCGGCGCTCGTGCCCCGCGTTCTGGACGAGGAGGAGCGGCTGCGGGTCGGCCGGGACACCCTCGACCTGGCGGGCCGCGTGATGCGCCGCCTCTCCGGCGCTCCCCCGGCCACGGGCCGTACGGACGCGGACGCGCTGGACGACGCCCTGATCACCCACGAGGAGGCGGCGGCCCTGCTCCTCGGCCTCCAGGACCGCACCACCCGGGACCGCGCGGCCGAGTGGATGGAGGGCCCGGACGCGGCCCCGGCCCTGCGCCTGTGGCGCGCCCTGGCCCGCCGCTGCGTGGGCCGCTACGGGGAGCACGCGGCGGCCCCGCTCACGCTGGCGGGCTGGGTGGCCTGGTCGACGGGCGACGAACCGGCCGCCCGGGTCGCCCTGGGCCTGGCCCTGCGCGCGGACCCGGACTACCAGTTCGCCCAACTCCTCCACCAGGCCTGCAACCAGGGCCTGGACCCGGAGGCACTGCGCAGATGCCTGCGGGAGGAGAGGCGGGAACGGGAGGCGCCGGCCCGGACGGAGGAGACGCTCTGGACCCTGGGCGCCCCGGGCCGGGCCACGGGAGCCGCCGGGGGAGTGACCCCGGCCTACGGGGTCGGCGCGTCGGGGCGGGCCGCTGAGCTCGGGGCGGGGGTGGGAGCCGGTCCGGTGGGCGGGCCCGATGCCCCGGGGGCGGTTTCCGCGCTACGGGCGGGGATCGAGGCGGCCCCGGGGGCCGAGGCGGTACCGCGCTCCGGGCCCGGTGCCCCGGCATCGGTTTCCACTCTCGATCCGGACGCCGCCGTGCCCCCGCGTCGGTTCAAGCCGCGCCGCAAGGGCCCGGGCAAGTCTCCGGTCAACCGGACAGACGGAACGCCCGCCTCCACCCTTCCCGATGGCAACGGGCCCACGACAGCCGGGGCCGCCCGGCGAGGCGCCCGGCGGATCAGCCGGACGGGGCGGCGGGACGGGACGGACCAATGACGCCGAGCCGACGCCACGCCGTGTCGCTCCGTGACCCGTGCACGGCCCGCCGCGTTCACGAGGGGGGCGCCGCGCGAGGGCGGCCCGCCCGACCCGCGCATGCGGCCGGAGTGCTCGGAAGGCAAGGTATGGCGTTCAATGTCCCTCCCCGGGCCAATGTCCCGTCCCGGGTGAATCCCCTCTCCCAGATCGTCTCCCAGGTCGACGAACTGCCGGGGGAGGAGACTTTTCCCGGGCCCGCGCCTGGGCCAGGTCCAGTGCCAGAGTCAGGTCCGGGTCCGGGTCCGGGTCCGGGTCCGGGGCCGGGGCCAGTGTCGGTACCCGGATCAGGTCCAGGTCCAGGGTCAGGTCCGGGTCCAGTGTCGGTACCCGGATCAGGTCCAGGGTCAGGTCCAGGCCCAGGGCCAGTGCCCGGATCAGGTTCAGGTCCAGGTCCAGTGCTAGGCCCGGGGCGAGGGCTAGGCCCAGGTCCAGCTCCAGCTCCAGGTGGTCCAGCTCCAGTGCTAGGCCCGGGTCCGGGCCCAGGCCCAAACCCAGGCCCAGTGCCAGGGGCAGCACCGGGGCCGGGCCCGAGGCGGCGCCGGGCACCGGCACCCGTGTCCGCCCCCGCCCCCCGGCCCCCCGGACCGCCCCCCGGCCCCGGGTTCGCCGGGCTCCCCCCGCTCCACACCGCCCTGATCTCCGTCGCTCTTCCCGGCCTCGTCGTCTCGGCCGAGCAGGGCCAGCTCACCGGGCACGGGCTGGAGGGCTTCTACCGCCACGGACGCCGCCTGCTCGCGCGCTGTCAGCTGAAGGTGGCCGGGCGGGAGCCGATCGCCCTCCAGGGCAGGCCGATATCGGCCGACCGCGCCCGCTTCTTCGCGGTGGTGCGCACCCCGGCCGACAGCGGCCCCGACCCCGAGATCACCATCGAGCGGGTGCGCCGGGCCGAGGGCAGCGAGCGGATCACCCTGCGCAGCTCCTCACCCCGCCCCCTGCGGCTCCCCGTGGAGATCGCGCTCGGGACCGACCTGGCCGAACTGGGCGCGGTCGCGGCGGGCCGGGGCGGACCCGAACTGCCGGGCAGCGTCCACGACTCGGGCATGCGCTGGACGGCTCCCGGGGCGCACGCGGTAGTGAGCGCCCACCCCTCACCGGCCGACGCGCTCGCTTCGGCGGGCGTGCTGCGCTGGGACGTGGAGCTGCCCCCGGGCGGTTCGTTCACGATCGAACTGCACATCCGCACCGACCGCACAGACCGCCCCGCCCGGCCGCCCGGCCAGGCCGCGACGCTCTCGCTGCCGCAGGCCGAGGCGGAGGGCGACGATCCCCGGGTCGGCCCACTGCTCCGCAGCGGCCTGGACGACCTGCGGGCCCTGCTCGTACGGGACCCGGCGCACCCGTTGGACGTGCACGTGGCGGCGGGCGTCCCCTGGCGCACCGGCCCGGCCCCGGCCGAGGCGCTGTGGGCCGCCCGGATGGCCCTGCCGCTCTCCACCCGGCTGGCGGCGGCGACCCTGCGGGCCGTTTCCCGTACCCAACTGGAGGGAGGCGCGCGGGAGTCCGGCCGCCTCCCGGGGCCGCTGCGGGACGCGGGGCCGCATCTGCCGCCCAGCTGCACGGGCGTGGAGGCCACCCTCGCGTTCCCCGTGGTGCTGGCGGAGGCCCGGCGCTGGGGGCTGGCCGAGGCCGAGGTGGCCGAGCTGCTGCCGACGGCCGAGCGGTGTCTGCGCTGGCTGCTCGCGTGCACCGGTGACGACGGGTATCTGGGTGAGCCGGGCCCGGCGGCGGGCCTGGCGCGGACCGAGACCCAGGCCCACGCCCACCGCGCCGCCGTCCTGGGCGCCGAACTGCTGCGCGAGTGCGGCAGACCCGGAGCCGAGGAGTGTGCCGCCTGGGCGGCGGGGCTGCGCGAGCGCTTCCGGGAGGAGTTCTGGATCGAGGACCTGGCGGGCGGGCGCCCCGCCGCCGCCCGCACCGCCGACGGCCGTCGGCTGCCGCCTCTCGGCGCGGGCGCCGCGCACCTCCTGGACACCGGCCTGCTCGGCGCGGGACGCCTCGCCCCCGGGCTGCTCGACAAGGTGCAGACGGAACAGCTCGCCCGGCTCCTGGGCGGCCCGGCCATGGACTCCGGCTGGGGCCTGCGCGGCCTGGGCACCAAGGAGCCGGGCCACAACCCGTTCGGTCACCGCGCGGGCGCGGTACGGGTGTACGACACGGCCGTCGCCGTGGCGGGCCTCGCGGCCGCCGGGTACGAGAAGGAGGCGAGCGCCCTGCTGCGCGGACTCCTGGACGCGGCCGAGGCGTTCGGCTACCGGCTGCCCGAGATGTTCGCGGGTGAGCAGCGCACCGCCGACAGCGCTCCGGTGCCGCACCCGGCCGCGTGCCGCCCGGCCGCCGTCGCCGCCGCCTCGGCGGTCCAGCTGCTCACCACGCTCGCGGGCATCCGCCCGGATGCCCCGGCGGGCACGGTCGCCGTCTGTCCCGTCCGCTCGGCGCCGCTCGGCGCGGTGCGGCTGTCGGGGCTGAGCGTGGCGGGGGAGCCGTTCGCCGTACGGGTCAGCAGGCTCGGCGTCGGCATGGTCGAGCAGGCCGCCGACCGGCTCCAGTTGGGGGGCTGAACGGATTGCTGGGTGAATCCGGGACCGGGCGGGGAGCCGCGCCCGGTGCCGTGGCGCGGGCGGAGGGTGCCGAGGGAGCGGGGCCCGATGCGTGAAGAGCCGTGACCCGACCGCCCCGATGGAAGCCCATGGGGCGGCTGGGGAAGAAGGTACGACCGACCGTGCCGGGGGGCGTGTTTATCGTCAGGGAGACGACTATGATCGCCCCATGTCTCCCTACGACCCGTCGGCCTTCCCGCCCTTCGCCGTGACCGTCGACCTGGTCGTGCTCACCGTGCGCCGCCACGCCCTGTGCGCGCTGGTCGTCCGTCGCGGGGAGCCGCCGTTCCAGGGGCGCTGGGCGCTGCCGGGCGGGTTCGTCCGGGGCGACGAGGACCTGTCGGCTGCGGCGGCCCGCGAACTGGCCGAGGAGACCGGTCTCTGCGCCCAGGACCCGGCGGCCACCGCCCCGGCCCAGGGCAACGGCGCCCACCTGGAGCAGCTCGCCACGTACGGCGACCCCCGGCGCGACCCCCGGATGCGGGTCGTCAGCGTGGCGCACCTGGCGCTCGCTCCCGATCTGCCGGCCCCCCGTGCGGGCGGCGACGCCCACAGTGCGCGCTGGGCGCCCGTGGAGGACCTGCTGAGCCAGGACGGCGGCTTCGGCCGCGAGGACGAGCAGCCCGCCCCGCTCGCCTTCGACCACGCCCAGATCCTCGCGGACGGCGTGGAGCGGGCCCGCTCCAAGATCGAGTACTCGTCGCTGGCCACGGCGTTCTGCCCGGCCGAGTTCACCGTGGGGGAGCTGCGGCGGGTGTACGAGGCGGTGTGGGGGGTCGCGCTCGACCCCCGTAACTTCCACCGCAAGGTGACGGGGACCCCGGGGTTCCTGGTCCCCGCCGGTGGCACCACGACCCGCCAGGGCGGCCGGCCCGCCCAGCTCTTCCGCGCGGGCGGCGCGACCCTGCTGAACCCCCCGATGCTCCGTCCGGAGGTCTGACCGGGACCCGATCGGGCCCCGGCGGCAGAGGTCCGCGAGCTTCGCCCAGCGCCACCCCCAGCCCAGCGGTATCCCAGGCGAGAACCAGCGCTTCCGCTGGCCCAGCGGCAGTCCAGCCGCAGCCCAGTCGCGCCCGGGCAAGGCCGACCCGGCTCAGCTCGGCCGCGCCCAGGCAAGGCAAGGCCGCCCCCTCACCTCAGCCGCGCCCAGACGGGACCGGCCCAGCCGCGCCCAGGCCCTGCGAAGCCAAACGAGGCCATAGGGCGTGAGGCCGGACCAGGCCATTGAGCGTGAGGCCAGGCCAGGCCGCACAGCCCCCGCCGCGCCCCGCCGGGCGTACCGGACCCGCACTGAACCCCGCACTGAACCCCGCCCCCCACCAGCCGCAGGCGCGCGCACGCCCAGCCTGCACAAAAAGTCCGAAATGTCGCGTTATGTTACTCCGGTACCCGTCCCTCCCGCCGTGCCGTCGAGCGGTCTCACCCCCGGGAGAGAAGCGATGCTCCAGGCCATCGGACTCACCAGCACCCCCCGTCGCGACCGTCCGCCCGAGGTGGACGACCTGTCCTTCGAGGCCCGGCCGGGCCTGATCACCGCCCTGCTCGGCGCCCCCGGCTCCGGCAAGACCATGGCCCTGCGCCTGATGCTGGAGCTCGAACCGGGCCGGGGCGTCACCTACTTCCGGGGCCGCCCGCTCCACAGGGTGGCCCACCCCGCCCGCGAGGTCGGCACCCTGCTCGGCGACGTGCCGGGCCATCCCGCGCGTACGGTCCGGGGCCAGCTCCGCCTCATGTGCGCGGTCGCCGGGGTCCCGGCGGGCCGAGCCGAGGAGATGCTCCACGTCGTCGGCCTCGACGGCCTGGGCGACCAGCGGCTCGCCACCCTCTCCCTCGGCATGGACCGCAGGCTCGGCCTGGCCGCCGCCCTCCTCGGCGACCCGCACACCCTGGTCCTCGACGAGCCCGCCGAGGGCCTCTCGCCGCGCGAGAACAGCTGGCTGTACGGGCTGCTGCGCGGCCACGCACAGCAGGGCGGCACGGTCCTGTGCACCTTCGCCGACCCCAAGGAGGCGGCCCGGGTGGCCGACCGGGTGGTCACCGTCGACGGGGGCCGCCTCTTGGCGGACCAGGACGTGACGGAGTTCTCGCGCACCCGGCTGCGCCCCCGGGTGGCCGTCGCCACCCCGCACGCGGCCCGCCTGGGCTCCCTGGTCAGCCGTGAGGCCCGCACCGCACGCCGCTCGGTCGAGGTGGTCGAGGAGGACGGCAGCCACCTCTCCGTCTACGGCGCCAGCTGCGCCGAGGTCGGCGAAACGGCGTTCCGTCACGGCGTCCTCGTCCACCGCCTCACGGACGAAGTCGCCGACACCGGCCCGACGGCCGCCACCCCCCGCCCGGCCACGGCCACGGCCCCGGCCCTGACCCCCGCAGCCGTCACCGCCCCGGACGGACCCCCTGCGGCCCCGGCCGGCGCACTGGCCCCCCGCCCGCGCCCCCCGATCACTCCCGCCCTGCCCCGTACCCCGCTCCGCCCCCTGCGCTACGAACTGAGGCGCCTCCTCGGGGTCCGCACCACGTATGTGCTCGTCGGAGCCGCCCTCCTCGCCTCCGTGGCGCTCGCCGTCGTACTCGGGCGCACCGGGCACACCCCGCTGCCGCACCTGGTGGCCGCCTGGCCGGTGTTGTTGCCGCTGCCGCCCTCGGCGCTCGCCGCCGGGATCCTCGGGGCGCTCGCCTTCGGCGAGGAGTACCGCTATCCCGCGCTCGCCGCCGACCGCGGCACCGTCCCGCGCCGACTCGGGCTGCTCCTCGCCAAACTCGCCGTCTCGGCCACGGCCGCCCTCCTGCTGGCCGTCCTCACCGTCGCCCTCGATGCCCAGGCGCTGCGTCTGGTCTACGGCCGTGACGTGGTGCGGATTCCGCCCGACTGGCCCTCGCTGGCGGCGAGTTGGGCGGGCCTGACCGTCGGCTGCGCCTGGGCCGGACTGCTCGCGGCCGGCATCTTCCGCGCCACCGCGGCCGGGCTCGCCGCCGTCCTGGCGGTGCCGGTCGCCGTCGTACCCCTCGTACAGAAGGCGCTGGCGGCCCCGCAGGCACGTTCGGTGGCCGGACTCCCGGCCCGGCTGCGGGAGGTGGCCTGGCTGCGCTGGCCGCATCTGCTGGACGACGGACTGGCCGCCGCGCTGCACCTGCTCGCCCGTCCGCAGGGCGCGGCCCTCGCACTGTCGCTCTCCGTGCTGCTCTGCGCCTACGTGGTCACCGGCCTTCGCGGGAGGGCCCGTTGGTGACCTTGGCCGGGCCCCGGCATGTGCGGAGAGTCACAACTCCCCGAGAATGACCGCTTCTTTCCGATAAAGCGTCAATTGCGAGGGGTGCGGAGATCACCCTTTCGTGTGCTTTTCACCAAAGACCTCAAGGGCCATGGAAGTCCGGCCGACAAAGGATGCGTGAGTACCCTTGCGCACACCATGATGACCACCGCCCGCACCGCCGAAAACGGCCTCGCAGGACCGGGCGAACTCGACCGCTACCCCTACGCGGAGGCGCGCGGCGCCGACCGCGTCTCCCTCCCCGCCTGGGACGGGGCCGACGCGGACCTCGGCCGGGTGAGCCGCCGCGCGGCGGGCAGCCGCGGGAGAGGGCTGCACGGCCAACTCGTCCAGCAGCTCGGCCAGATGATCGTCTCCGGCGATCTCGGCGCCGACCGCCCGCTGGTCCCCGAGGAGATCGGCCAGCGTTTCGAGGTCTCCCGGACCGTCGTCCGCGAGTCGCTGCGCGTACTGGAGGCCAAGGGCCTGGTCAGCGCGCGCCCCAACGTCGGCACCCGGGTCCGCCCGGTCAGCGACTGGAACCTGCTGGACCCCGACATCATCGAGTGGCGGGCGTTCGGGCCGCAGCGCGACGACCAGCGGCGCGAGCTCAGCGAGCTGCGCTGGACGATCGAGCCGCTGGCTGCCCGGCTCGCGGCGGGGCACGGCCGCGAGGACCTCCAGCAGCGCCTCGGCGACATGGTCGAGATCATGGGCCACTCCCTCACCCAGGGTGACGTGATCACCTTCTCGCGGGCCGACGCGGAGTTCCACTCCCTGCTGATCCAGGCCGCGGGCAACCGCATGCTGGAGCATCTCTCCGGCATCGTCGGCGCCGCCCTCCAGGTCTCCGGCGGACCGGTCACCGGCTGTGACCGCCACTCGGAGGCGGCCCTCACCCACCACGCCCGGATCGTGGACGCGCTGGCGGGCGCCGACGGGACGGCCGCCGAGACCGCCATGCGGCAGCTGCTCACCGTCCACCCCGAGGTCGAGCGCGTCGTCCCCGCGCCGCGCGAGCACTGAGGGCGGAGCACGGCCGGGTGAGGCTCGGTGCCCCGCCCGGAGGAAGCACGCGTCGCCGGACCTCAGGGGGTCCGGCGACGCGATTGTGGGCACATTGCCCCGAGTGGCCGTTTATGTCGAATATGGGGTGTGACTCGGGCCACGTAGATTGGGCGTAACACTCCTCGGAACCGTGCGATGACCTAAGAGGTAACAGCCGAGGAAGGAATACAGCTGCCGCTCGCGGCGCTGTGCAGCTCCGAGGTTCAGCCCGCGCCGTCGGCACAATCCCCAGTCGACGGTCGTCGGCTCCGGCCCGATCATGGGCGGGGCCGGAAGCCGTTTTCCATCGTTCCGAGAGGTTGTTCGTGTCGGCCAGCACATCCCGTACGCTCCCGCCGGAGATCGCCGAGTCAGAGTCTGTGATGGCGCTCATCGAGCGGGGAAAGGCTGATGGGCAGATCGCCGGCGATGACGTGCGTCGGGCCTTCGAAGCCGACCAGATTCCGCCAACCCAGTGGAAGAATGTTCTGCGCAGCCTCAACCAGATCCTCGAGGAAGAGGGTGTGACGCTGATGGTCAGTGCCGCGGAATCTCCCAAGCGCACCCGGAAGAGCGTCGCAGCGAAGAGCCCGGCGAAGCGCACCGCCACCAAGACCGTCGCGGCCAAGACGACGGTGACCAAGACGGTCGCGGCCACCGCGGCCCCGGCGGCCCCGGCCGTGGACGCGTCGGCGGACGACGCCGAGGCGCCCAAGAAGGCCGCCGCCAAGAAGACGGCCGCGAAGAAGACCGTCGCCAAGAAGGCCGTGGCCAAGAAGACGGCCGCGAAGAAGACGGCCGGCAAGAAGGGCGACGAAGAGGTCGTCGAGGGCGAGGAGCTGCTCGAGGACGTCGCGCCCGGCAAGGGTGACGAGGAGGAGGCCGAGGGCGAGAACAAGGGCTTCGTCCTCTCCGACGACGACGAGGACGACGCTCCCGCCCAGCAGGTCGCCGTCGCCGGCGCCACCGCCGACCCGGTCAAGGACTACCTGAAGCAGATCGGCAAGGTCCCGCTGCTCAACGCCGAGCAGGAGGTCGAGCTCGCCAAGCGCATCGAGGCCGGCCTGTTCGCCGAGGACAAGCTGTCGGCCGCCGACAAGCTCGCCCCCAAGCTCAAGCGCGAGCTGGAGATCATCGCCGAGGACGGCCGCCGCGCCAAGAATCACCTGCTGGAGGCCAACCTCCGCCTCGTGGTCTCGCTGGCCAAGCGCTACACGGGCCGCGGCATGCTCTTCCTGGACCTCATCCAGGAGGGCAACCTCGGTCTGATCCGCGCGGTCGAGAAGTTCGACTACACCAAGGGCTACAAGTTCTCCACGTACGCCACCTGGTGGATCCGTCAGGCGATCACCCGCGCGATGGCCGACCAGGCCCGCACCATCCGTATCCCGGTGCACATGGTCGAGGTCATCAACAAGCTCGCGCGCGTGCAGCGCCAGATGCTCCAGGACCTGGGCCGCGAGCCCACCCCGGAGGAGCTGGCCAAGGAACTCGACATGACCCCGGAGAAGGTCATCGAGGTCCAGAAGTACGGCCGCGAGCCGATCTCGCTGCACACCCCCCTGGGTGAGGACGGCGACAGCGAGTTCGGTGACCTCATCGAGGACTCCGAGGCCGTCGTCCCGGCCGACGCGGTCAGCTTCACGCTTCTGCAGGAGCAGCTGCACTCGGTCCTGGACACCCTGTCGGAGCGCGAGGCGGGCGTGGTCTCCATGCGCTTCGGCCTCACCGACGGCCAGCCGAAGACCCTGGACGAGATCGGCAAGGTCTACGGAGTGACGCGTGAGCGCATCCGCCAGATCGAGTCGAAGACCATGTCGAAGCTGCGCCACCCGTCGCGTTCGCAGGTCCTGCGCGACTACCTCGACTAGGTCGCGTTCGTACGCCTGTCGTACGGACCGGAGGTGACCGAGGGCCCGGTTTCCGTGAGGGAGCCGGGCCCTCGTGTGTGTCCACGCGTGTCTGAGCGGGTGCGAGGCGTCAATGCCTCGTTGACTCTGGGTGTGCCCGTGTCACCCGGAGTCAGGAGACCGTATGCGACGCCCCACCGTCCGAGCGCTGCGCGGGGCGCTGGCCCTCACGGCCGCCGCCACCGCCGTACCGCTGGCCACGCCCCTGCCGGCCGCCGCCGACAGCGTGGTCATCGGGGGCACGCCCGCCTCCGTGCAGGACAGCCCGTACGTCGTCGCGCTCTCCAGCCGTGCCCGGTTCGGCTCAAAGCGCGCGGGTCAGTTCTGCGGGGGAGCGGTGGTCGCGCCCACCAAGGTGATCACGGCCGCGCACTGCCTGAGCAAGGAGGTGCTCGGCACCAACGGGATGCGCGATCTGAAGGTGATCGCGGGCCGCTCCGAGCTGCGCGGCACCAGCGGCCAGGAGGTCGGCGTACGGGACACCTGGGTCAACCCGGGGTACAACTCGGTCAGCAACGCGGGTGACATCGCGATGCTCACCCTGGCGAGCGCGCTGCCCGAGTCCTACGTCATCGGGCTCGCGGGGCCGGGCGATCCCGCGTACGCCCCGGACACCCCGGCGGCGGTCTACGGCTGGGGGGACACCACCGGGCGGGGCACCTACGCCGCGTCCCTGCGCTCCACGCGCGTGTGGGTGCTGTCGGACCAGTCCTGTGAGCGCGCCTACCCGGGGAACTCCGGGGACGCGTATCTGAAGGCCACCATGCTCTGCGCGGGGGACCCCAAGGGCGGCCACGACGCCTGCCAGGGCGACAGCGGGGGCCCACTGGTGGCCATGGGGCGGCTGGTGGGCCTGGTGTCCTGGGGGAGCGGCTGCGGGGAGGCCGAGAGCCCCGGGGTGTACACCCGGATCTCCGCCTTCGTCGGACCGTCACGGAACGCGGCGCCCCTGTAGCGGCGCGCGAGCAAGAGAACGGGCGGCCGCCCCACACGGGGGCGGCCGCCCGTCGCCGGTCCTGGACCGGCCCCTGGCTCGTCGTCAGTGCGAGGTTCAGCGATCCTCTTCGCCTGCGGATTCGGGCACCGCCGTGAGGCGGTCCGTCTCGTCCTGTATCTCAGCGGCGATCTTCTTCAGTTCCGGCTCGAACTTGCGTCCGTGGTGAGCACAGAAGAGCAGTTCGCCGCCGCTGGTCAGAAGGACACGCAGGTATGCCTGTGCGCCGCAGCGGTCGCAACGGTCAGCGGCCGTCAGGGGGCTCGCGGGGGTCAGAACAGTAGTCACGTCGCCTCTTCTCTAGCTCGACGAGCTGTCGTACCAGGGTCAACATCCAACCAGGCCGAAAACGTTCCCGCTCGTGCCTTTTCCTCGAAATTTCTTGGTCGAGGTGGCTGTCTGCTGCCGGTTGGCGGCGAATGAGCCGTATTGCGGTGCTCTACGGTTTCGCGTTGCTTGTCTCGGTCGGTCCTCCCGGCGGGGTTGCCGGTTGTTCATGAGGACGTGCCCGGAGCCTAAATGGTTCATGCGCGGATGGGAACGTGACATCTGTATCACCCCCACGGGGGATCGAACATGCATACGACACTGGACTAGCATGAGAATCTGCCGAGGGTGGCGTGACAACGGCTCTACCAGGCCTCGGTACCCTCTGACCGGCGACCGACGCCGGCCCCCTACCCACCAGGGGGCGAATTGAAATTCAGCGAGGAGCGAACTGCGTGACCGCCGAGACGTCCGTTCCGTCCACCGCGCTGCTCTCCGGCGCCGACCGGGACGGCTCCAACTACACCGCGCGGCACCTGCTCGTCCTTGAAGGCCTCGAAGCGGTCCGCAAGCGCCCGGGTATGTACATCGGCTCGACCGACAGCCGCGGCCTGATGCACTGCCTCTGGGAGATCATCGACAACTCCGTCGACGAGGCCCTGGGCGGGTTCTGCGACTTCATCGAGGTGATCCTGCACGACGACGGCTCGGTCGAGGTGCGGGACAACGGCCGGGGCATCCCGGTCGACATCGAGCCCAAGACCGGTCTGTCGGGCGTCGAGGTCGTCATGACCAAGCTGCACGCCGGCGGCAAGTTCGGCGGCGGCTCCTACGCCGCCTCCGGCGGTCTGCACGGCGTGGGCGCCTCCGTGGTGAACGCGCTTTCGGCCCGCCTCGACGTCGAGGTCGACCGCAACAGCGCGACGCACTCGATCAGCTTCCGGCGCGGCACGCCCGGCATGTTCACCGAGCAGGGCCCCGACGCCCCCTTCGACCCGTCGAGCGGGCTGCTCAAGGGCAAGCGCGTGCCCAAGACCCGCACCGGCACCCGCATCCGCTACTGGGCGGACCGCCAGATCTTCCTCAAGGACGCCAAGCTCTCCCTGGACACGCTCCACCAGCGGGCGCGCCAGACGGCCTTCCTGGTCCCCGGCCTGACCATTGTCGTGCGCGACGAGCGCGGGATCGACGGCGAGGGCAAGAAGGAAGAGACGTTCCGCTTCGACGGCGGGATCAGCGAGTTCTGCGAGTACCTGGCGCAGGACAAGGGCGTCTGCGACGTGTTGCGCCTCACCGGCCAGGGCAGCTTCAAGGAGACCGTTCCGGTCCTGGACGAGCGCGGCCACATGACCCCCACCGAGGTCACCCGTGAGCTCGGCGTGGACATCGCGCTGCGCTGGGGCACGGGATACGAGACGAACCTGAAGTCGTTCGTGAACATCATCGCCACCCCCAAGGGCGGCACCCACGTGGCCGGCTTCGAGCGCTCGGTCACCAAGACCGTCAACGAGGTGCTGCGCTCCGCGAAGCTGCTGCGCGTCGCCGAGGACGACGTCGTCAAGGACGACGCCCTGGAGGGCCTCACGGCGGTGGTCACCGTCCGGCTCGCCGAACCCCAGTTCGAGGGCCAGACCAAGGAGGTGCTCGGCACCTCGGCGGCCAACCGGATCGTCGCCAACGTGGTCGCCAAGGAGCTCAAGGCGTTCCTGACCTCCACCAAGCGCGACGCCAAGGCGCAGGCCCGGGCGGTGCTCGACAAGATCGTCGCGGCGGCCCGGACCAGGATCGCGGCCCGCCAGCACAAGGAGGCGCAGCGGCGGAAGACGGCTCTGGAGTCCTCCTCGCTGCCGGCCAAGCTGGCCGACTGCCGCAGCGACGACGTGGAGCGCAGCGAACTCTTCATCGTCGAGGGGGACTCCGCGCTCGGCACCGCCAAGCTCGCCCGGAACTCGGAGTTCCAGGCGCTGCTGCCGATCCGGGGCAAGATCCTCAACGTGCAGAAGGCGTCCGTCTCGGACATGCTCAAGAACGCCGAGTGCGGCGCGATCATCCAGGTCATAGGAGCGGGCTCGGGCCGCACCTTCGACATCGACGCGGCGCGGTACGGCAAGATCGTGCTGCTCGTCGACGCCGATGTCGACGGCGCCCACATCCGCATCCTGCTGCTGACCCTCTTCCAGCGCTATATGCGCCCGATGGTCGAGGCGGGCCGGGTCTTCGCCGCCGTCCCGCCGCTGCACCGGATCGAGCTGGTCCAGCCCAAGAAGGGCCAGGACAAGTACGTGTACACGTACTCGGACAACGAGCTGCGCCAGACCCTGCTGGAGTTCCAGCGCAAGGGCGTCCGCTACAAGGACTCCATCCAGCGCTACAAGGGCCTCGGCGAGATGGACGCGGACCAGCTGGCGGAGACCACGATGGACCCGCGCTTCCGCACCCTGCGCCGGATCAACATCGGCGACCTGGAGGCCTCCGAGCAGGTCTTCGACCTGCTGATGGGCAACGAGGTGGCGCCCCGCAAGGAGTTCATCACCAGCTCGGCGGCGACGCTGGACCGGTCGCGCATCGACGCGTAGGGACACGCACGGCCACGGCCGGGTTCCGTGCCGCGACCGCGGCGGGGGCCCGGCCATGCCCGTGGTTCCGGCCGCGCCGGGATGCCCGGTGGTGTGCCGTTTCTCCCCGCCTGGGGCGGCGGGATGTCCGGGGGCGGCCCCGCGCTTCGCGGCGGGGGCTGTCCGGGGGGCCTGAGCCTCGCGGTGGCGGGTTGGCCGGGGCGGCACTGAGCCCTGCGGCCGTGAGCTGTCCGGGGGTGGGTCCACCCGTGGGTGGGGACGGCCGATCCAGGGGAGGTGTTCGGCCCGGTCGCGGAGGGCCTGTCCGACCCGGAAATCTCCCGCGCGCCGCACATCTCCACGGCGACGGTGAAGACCCACATCGACGACCTCTTCGCCAAGACGGGCGCCAGGACCGGCCCCAGGCCGTGCGGTATGCCTATCGGCACGGCCCCACCCGTCCACCGGGCCCGGCCATCACCTAATGGGGTGAAGAGGGGGCGTTGAAGAGTGCGGGGGCGTCCCCTCTGCCCATCCTTGGGCACGCGGCCGAACAGGGCCGTGGACTAAGGAGTGTTGTTCGGTGGAGAAACGGGAACGGCACGACCCGGCGGCGGCACGGATCGACGACCCCTGGTACGACGCGCTCGCCTCGGGCTGGGGCGAACTGGACGGCACGGTGCCCGCGTTGGCCCCGCCGCCGCAGCGGGCGCCCGAGCCGGTGCCCGGGTACACCGCGGCGGACATCTATCTGGAGGTGCAGCGCAGCGCCGCCTTCCAGGAGGTGCGCGCCCGCTACCGCAGGTTCGTGGTCCCGGCCGCGCTGGCGTTCCTCGTCTGGTACATCGCGTACGTCGTCGCCGCCACCACGGCGCCCGAGCTGATGGCGCGTCAGGTCGCGGGGGCGGTCAATGTCGCCATGGTCGCGGGGCTCGGCCAGTTCCTCTCCACCTTCCTGCTGACCTGGGCGTACGCCCGGCATGCGCGGCTGCGCCGGGACCGGGCCGCGCTCGAACTGCGATGGGACACCCAGGAGATGACACGGGGGGTGGCCAGGTGAGCGTCGGCAGGGACTATCAGGCGCTGGCGCTGCTGCTGTTCAGCGCGTTCGTGGCGGCCACGCTGGCGATCACCACCTGGGTGAGCCGCGACCGGCACGGCTCGGCCGAGGAGTTCTACGCGGGCGGGCGCCTCTTCTCCCCCATGGAGAACGGTTTCGCCATCGCGGGCGACTACATGTCGGCCGCATCGTTCCTGGGCATCTCCGGGCTCATCGCGCTCTTCGGGTACGACGGGATGCTCTACTCCGTCGGCTTCCTGGTGGCCTGGCTGGTGGTGCTGCTGCTGGTGGCGGAGCTGGTGCGCAACTGCGGGCGGTTCACCCTGGCCGACGTGATCGCCGCCCGGATGAGCGAGCGCCCGGTCCGGATCGCGGCGGGAACCTCCTCGGTCACCGTGTCCGTTCTCTATCTGGTGGCGCAGATGGTCGGCGCGGGCAGTCTGGTGGCGCTGCTGCTCGGCGGCTCCAGCGGCGCGGCCCGGGCGTGGACCGTCATCGGCGTGGGCGCGTTGATGGTGATCTATGTGTCGCTCGGCGGGATGCGGGCGACCACCTGGATCCAGATCGTGAAGGCCGTCCTTTTGATGGCGGGTGCGGTCACACTGACGGTCCTGGTGCTGATGCGCTTCCACGGGAACATCAACCTGCTGCTCAACACGGCGGCCGAGCGGAGCGGGCACGGAAAGGAGTTCCTCGCCCCCGGGCTCAGATACGGCGGCGGCTGGACCGCGCGGCTCGACTTCATCAGCCTGGGCCTGGCCCTGGTGCTCGGTACGGCGGGGCTGCCGCACATCCTCTCCCGCTTCTACACGGTGCCGACCGCGCGGGCCGCGCGCCGCTCGGTCGTCTGGGCGATCGGCCTCATCGGCGGCTTCTATCTGATGACCATCGTGCTGGGCTTCGGGGCGGCCGCCGTGGTGGGCTCCGCCGAGGTGAAGTCCGCGAACGCGGCGGGGAACACGGCCGTACCGCTGCTCGCGCTCAATCTGGGCGGTGGCGCGGGCTCCACAGGCGGAACGGTTCTCTTCGCGGTCGTGGCCGCGGTCGCCTTCGCCACCATCCTGGCGGTCGTCGCCGGGATCACACTGGCCTCCTCCGCCTCCGTCGCCCACGATCTGTACGCCTCGCTGCGGCGGCGCCACGCCCGGCAGCACAGCGAGGTGACGGTGGCCCGGATCGCCGCGGCCGGGATCGGGGCGGTCGCCATCGGCCTGGGGCTGCTGGCCCGGGACATGAATGTGGCGTTCCTGGTCGGGCTCGCCTTCGCGGTCGCCGCCTCGGCCAATCTGCCGGTGCTGCTCTACTCGCTGTTCTGGCGGAACTTCACCACCCGGGGCGCCATCTGGGCGGTCTACGGCGGGCTGATCCCCGCACTGGTCCTCGTGGTGCTCTCGCCGGTCGTCTCCGGCGGCCCGCAGGCGCTGTTCCCCGGGGTGGACTTCCAGTTCTTCCCGCTGGAGAACCCGGGCCTGGTCTCCATCCCCCTGGGCTTCCTCGCCGGCTGGATGGGCACCGTCACCTCGGCCGAACCACCGGACGCCGCGCGCCACGCGGAGACGGAGGTGCGGTCGCTCACGGGGGCGGGCGCGGTGTAGCGACTGGGCAGGATCGATCCGCCCGAGGGCGGGTGCCGGGCCGCCCCCTCGGCAAGCGACAGCGCCCAGGCGGACCGGTACCACCGCGTCCGTGAACCGGGTGGTGAAGGGCCGGGGCACGCGGGTCAGCGGCCGGTCGCCCAGGTATAGCGGTGCTCGGGGCGGCCGGTCTCGCCGTAGCGCAGACCGAGCCGTACCCGGCCCGTCCGCTCCAGGAGCTTCAGATAGCGCTGGGCGGTCTGCCGGCTCACCCCCGTCCGCTCGGCGATCTGCTGCGCCGAGAGCGGGCCCTCGGCGGCCAGCAGCACCTGGCGCAGCAACTCGGCCGTGGTGGGGGAGTGTCCCTTGGGCAGGTCGGGCTCGGAGGGGACCGAGAGGGCGCCGAAGATCCGGTCCACCTGGGCCTGTTCCGCCTCCCCGCCGCCGTCCAGGGTGCGGCGCAGCGCGGCGTATGCCTCCAGTTTGGTGCGCAGCCCCGCGAAGGTGAACGGTTTGACGAGGTACTGGAGCGCCCCCTGGCGCATCGCCGCCTGGACGGTGGCCACGTCACGGGCGGCCGTCACCATGATCACGTCGGTGTGGTGGCCGAGGCGGCGCAGCTCGCGTACGACGGCGAGACCGTTCCCGTCCGGCAGATAGTGGTCGAGCAGGACCAGATCGACGGGGCGCGCGGCGATGAGCGCGAGCGCCTCCGCGGCCGCATGCGCCTTCGCCACCACCCGGAAACCGGGAACTTTCGCGGTGTACGCGGCATTGATGTCGGCGACCCGCCGGTCGTCGTCCACCACGAGAACGTCGATCATCGCGCCTCCTCATGCGGGAAGGTCCCGTGCGGATCTTCGGCCGGTGCGGTTCTGGCCAGGTCCTCACCCGATACGGCACCGCCCACCGCCTCACCCACCGCCCCGCCCACCGTCTCCTTCAGCGCCTCGCTCAGCGCCTCCGGCAGGACGACCGTGAACTCCGCCCCGCCGCCGGGCGCCGGCGCCACGCGCGCGTGGCCGCCCTGCCGCTCGGCGAACCGGCGGACCAGGGCGAGCCCGAGGCCCCGCTTGCCGTGGGCGGGCAGCTCCTTGGTGGACCAGCCCTCGGTGAAGATCTGCTCGCGTTGCCCGTCGGGAACGCCGGGGCCGCTGTCGACGACCCGCAGTACGGCCGTACGTCCCTCGGCGCGCAGGGTGACACCGACCGAGGCGTCCGGAGTGCCGGCGGCCGCGTCCAGGGCGTTGTCCACGAGGTTCCCGACGACGGTGACGAGCCCGTGCGGATCGACGAGGCGGTCCGGGAGGAGGCTGTCCGGCGTGATGCGCAGGGCGACCGCGCGCTCGGCCGCCACGGTGGCCTTGCCGACCAGCATCGCCGCGAGCAGCGGGTCACGGACCTTCTCGGTCACCTGCTCGGCGGTGGTCCGGTGCACGCCGACGACCTCGGTGACGAACTCGACCGCCTCCGGGTACATCTCCAGCTCCAGCAGACCCAGCAGGGTGTGCAGGCGGTTGGCGTGCTCATGGTCCTGGGCGCGCAGCGCGTCGATGAGGCCGTGGGTGGAGTCCAGCTCGCGCCCCAGACGTTCCAGCTCGGTGCGGTCGCGCAGGGTGGCGACGGCGCCGCCGTCGTCGGTCGGCATCCGGTTGGCGACCAGGACGCGGTGGCCGCGTACGGTCAGCAGGTCGGTGCCCGAGACGCGCCCGGTGAGCACATCGCTGGTCCGCCCGGCGCCCAGCACCTCGTCCAGCGGGCGGCCCGCGGCCTCGGGGCCGACGCCGAGCAGCCGCTGGGCCTCGTCGTTGAGCAGCCGGACGCGGCCGCTCCGGTCGAGGGCCACGACACCCTCGCGGATCGAGTGGAGCATGGCCTCACGCTCCGCCAGCAACGCCGAGATGTCGGAGAAGGCCAGGTCACGGGTCTGCTTCTGGATCCGGCGGGAGATCAGGTACGCGGCGAGCGCCCCGGCCGCGAGGGCGCCGCCCGCGTAGGCGAGCAGCTCGGGTATCGCGGCGAGGAGCCGGGCGCGCACGCTGTCGTACTCGATCCCCACCGACACCGCCCCCACGACGGCGCCGCCCGCGTCCCGCAGCGGCACCTTGCCGCGCGCGGCGCGGCCCAGCGTGCCGCTGTCGATCTCCATGACGTCCTCACCCGCCAGCGCGTCGCTGGGGTCGGTGGAGACGACCTTGCCGAGCTGGCGGCCGTCCGGGTGCGACCATCGCACCCCGCGCCGGTCCATGACCACCACGTACTCGGCGCCGGTGGCCCGGCGGATCCGTTCGGCCTCGCGCTGCACGGGACCGTCGGCCACGGGCCCGGACGCGACGAGGTCGGCCGCGAGCCGCGGCTGGGCGGCCGTGGTCTGGGCGATGGCGAGGGCCCGGCGCATCGCCTGGTCGTCGAGCTGGTGGCTGAGCGGGGCGAGGAACAGGCCGGTCGCGAGCACGGTGACACCGGCGGCGATGGCCAGCTGCATCAGGAGCACCTGGGAGAAGACGCGCTGGGGCCGGCCGAACCGCCGCCGTCCGGGTGGGGGCATCGTGGGGACGGCACTCATGCCTATGCACGGTAGACGGCGGATCGACGCATTCCGAAATCTGTTCGGTCCGTGGGCATCCGTGGGTGACGGCCGTCGTTTCGCTGCAAGACCCGAGCGCTCCGGTACGCGGGGAAGGGGCGGGGAGCGGCTGGTTCGCGCGGTGGGAGCCATGGACGGCTGGGCGCGGTCGAGGCCGCCCTCGCGCCGCTGGACGGTGTCCACGAGCCAGCCGCTCACCAGGACGGCCGCGGCGCTCACCGGGCCGGTTCCGGCGAGCGTGGCGGCCGTCCAGAGGGCGGTCTTGGCGGGGGGGCGGAGCCAGGTGTACGGGGCTGTCGTGGCTGTCACGGGACCTCCCGGGGGTGGGTGCGCCGCCGGTCGCGGCGGCACTCGATCTGCCCGCCTCCCCCTCCGGCGACGCGCGGCCGGGGCGGCGGTCACGCGCGTTCGGGCCGGGCGCGGGAGCCGCTCGGGTGTGCGCGGGGCGCCCGGCCGCCCGGGCCCGGGGCGCCCATATCCTGGAGCGGGCCCCGGGGGCTTCTCCCCTCGTCCCGGGGAACACCCCGCCCCCCCACCCGTACGCGCCGCCCAGAAAGGCCCCCTCGTGAGTCCGACCGGTCCGACCCAGCAGATCCCCGTCGTGGTCCTCGCGGGCTTCCTCGGCTCGGGCAAGACCACCCTGCTCAACCATCTGCTGCGGGCGGGCAGGGGCACCCGGATCGGGGCGATCGTCAACGACTTCGGATCCATCGAGATCGACGCGATGACGGTGGCCGGACAACTGGGCGACTCGACGCTCTCGCTCGGCAACGGCTGTCTGTGCTGCGCCGTCGACGCGAGCGAGCTGGACGTGTACCTGGAGAAGCTGACCCGGCCCGCCGCCCGGCTCGACGTGCTCGTCATCGAGGCGAGCGGGCTGGCGGAGCCGCAGGAACTGGTGCGGATGGTGCTGGCCAGCGAGAACCCACGGGTCGTCTACGGCGGCCTGGTCGAGGTCGTCGACGCGGCCGAGTACGTCGCGACCCGGGCCCGCCATCCCGAGATCGACCGCCATCTCGCGGTCGCGGACCTGGTGGTGCTCAACAAGACCGACCGGGCACCGAGGGCGGAGCTGGACCGGCTGCGGGCGTCCCTCGACGGGGGCGCGCCGGTGGTCGAGTCCGTGTACGGGCGGGTCGACCCCGAGCTGTTCTTCGACCGCAGGCCCAGCACCGAACGGGTCGGCCAGCTCGCCTTCGAGGATCTGCTGGACGAGGAGGAGGCGCCCGGGGAAGAGCACGGGCAGGCGTGCGGCCCCGGGTGCGCCCACGCGGCCCATCTGCACACGGCGTACGAGTCCGTCGCCTTCACCTCGGCCGTCCCCATGGACCCGCGCCGACTGATGGCCTTCCTCGACAGCCGCCCCGAGGGCCTCTACCGCATCAAGGGGTTCGTCGACTTCGGCCAGGCCGACCCAGTCAACCGGTACGGCGTTCACGCCGTGGGCCGGTTCCTGCGCTTCTACCCCGAGCCCTGGCCGCCCGGCGAGGAGCGGCTGACCCAGCTCGTCCTCATCGGCTCACGCATCGACACCGGGGCCCTGCGCACCTGCCTGGACGCGGCCGTGGCGGAGCGGCCTCGGGACGTCCCGGACGAGGCCGCCATGTGGGGCGTCCTGCGCTACGTCCAGGGGGACGGGGCGCAGGAGGCCGAGGTGGCGGACGCGGCGGCCCCCGAGGAGGAGGACGCGGCCTTCGACGCGGAGGGCGCCCACGAGGCGGACATCGCCGAAGGGGCCGGCGGGGTCCCGGGCGAGGAGTAGGCCCCGCCCTCGGTCCGCCGGCCCCTTCGCCGCGCCCCGCCCGTCCGCGCCCGCTACAGCGGGGGACCCGCCAGCACCGACACCGTGTGGCCCAGCGGTGTGCCCGAGCCGTCGCGGCGCGGGTCGGGCTCAGGAAGCTCCACCGGGGTGCCGTTGGCCTGCGCCGCCTTCGCCGGGGCCGCGCCCGCCCAGGCCAGGACCAGCATGTCCTCGCCCTTCAGGAACCGCTGGCAGCGCACTCCGCCGGTGGCCCGGCCCTTGCGCGGATACTGGTCGAACGGCGTCAGCTTGACCGTCGCCGCCGAGTCCCCGAGCAGCGTGCCGCGCGAGCCCGCCACCGTGAACACCACCGCGTCCTTCGCCGGGTCGACCGCGGTGAACGAGATCACCTTGGCCCCGTCGGCGACCTTGATGCCCGCCATACCGCCCGCCGGGCGGCCCTGCGGGCGCACCTGGGAGGCCTGGTAGCGCAGCAGTTGCGCGTCGTCGGTGATGAAGACCAGGTCTTCCTCGCCGGTGCGCAGCTCGACCGCGCCGACGATCCGGTCGCCGTCCTTGAGGGAGATGACCTCCAGCTCGTCCTTGTTGGCCGGATAGTCGGGCACCACCCGCTTGACCACGCCCTGCTCGGTGCCGATCGCCAGGCCCGGCGAGGACTCGTCCAGCGTCGTCAGGCACACCAGCGTCTCGTCCGCCTCCAGCGAGAGGAACTCCGAGACCGGGGCGCCGCCCGAGAGGTTGGGCGCGGCGGCCGTGTCCGGCAGCTGCGGCAGGTCGATCACGGCGAGCCGCAGCAGCCGCCCGGCCGAGGTGACCGCGCCGATGTCACCGCGCTGGGTCGCCGGGACCGCGGAGACGATCACGTCGTGCTTGGTGCGGCGCTCGGCCTCCGTGAGCGGTTCCGCGTTCGCCGTGCGCGCCAGCAGGCCCGTCGAGGAGAGCAGCACCCGGCACGGGTCGTCCGCGACCTCGAGGGGCACGGCCGCGACCGGCGCACCCGCCGACTCCAGCAGCACCGTACGCCGCTCGGTGCCGAACTTCTTGGCCACCGCGGCCAGTTCGGACGAGACCAGCTTGCGCAGCTCGCTGTCGGACTCCAGGATGCCGGTCAGCTCGTCGATCTCGCCGGTGAGCCGGTCGCGCTCGCTCTCCAGCTCGATGCGGTCGAACTTGGTGAGGCGGCGCAGCGGGGTGTCGAGGATGTACTGCGTCTGGATCTCGCTGAGCGAGAAGTGCTCGATCAGGCGCTGCTTGGCCTGCGCCGAGTTGTCACTCGACCGGATGAGACGGATGACCTCGTCGATGTCGAGGAGCGCGACGAGCAGGCCCTCCACGAGGTGCAGCCGGTCACGGCGCTTGGTGCGGCGGAACTCGCTGCGCCGGCGCACCACCTCGAAGCGGTGGTCGAGGTAGACCTCCAGGAGCTCCTTGAGGCCCATGGTGAGCGGCTGGCCGTCCACCAGCGCCACGTTGTTGATGCCGAAGGACTCCTCCATCGGCGTCAGCTTGTAGAGCTGCTCCAGGACGGCCTCCGGGACGAAGCCGTTCTTGATCTCGATGACCAGGCGCAGACCGTGCGAGCGGTCGGTGAGGTCCTTGACGTCGGCGATGCCCTGGAGCTTCTTGGAGCCGACCAGGTCCTTGATCTTGGAGATCACCTTCTCGGGGCCGACCGTGAACGGCAGTTCCGTGACGACCAGGCCCTTGCGGCGCGCCGTCACGTTCTCCACGGCCACCTTGGCGCGGATCTTGAAGGTGCCGCGGCCCGACTCGTACGCGTCCTTGATGCCGGACAGGCCCACGATCCGCCCGCCGGTCGGCAGATCGGGGCCGGGGACGAAGCGCATCAGCGCTTCCAGGTCCGCGTTGGGGTGGCGGATCAGATGGCGGGCGGCGGCGATGACCTCGCCCAGGTTGTGCGGGGGCATATTGGTCGCCATGCCGACCGCGATCCCGGTCGCGCCGTTGACCAGCAGGTTCGGGAAGGCGGCGGGCAGGGCGACCGGCTCCTGCTCCTGGCCGTCGTAGTTCGGCGAGAAGTCGACGGTGTCCTCGTCGATCGACTCGGTCATCAGCTGGGTGGCGTCGGCCATCTTGCACTCGGTGTACCGCATCGCGGCCGGCGGGTCGTCGTTGCCGAGCGAGCCGAAGTTGCCGTGGCCGTCGACGAGCGGCAGGCGCATGGAGAAGGGCTGCGCCATCCGCACCAGCGCGTCGTAGATCGACGCGTCGCCGTGGGGGTGGAGCTTGCCCATGACCTCGCCGACCACGCGCGCGCACTTCACATAGCCGCGCTCGGGGCGCAGGCCCATCTCGTTCATCTGGTAGACGATGCGGCGGTGGACCGGCTTCATGCCGTCGCGGGCGTCCGGCAGGGCCCGCGAGTAGATCACCGAGTAGGCGTACTCGAGAAAGGAGCCCTGCATTTCGTCCACGACGTCGATGTCGAGGATCTTCTCCTCGAAATCGTCCGGCGGCGGGGTCTTCGTGCTGCGGCGGGCCATCGCGGCTGCGGCTCCTTCACCAACGTGTTCTTCTTAGCGACCACCAACAAGGTCTGCTGCTGACGCCGACCATTGTGGACCGTCCCACTGACAACGCCGACCGCGACCCGGGAACTTCGCCAGGTGTCGGTGCGCTTGCATACAGTGGCAGGACTTCTTCACCGCGATCGAAGGGACGTACATGCCCATGGGTCACACGGCCACCGCCCAGGCCGGCTCCGGCGGCCTGACAGCGACCGAGCACCGGCTGGCCAACGGCCTGCGCGTGGTGCTCTCCGAGGACCACCTGACCCCGGTCGCCGCGGTCTGCCTCTGGTACGACGTGGGCTCCCGCCACGAGGTCAAGGGCCGCACCGGCCTGGCTCACCTCTTCGAGCACCTGATGTTCCAGGGCTCGCACCAGGTCCACGGCAACGGCCATTTCGAACTGGTCCAGGGTGCCGGCGGCTCGCTCAACGGCACCACCAGCTTCGAGCGCACCAACTACTTCGAGACCATGCCCACCCACCAGCTGGAGCTCGCGCTCTGGCTGGAGGCCGACCGCATGGGCTCGCTGCTCTCCGCCCTGGACGAGGAGTCCATGGAGAACCAGCGCGACGTCGTCAAGAACGAGCGCCGCCAGCGGTACGACAACGTGCCCTACGGCACGGCGTTCGAGAAGCTCACCGCGCTGGCCTACCCGGAGGGCCACCCGTACCACCACACGCCGATCGGCTCCATGGCCGACCTGGACGCGGCGACCCTGGAGGACGCGCGCGCCTTCTTCCGTACGTACTACGCGCCCAACAACGCGGTCCTCTCGGTGGTCGGCGACATCGACCCCGCCCAGACGCTCGCCTGGATCGAGAAGTACTTCGGCTCCATCCCCTCCCACGACGGCAAGCAGCCGCCGCGCGACGGCACGCTGCCCGGCGTGATCGGCGAGCAGCTGCGCGAGGTCGTCCACGAGGACGTGCCCGCGCGCGCCCTGATGGCCGCATACCGGCTGCCGCACGACGGCACCCGTGAGTGCGACGCGGCGGACCTGGCGCTCACGGTCCTCGGCGGCGGCGAGTCCTCCCGCCTCCACAACCGCCTGGTGCGCCGCGACCAGAGCGCGGTGGCGGCCGGATTCGGCCTGCTGCGCCTGGCCGGCGCCCCCTCGCTCGGCTGGCTGGACGTGAAGACGTCCGGCGGCGTCGACGTCCCCGACATCGAGTCGGCCGTCGACGAGGAGCTCGCCCGGTTCGCCGAAGAGGGCCCCACGGCCGAGGAGATGGAGCGCGCCCAGGCCCAGCTGGAGCGCGAGTGGCTGGACCGGCTCGGCACGGTCGCGGGCCGCGCCGACGAACTCTGCCGGTACGCGGTGCTGTTCGGCGATCCCCAGCTCGCGCTGACCGCCGTCGACCGGGTCCTCGACATCACCGCCGAGGAGGTGCGGGACGTGGCCCGGGCCACCCTGCGCCCGGACAACAGGGCGGTGCTGGTCTACGAGCCGACCACCGCAGAGGCAGACGAGGCGGCCGACGCCGACGCAGAGGGAGCAGAGCAGTGAGCGAGACCGGCGTGACCATGCAGTTCCACCCCCAGCCGACCGCCGGCACCGCGCGTCCCTGGGCCTTCCCCGCCCCCGACCGCTCCACCCTGCCCAACGGGCTGACCGTGCTGCGCTGCGACCGCCCCGGCCAGCAGGTCGTGGCCGTCGAGATCTTCCTGGCCGCCCCGCTGGACGCCGAGCCGGCCGGTCTGGACGGCGTCGCCACCATCATGGCGCGCGCGTTCTCCGAGGGCACCGACAAGCGCTCCGCCGAGGAGTTCGCCGCCGACCTGGAGCGCTGCGGCGCCACCCTGGACGCGCACGCGGACCACCCGGGCGTCCGGGTCTCCCTGGAGGTGCCGGTCTCCCGGCTCCCCAAGGCGCTCGGGCTGCTCGCCGAGGCGCTGCGGGCCCCCGCGTTCGCCGACGCCGAGGTCGACCGCCTGGTGCGCAACCGCCTCGACGAGATCCCGCACGAGCTGGCCAACCCCGCGCGCCGCGCCGCCCAGCAGCTCTCCAAGGAGCTCTTCCCGGCCGGCGCGCGCATGTCGCGCCCGCGCCAGGGGACCGAGGAGAGCGTGGCGCGGATCGACGCGGCGGCGGTACGGGCCTTCTACGAGGCGTACGTCCGCCCCGCCGCGGCCACCGCCGTGGTCGTGGGCGACCTGGGCGCCACCGACCTGGACGCGGTCCTGGCGGACACCCTGGGCGCCTGGACGGGCACCCCGGCCCAGGAACGCCCGATGCCCCCGGTCACCGCCGACGACACCGGCCGCGTGGTCATCGTGGACCGGCCCGGCGCCGTCCAGACCCAGCTCCTGATCGGCCGGATCGGCCCGGACCGCCACGACCGCGTCTGGCCCGCCCAGGTGCTGGGGACGTACTGCCTGGGCGGCACCCTCACCTCCCGTCTGGACCGCGTCCTGCGCGAGGAGAAGGGCTACACCTACGGAGTGCGCTCCTACGGCCAGGTGCTGCGCTCCGGCCCCGAGGGCACCGGCGCCGCCATGCTCGCCATCAGCGGCTCGGTGGACACGCCCAACACCGGCCCGGCCCTGGACGACCTGTGGACGGTGCTGCGCAAGCTCGCCGCCGAGGGGCTGACGGACGCCGAGCGCGAGACGGCCGTGCAGAACCTGGTGGGCGTGGCCCCGCTGAAGTACGAGACGGCCGCCGCCGTCGCCGGGACACTGGCCGACCAGGTCGAGCAGCACCTCCCGGACGACTTCCAGGCGCGGTTGTACGCGCGCCTGGCCGACACCGGCACCGTGGAGGCCACGGCGGCGGTCGTCAGCGCCTTCCCGGTGGACCGTCTGGTGACGGTCCTCGTCGGGGACGCGGCACAGATCGCGGAGCCCGTCAAGGCGCTCGGCATCGGTGAAGTCACCGTCGTGGCGGGCTGATTGGGCCGTCCGCCGAAGGCGGGCGGACGGGCCGGATGGGGACCCCGGTGGCCGAGTGGCCGCCGGGGTCCGCCTTTATGCCCGTTTTGTTAGGGAGGTTGCCTGTCTGTCATGTGGCGTGCGCAACAAAAAGACGTGTCTGTTTGGTGATTGAAAGATCAGCCGTCTAGCGTCAGTCCGGCTGTCCGTCACCACCCGTCGCAGCCGCGGCACCGGACAGCGATCGCCGAGTCCCCAATGGCGCGAGCCAGGGGAGCCGGGGACCCACTCAGTCCCTGGGGTGAATCGGAAGCCTCCGCCCGCGGAGGGGCCCGTAGGAGACCTTCCAGCTCCGAACCCGTCAGCTAACCCGGTAGGCGAGATGGAAGGAAAGGAACCGCCTCTCCATGGCGTTCACCCGTGCCACCGGGAAGCACCGCCGGCCCAGCGCCGTGTCGCGCAAGAGCGCGAACATAGCGGGCATCGCCACCCTCGCCACCGCCGGCGTCGTGGGCACCCTCGCCTCCCCGGCCATGGCCGCCGACAGCTCGGCGTCCGCCGCCGCCTCGGTCGAGGACACCGGCATCACCCAGGCCATCGTGATCGGTGACTCGCTCGCCGACCGGATCGACGCCCAGGCCGCCGCCCAGAAGCACGCCGCCGACAAGGCCCGCGCCGCCGCCGAGGCGAAGCGCAAGGCCGAGGCGAAGGCCAAGGAGGAGCGCGAGGCCAGGGAGCGCGCCGCCCGCGAGGCCGAGCGCAAGCGCCTCAACTCCTTCGTCGCCCCGATCGACGGCGGTTACGTCTCCACCGGCTACAAGAGCGGCGGCTCGATCTGGTCCTCCGGCAGCCACACCGGCATCGACTTCCACGCGGGCGAGGGCACCCCGGTGCACGCGGTCGGTCTGGGCACCGTCGTCGAGGCGGGCTGGGGCGGCGCCTACGGCAACAACATCGTGATCCGGATGAACGACGGCACGTACACGCAGTACGGCCACCTCTCGTCCATCGGGGTGTACGTCGGCCAGCGCGTCGAGCCGGGCCAGCAGATCGCCCTCTCCGGCAACACCGGCAACACCACCGGCCCGCACCTCCACTTCGAGGCCCGCACGGGCCCGGCGTACGGCTCGGACATCGACCCGATCGCGTATCTGCGCTCGCACGGCGTCAACGTCTGACCCGGCCGTCCCCGCATCCCGACCGCAAGCCCCCGGAGCGCATCGCGCCGGGGGCTTCGGCGTGCCGTCCGGCGCGCGCGCCCGTCCATGGCCAAAAGATATGCCTGGCATACGGCACGTCACCGGGAATTAACAGACGCTGGAATAGAGTCGCCGAACAGGCGTCGATCGACCGCGTTTCGCGGGGATTAAGGCGGAGGTTCGGTCATGCGCATTCCCGCGCAATCGGTATGCACGGCAATCCGCGACGACATCGTCTCGGGGCTCTTCGCACGCGGCAGCCGGCTCACCGAGGAAGTGCTAGCCCGGCGGTACGGCGTCTCCCGCGTGCCCGTCCGCGAGGCGCTGCGCACCCTGGAGTCCGAGGGGTTCGTCACCACGCGCCGGCACGCCGGGGCGTGTGTCGCCGAGCCGACCGAGCAGGAGGCCGCCGACCTGCTCGAACTGTGCGCCCTGCTGGAGCCGCTGGCCGCGTCGCGGGCCGCCGCCCGGCGCACCGAGGCCCATCTCAAGGTGCTGCGCGGCCTGGTCAGGCTCGGCCAGGACCGCGTGCGGCGGGCCCAGGGCGAGGATCTGCGCTCCCTGGGCGTCTGGTTTCACGAGACGCTCGCCCAGGCCTCCGGCAGCCCCGGCCTCATCGCGCTGCTCACCCAGCTGCGGCACAAGATCGCGTGGATGTACGTGGCGGAGCAGCCCGCGCTGCCCGCCGAGTACTGGGCGGAGCACGGGGCGCTGGTGGACGCGCTGGCCCGCGGCGACGCCGAGCGGGCCAGGATGCTGGCCGCCCGCCACGCCGAGCGCGCGTTTTCCGCCTATCGGCTGCGGCGCCCGGCGGACGTGAGGATCCCGCAACATGCCGTAAACACCGCGAGCGCCCGTGCTTAACAGGTTCGCCGTATACAAAGGGGTGATTCGGCGGGGCGGATTCGTGCTGCCCGAAAGTGGCGCGGAATGCACGGGCGGGGTCGGCCGGTCCGCGTTACCGGGCGCATAAGCCGGAGCAGTACCTATGGGAAAAGGAAAGGAGCCGCAGACCCGGAATTCGGGTCCGCGGCTCCGATCGCGAAGTGCGGTGACACGCGGTGCGCCGGGACGGCGGCGCGGCGCCGGTTCCCGGCCGGCCGCAGTCGGCGGGATCGCGCCCGCCGGGCCGGGGCAGCCGGACCGGTCGGCCGGCTCAGACGGTCTCGGGGAGCTCCTCGAGACCTTCCTCGACCAGCTTCGCCAGACGGTCCAGGGCCGCGTCGGCGCCCTCCGCCTCGGAAGCCAGCACGATCTCCTCGCCGCCCTGCGCGCCCAGGCCGAGCACCGCGAGCATGGAGGCGGCGTTGACCGGGTTGCCGTCGGCCTTGGCGATCGTCACGGGGACGCCGGAGGCCGTGGCGGCGCGGACGAAAAGGGAAGCGGGGCGGGCGTGCAGGCCCTCGGCCCAGCCGACATTGACGCGGCGCTCAGCCATGGTGATGCCCTTCGAGATCTCTCACGGTTGTCTAGACCAGTCTCTCATGTCCTGCGCGGTGCTCGTGCCGACGTCGGTCCCGGATCCGGCGGCCCCTCGGCCCGGGCGCCCTCTCCACCTTGCCCCCTACCTTGACCCGACCCAACCGGCCCCGCGACCCGTAGGCTGCCCGTATGCAGGCTCCGCAGGAGAAGACGCAGGACCCCGCGTACCCGGCCCACTGGGAGGCCGACGTCGTGCTGCGCGACGGGGGGACCGCGCGGATCAGGCCCATCACGACCGACGACGCGGAGCGGCTCGTCTCGTTCTACGAGCAGGTGTCGGACGAGTCCAAGTACTACCGCTTCTTCGCGCCCTACCCCCGGCTCTCCGCCAAGGACGTGCACCGCTTCACCCATCACGACTACGTGGACCGGGTGGGGCTCGCGGCGACGGTGGGCGGGGAGTTCATCGCGACCGTCCGCTACGACCGGATCAACGCCCAGGGGCGGCCCGCCTCGGCGCCGGCCGACGAGGCGGAGGTGGCGTTCCTGGTCCAGGACGCCCACCAGGGGCGCGGGGTCGCCTCCGCGCTGCTCGAACACATCGCGGAGGTCGCGCGCGAGCGGGGGATCAGACGGTTCGCGGCGGAGGTGCTGCCCGCCAACAACAAGATGATCAAGGTGTTCACGGACGCGGGCTACCAGCAGAAGCGGTCCTTCGAGGACGGCTCGGTCCATCTCACGCTGGATCTGGAACCGACCGCCGAGTCGCTGGCGGTGCAGCGCGCGCGTGAGCAGCGCGCCGAGGCCCGCTCGGTGCAGCGTCTGCTCGCCCCCGGCTCGGTGGCCGTGATCGGCACCGGCCGCGCGCCGGGCGGCGTGGGCCGCACGGTGCTGCGCAACCTCTTGGGGGCGGGGTTCACCGGGCCTGTGTACGCGGTCAACCGGGCCCTCCCGGAAGGAGGTTCCGAGATCGACGGCGTCCGGGCGGTCCGCTCGCTCGGCGAGCTCGGGGAGCCGGTCGACCTCGCCGTCGTCGCCGTCCCGGCCGAACGGGTGCCGGAGGCGGTCGCGGAGTGCGGCGAGCACGGGGTGCAGGGACTGGTCGTGCTGTCCGCCGGGTACGCCGAGAGCGGCGCGGCCGGGCGCGAACGCCAGCGCGAACTGCTGCGCCAGGTGCGGTCGTACGGGATGCGGCTGATCGGGCCCAACGCGTTCGGCGTCATCAACACCGCGCCCGGGACGCGGCTGAACGCCTCGCTCGCGCCCGAGCCGCCGCGGCGCGGGCGGATCGGCCTGTTCACCCAGTCGGGCGCGATCGGCATCGCGCTCCTGTCGGGGCTGCACCGGCGGGGCGCGGGCCTGTCGGCGTTCATCTCCTCGGGCAACCGGGCGGACGTCTCGGGCAACGACATCCTCCAGTACTGGTACGAGGACGCGGACACGGACGTGGTCCTGCTGTACCTCGAATCCATCGGCAACCCGCGGAAGTTCACCCGGCTCGCGCGGCGGACGGCCGCGGTGAAGCCGGTGGTCGCGGTGAAGGGAGCCCGGCACAGCGGCTCGACCCCGCCGGGCCACGCGGTCCCGGTGACCCGGGTCCCGGACAAGGCGGTCTCGGCGCTGCTGCGCCAGGCGGGCGTGATCCGGGTGGACACCGTGACCGAGCTGGTCGACGCGGGCGTCCTCCTCGCGGGCCAGCCGCTCCCGGCCGGGCCGCGCGTCGCCATCCTCGGCAACTCGGAGTCCCTCGGCCTGCTCACGTACGACGCCTGCCTCACGGAGGGGCTGCGCCCGCACCCGCCGGTCGACCTGACGACGGCGGCCACCCCCGAGGACTTCCGCGACGCGCTGGTCCGGGCCCTGGCGGACGAATTCTGCGACGCGGTGGTGGTCACGGCGATCCCCTGGATGGGCGAGCCCGGCCACCCCGACGAGGCCCTGGCCACGGCCCTCCACCAGGCCACGACGACGGCCCCGGGCAAGCCGGTGGCGGTGGTGCACGTGGAACTGGGCGGCCTGGCAGAAGCCCTGGCAAGCGCGGCAAGCACGGCCCCCCGCACAACACCCCCTCGCCCCCAGCCGACGGCCCCGGCGGACGTGCGGAGCCACCCCCTGACGGAAATCCCGGGCCGGAGCCCCGAGGACGCCCGGAGCCACACCCCCGCCGGGGGCCCGGGCCACAGCCCCGAGGAGCCCCACGGACACGCCTCCACCGGGACCCGGGGGCGCACCCCGAGCCATACCCCCACCGGCCTCACGGGGCGCGGCCCCGAGGACGCCCGGAGCCACACCCCCTCCGGGAGCCAGGGCCACACCCCCGGGGAGAGCCGGGTGAGCGCCCCCACCGGGCTCCCGGGGCACAGCCCCGAAGGGGTGCAGGGGCGCAGCCCCGCCGGGGGGCCGGGGGCGGAGCCCCCGGGGAGGTTCTCCCTTCTCGGCCCGCCCCCACCCCCGGAGGGTTTCGGGAAGGGGCGGGGCGGGGGAGAACCTGCCGCCCACCACGCACCCGCAGCCGCCTCCACACCTACCCCCACCCGCATCCCCGCCTACCCCGCCGCGGAACGAGCGGTCCGCGCCCTCGCCGAGGCCGTCCGTTACGGGCAGTGGCGACGCCAGGCCGCCGAGCAGGGCAGGGTGCCGCAGTACGACGACATCGACGAGACGGGCGCCGCGGCCGACATCGAGCGGCTGCTCGGGGACGCGGACCCCAGGGGCACCACCCTGCCCGCCGAGGCCGCCGCCACCCTCCTCGCCCGGTACGGCATCCCCGTACGCCGAGCCCTGCCCGCCCCCCACCCCGACGCCGCCGTCGCGGCCGCCGCCCGCCTCGGCTACCCCGTCGCCCTCAAGACCACCGCCCCGCACCTGCGCCACCGCCCCGACCTCGGCGGCGTCCGCCTGGAACTCGCCGACGAGGAGCAACTGCGCCGCGCCTACGCGGAGTTGACGCACGCCCTGGGCAAGCCAGAGGAGCTCCAGCCGGTGGTCCAGGCGATGGCCCCGCGCGGTGTGGACACCGTGGTGCGCGCCGCCATCGACCCGGCCGTCGGCGCCGTGCTCTCCTTCGGTCTCGCCGGAGCCGCCTCCGAGCTGCTCGGCGACACCGCTCACCGTCTGGTCCCCGCCACCGACCGGGACGCCGCCGAACTGGTCCGGTCGATCAGGACCGCCCCCCTCCTCTTCGGCTGGCGCGGCTCCGCGCCGGTGGACACCGCGGCCCTCGAAGAGCTGCTGCTGCGGGTCTCGCGGCTGGTCGACGACCACCCGGAAGTCGTCGCCGTCTCCCTGGAGCCGGTCGTCGTCGCCCAGCAGGGCCTGTCCGTACTCGGCGCGAGCCTGCGTCTGGCGCCACCGCCGCCCCGCTCCGACCTGGGCCCGCGCCGCCTGCCCAGCTACTGAAACGATCGGGCCCCGGGGCCCCGTAGGATGGAGTCCATGGCGAAGACCGGCACGATGACCCAGGGGCTGCGCGCGGCGATCGAGCGCAGCGGCTACTACCCGGCCCTTGTGGCCGAGGCGGTGGAGGCCGCCGTCGGTGGTGAGCCGATCGCGTCGTACCTGGTCCACCAGGAGACCACCTTCGACGCCAACGAGGTCCGCCGCCATGTGACGGTCCTGGTCCTGACGGACAACCGTTTCATCGTCAGCCACACCGACGAGCAGAACGCGGACACCAGCTCCCCGACGCCGTACGCCACGACCTCCACCGAGTCCGTGAAGCTCGACCGGATCTCGTCGGTGGTCGTCAGCCGCGTGGTGGCCAACCCCGAGTCGTACACCCCGGGCACCCTGCCCCGCGAGGTCGTCCTGACCATCGGCTGGGGCGCGGTCTCCCGGATCGACCTGGAGCCCGCCGCCTGCGGCGACCCGAACTGCGACGCCGACCACGGCTACACCGGCAGCTCCACCGCCGACGACCTGAGCCTGCGCGTCAGCGAGGCCGGGGACGGCCCGGACACCGTGCGCCAGACCCTCGGCTTCGCCCAGGCCCTCTCCGAGGCGACCGCGGCGACCGCCCGCTGATGGTCCAGCCCGCCTGGCAGGACCCCGAGCCCCTCGCCCTCGACACCGCCCCCCTGCCCGAGTACGGCAGCGGCTCGCTCGCCGATCTGCTGCCCACCCTCGCGGCGGGCATGGGCGTGCCCGGGACGACCGCCGCCATCGCGGAGCTGACCCCGGCCGACCGGAACTGCGTGTTCCTGATCGACGGGCTCGGCTGGGAGCAGATCAAGGCGCACCCCGACGAGGCACCGTATCTGCACGGGCTGCTCGCCGGTTCGCGCGGCGGCACCGGACGGCCGATCACGGCCGGGTTCCCGGCCACCACCGCCACCTCGCTCGCCTCCGTCGGCACCGGTCTGCCGCCCGCCGCACACGGCCTGCCCGGCTACACCGTGCGCGACCCGCGGACCGGCGAGCTGATGAACCAGCTCCGCTGGAAGCCCTGGACCGACCCGCACGTCTGGCAGCCCCACCCGACGGTCTTCCAGCTGGCCGACGCGGCGGGCGTGCACACCGCACAGGTCTCCTCGCCGACCTTCGAGCACACCCCGCTCACCAAGGTCGCGCTCAGTGGCGGAACGTTTCACGGCAGGCTGACCGGCGAGGACCGCATGGACCTGGCCGCCGCCCAACTGGCCGCCGGGGACCGCTCGCTCGTCTACACGTACTACAGCGAGGTCGACGGCAAGGGCCACCGCTTCGGCGTGGACTCGGACGCCTGGCGGGGCCAGCTGATGTACGTCGACCGGCTGGTCCAGCGGCTCGCCGAGCAGCTGCCGCCGCGCTCCGCGCTCTATGTCACCGCCGACCACGGCATGATCGACATCCCCTTCGACGAGGAGTCCCGTATCGACTTCGACGAGGACTGGGAGCTGCGCGCGGGAGTGGCCCTGCTCGGCGGTGAGGGCCGGGCCCGCCATGTCTACGCCGTCCCCGGCGCCGAGTCCGACGTGCTCACCGTCTGGCGCGAGGTGCTGGGCGAGCAGTTCTGGGTGGCGAGCCGCGACGAGGCCCTGGCGGCGGGCTGGTTCGGGCAGCCGGGCGTCTGCGACGAGCGGGTGTACGGGCGGATCGGCGACGTCGTCGCGGCCGCCCACGCCGATGTGGTGATCATCGCCTCGCGCAACGAGCCGCACGAGTCGGCGATGGTCGGCATGCACGGCTCGATGACCCCCGTCGAGCAGCTCGTGCCGCTCCTCGAAGTACGCTCGTAGTCTCCCTCCCCGCCCCTCCCCGCACCTCGCTGTCTCGTCCGTCTCCTGTACGCGGACGCGTGCGCAGATCCGAAAGGTCCTCACCCTCCCATGCCCGAGCTGGTGTTCTTCTCCGGAACGATGGACTGCGGAAAGAGCACCCTCGCTCTTCAGATCGAGCACAACCGCTCCGCGCGCGGCCTCCAGGGCATGATCTTCACCCGGGACGACCGCGCGGGCGAGGGCAAGCTCTCCTCCCGGCTCGGGCTGGTGACGGACGCGGTGGAGGCGGCCGAGGGCTTCGACTTCTACGCGTACCTGGTCGCTCACCTCTCCCAGGGCGGGCGCTGCGACTATGTGATCGCCGACGAGGCGCAGTTCCTCGCACCCGGCCAGATCGACCAGCTCGCCCGGGTCGTCGACGACCTCGACCTGGACGTCTTCGCCTTCGGCATCACCACCGACTTCCGCTCCAAGCTCTTCCCCGGCTCGCAGCGGCTGGTCGAGCTGGCGGACCGCGTCGAGGTGCTCCAGGTCGAGGCGCTCTGCTGGTGCGGGGCGCGGGCCACGCACAACGCGCGTACGCGGGGCGGGGAGATGGTGGTCGAGGGCGCGCAGGTCGTCGTCGGTGACGTGAACCACTCCGAGGACGAGATCGGGTACGAGGTGCTGTGCCGGCGCCACCACCGGCGCCGGATGACGGCCGCGGCGGCGCGGGCGGCCGCCCTGTCGCCGGACGTCCTCCCCGTCGACGCGTAGCGCGCCGCGGCCTCCCCGCTCCGTCCGCGCCGCCGGTGCGGGCATGCCCGGGGAGGGCTCAGGGCGCCGATCTCACCAGCGTGAACACCGCCCCCTCGGGGTCCGTCACCGTCGCCGCCCGGCCGCTCGCACCGTCGCGGGGCGGCTGGAGGACATGGCCCCCCAGCTCCGTCACCCGCTGGGCCGCCTCGTCGGTGTCGGCGACCTCGAAGTACGTCATCCAGTGCGCGCCCTTGTCGCGCGGCAGCCCGTGGCCCACCCCGCGCAGGGAACAGACCGGGCGGCCCCCGATGTGCAGCGTCACCTGGTCGGCGTCGGCCGATTCCACCGTCCGCCGCTCGTAGCCGAACACCGACTCGTAGAACTTGCCGACCGCGGCGGTCTCGCGGGTCACCAATTCGTTCCAGACGGGGGTGCCCGGGGCGCCCGCCACCATCGTGCCGACGTGCGCCTGCGCCTGCCAGGCGCCGAAGACGGCCCCCTCCGGGTCCGAGGCGATCACCAGCCGCCCGGCGTCGCCCGCCTCCAGCGGACCGACGCCGACCGTGCCGCCGCAGTGCCGGATCGTCTCGGCCGTGGCGTCGGCGTCGTCGGTGGCCAGATACGTGGTCCAGGCGATCGGCAGATGCCGGTCGGGCGGGAGCTGCCCGATGCCCGCCACCTCCGCGCCGTCGAGCAGGGCCCGCACATAGGGGCCGAGCGAGGCCGGCCCCGGCCGGAACTCCCAGCCGAACAGCGCCGCGTAGAACTCCTGGGTGGGAGCCAGGGCATGCACCATGAGGCTCACCCAGCAGGGTGTGCCGGGCGTGCGCCGGGTCTCTGCCTGGGACATCGTGACTCTCTCCTCGGACCATCGCTAAGGGATCGCGCCCTGAAGAGACGGGCGGCCGGGCCACGCCGACGCCCGCCTTCCCGCAGATGCTTGCACCACCGACGGCCAAGCGCGCCCCGGCCGCGCCGCTTTTGGCGCGTTCCCGAAGGAGGATGCCCGCTTTGGCATTTCTCATCCGTTTCGGGGCCGTTACGCGGCGCCGCGCGCTGCGGAAGGATGGCCCCATGAACGCCATCATCAGCGCATCCGAACTGGCGGACGAGCTGGCCGGGGAGCGCCCCCCGGTCCTTCTGGACGTCCGCTGGCAGCTCAGTCTGGCGAAGGCGGCCGGCGCCGCCCCCTTCGACGGCCGGGCCGCGTACGAGGCCGGGCATCTGCCCGGCGCGGTCTTCGTCGACCTCGACGCGGAGCTGGCGGGACCGCCCGGCGCGGGCGGGCGCCACCCGCTGCCCGACGTCGAGGCGTTCGGCGCCGTGATGCGCCGGGCGGGCGTGTCGGCCGGGACGCCCGTCGTCGTCTACGACGGCGGCCAGGGCTGGGCCGCGGCCCGCGCCTGGTGGCTGCTGCGCTGGACGGGGCACGAGGACGTACGGGTCCTCGACGGCGGCCTCGCCGCCTGGACCGGTGACCTGACGGACGAGGTCCCGGCGCCCGCCGAGGGCGACTTCGTGCCCGCGCCCGGCGCGGTCGGCCTGCTCGACGCGGACGGGGCGGCGGCGCTCGCCCGGTCGGGGCTGCTGCTGGACGCCCGCGCGGGTGAGCGGTACCGGGGCGAGGTCGAGCCCATCGACCGGGTGGGCGGCCACATTCCCGGCGCGGTCTCCGCCCCCACCACCGAGAACGTGGGCCCGGACGGGCGCTTCCTGCCGCCCGAGGTCCTCGCCGACCGCTTCACGTCCCTGGGGGCGTCGGGCAACGAGGTGGGCGTGTACTGCGGTTCGGGGGTCTCCGGCGCCCATGAGGTGCTGGCCCTGGCGGTCGCGGGCATTCCCGCCGCGCTCTACGCCGGGTCCTGGTCGCAGTGGTCCTCGGACGAGTCGCGCCCGGTCGCCACCGGCCCCGACCCGCAGTAGCGCGGACCGAGGGGCCCGCGCCGGACGCGGGCCCCTCGGTTCTCGCCGTACGTACGCGCCGGACGGGCCGTCCTACTCCTGCTTCTTGCGCCGGGTCCCGAAAACGATCTCGTCCCAGCTCGGCACCGCCGCCCGCCGTCCGGGCCGGACGCCGTCCGCCTCGGCCTGGCGGTCCGTGGTGCCGGTGAGGCGGTCGCGGTGGCCGCTGACCGCACGGGGCATCAGCACGTCCGCGTACGCCGCGCCGGCGCCCGCCGAGGCCGCCGGTGCGGGCGGCTCCTCGATCTCCGGTTCCGCCTCGGCCTCGCCCGCCACGGGTTCGGCGGGCGGGGCGGGCCGCTCGGGCACCACCATGTCGCCGCGGAAGCTCGGCACGGCCTCCAGGAGGCTGGTGAGCGAGTCGCTCTCGTCCGAGGCGGCCACGGGCTCGGGCACCACAGGCGCGGTCGGGCGCTCCAGGGGCCGCTCCAACTGCCGGTCCAGAGCGCGGTCCAGCGGCCGGTCCCGGGGCAGTCTGGCGATCCTGGGCACGAACGGGAAGCTCGGCTCGGGGGTGTCGTCGGTCTCGCCGATCAGCGAGCGGGCCTCGTCGTCGACGGCCTGGACGAGCCGGCGCGGCGGGTCGTAGGTCCAGCTGGCTGCGTGCGGCTCGGTGGCCACCCGGTAGACGAGCAGGACCTCCCAGGTGCCGTCGTCGCGGCGCCAGGAGTCCCACTGGACGCTGTCCTTGTCGGCGCCGCGCAGCAGCAGCCGCTCCTGGACCGCCTCGCCGAGCTGGGGGCCGGTGTTCTCGCCCGGGCGCCGCACGGGGGTCTTGCGCGCCCGCTCGGCCATGAAGGCGCGCTCCGCGAGCACGGGGCCCTCGAAGCGCCGGACCCGGTCCACCGGGATCCCGGCGAGCTGGGCGACCTCCTCGGCCGAGGCACCCGCCCGTATACGCGCCTGGATGTCGCGCGGGCGGAGGTGGCTCTCGACCTCGATCTCGATCTGCCCGAGCCGGGCGCGGTCGTTGCGCACGGCGGCGCGCAGCCGCTCATCGATCGGAAGCGTGTATTCCGTGCTGTCCGCAGCCTTCAGCACCAGTCGTGTGCCGTCGTTGGAGACGGCCACGACACGCAGTTCGGGCATGGGGACCTCCCGGGTGGTGCCTGCCGACGTCACCTGCGTCGCTGCTTCCGCTAGTCGAGTGTGGCCTGCCCGGGTGCAGCCTGCCACAACCTTGCCGAGTTGCCCGGCGTGTCGGGCATGGGCCCTGGAACGCCGTTATGGCACGGTTACCTGTTTGCCACACAGAGTGACCGACGTGGTCGCTCCGGACAGCAGGCGTCCGTGCGGTGCCGCGGCGCCGCCGGTTCGAGTGCCGCTTTCGGCCCCCTCCCGCAGTGCCCGGAAACCCGAGAGGGAGACCAGGCCCAGGGCTCGCCACAGTACTCCATTCGGGCCATGTGGGTGGACCGCCGCGCCGCCGAAGTTCTCCCTGGGGGCGGGAGTTGGACACCGCGCGCCGCACGAATACGCACTTCATACGTGGCGTGCTTCACAGAATCGCCAGAAACGGAACTAATCGCTTCGCCCAAAGGTCCCTCCTACGTACAAGCGGACGGAGAAGGGCGAACAGAGGCTGTACATGGGTGAAAAGGCGGATACCGGCACGAAACTGGACGAGAGGCGCCTCGATCTGAGTGTGCCCCAGGTCGCGGGCAGCGCGCTCGCGGCCGTCGCGGCGGCCGTGCTCGCCTCCCGGCTCGGTGTCTACGGGACGATCGTCGGAGCCGGCGTGGTGAGCGTCGTCGCCACCTGCGGCGGCACGGTCTTCCAGCACCTGTTCCGGCGCACCGGGGAACAACTGCGCGACGTCACCGTCCCGTCCCTGCCCAGAGCCCGCCGCGGCCGAGCCCGCCCCGGGCCCGAGGCCCGCCCCGCGTACGAGGACGGCCGCGGGGGCGAGTTCGGCGCGGCCACCGTGCACGGCACCCGGCTGCGTGGCTGGAAGCGCTCGTCGCTCGGCGCGGCGGTCGTCTTCGCGGTCGCGATGGGCGGCATCACCGCGTACGAACTGGCGTCCGGCGCGGAGCTGGGCGGCGGGGGCGGCACCACCGTCGGCTCGGTCGTCACCGGGGGCGGGGACAGGGCCTCGCGCCCGGGGGATGACTCCGGGCCCGGGCGGCCCGCCTCCCCCACGCCCGGCACCGGCGGCGAGGGCGGCACCTCCGCCTCGCCGGGCCCCGGCCGGGGCACCGGCGCGCCCACCCCCGGGACCTCGGACCCGACAACCCCCAGCCCCTCGCCGACCCCCTCCACCGCAACCGGCGGCGCCTCCACCGGAGGGACGGGTTCCTCGGGCGGCACCTCCCCGGGCAGCACCCCGAGCCCGGCACCCTCGTCTTCCTCCGCCCCCACGGACGGCGGGTCCCCGGCACCGGACCCCGCCGCTCCCGGCACCGGGCCGGGAGCGGGTCCGGACGCGGCCCCGTCGCCGTAGGGCGCCGGTCCCCGCGGGTCCGTCAGTCCCCGAGCACCCGGCGCAGATAGGCGTTGCCGAAGAGCCGGCCGGGGTCGAGCCGGTCGCGCAGGGCGGTGAACTCGCCGAAGCGGGGGTACACCTCGGCGAAGTACTCGGCGTCGCGGCTGTGCACCTTGCCCCAGTGCGGACGGCCGGCGTGGGCGGTCATGATCCGCTCCACCGCGGTGAAGTACGCCTGGTACGGCGTGCCCTTGTACATGTGTACGGCGATGTACGCGGTGTCGCGCCCCGAAGCCGTGGAGAGCGCGATGTCGTCGGCCGGGGCGGTGCGCACCTCGACGGGGAAGCTCACCCGCAGGTGCGACCGGTCGACCATCGCCCGCACTTCGCGCAGCGCCTCCACGACGGCCTCGCGCGGCACCGCGTACTCCATCTCGACGAACCGCACCCGGCGGGGGCTTGTGAAGACCTTGTACGGAATGTCGGTGTACGTACGGGCGGAGAGAGCCCGGCTGGAAACCTTGGCGATCGCGGGGATCGTCGCGGGGACGGCCCGGCCCAGCGAACAGACGACCTGGAAGAGCCCGTTCGACATGAACTCGTCCTCGATCCAGCCGCTCACCCTGCCGGGCGGGGCGGCGGGGCCCGCACTGCGGTTGTTGCGCTTGGTGTTGCAGTTGCCGGTGTGCGGGAACCAGTAGAACTCGAAGTGCTCGTTCTCGGCGTGCAGCGCGTCGAACTCCGACGTGACGCGGTCGAAGGTCATCGGCTCCTCGCGCGCGTGGAGCAGGAACTCGGGCTCCACGGCGAGGGTGACCGCCGAGACCACGCCGAGCGCACCCAGGCCGATCCGGGCCGCCGCGAAGACCTCGGGGTTCTCCTTGGCCGAGCAGGTCAGCGCCGAGCCGTCGGCCGTGATCAGTTCGAGCCCGGTGATCTGCGCGGCGATCGAGGCCGAGTCGCGGCCGGTGCCGTGGGTGCCGGTCGAGGTCGCCCCGGCCACCGTCTGCTCCATGATGTCGCCCATGTTGGTGAGCGAGAGGCCCTCGCGCGCGAGGACGGCGTTCAGCCGCTTCAGGGGCGTGCCCGCCTCGACGGTCACCGTCATCGCCGTGCGGTCGATCTTCCGTATGCCGGTGAGCAGGTCCGGGCGTATGAGTACGCCGTCGGTGGCGGCGGCCGTGGTGAAGGAGTGGCCGGTGCCGACCGCCTTCACCTTCAGGCCGTCCTCGGCGGCCCGGCGCACCACCTCGGCCAGTTCGTCCGCCGAGGCGGGGGAGGCCTCCCGCACCGGCCGGGCCGTGACGTTCCCCGCCCAGTTACGCCACGTGCTGCTGGTCGCTCCGCTCATCTGCTCCGAGCCCCTCCCGTTGCGGCGCCGGCCTGCGCAGCCGGCGGTACCCCGAGAACGCCACCGCGGCCGCGAGCGCTCCCGACACGACGGGCACCAGATACCCCGAGCGCGCGCCCGCCGCGTCCACCACCCAGCCGGCGGCCGACGACCCGAGCGCCACACCGACCGCCAGCCCGGTACTCGTCCAGGTCATGCCCTCGGTGAGCTTGCTGCGCGGTACATGCTGCTCGACGAGGGCCATGGTCGTCACCATCGTCGGCGCGATGGACAGGCCCGCGACAAAGAGCGCCACGGCCAGGAACGGCAGGCTCCCGGCCAGTTGGAGCGGGATCATACTCACCGCCATGGCACACACTCCCACCAGCCACCTCGTGGCAGGGGCCCCCTTGAGGCGCAGCAGGCCGAAGACGGCTCCAGCCAGGCAGGAGCCCAGCGCGTAGACGGCGAGCACCAGACTGGCCGCCGCCTTGTGGCCGCGCTCGTCCGCGAAGGCCACGGTGACCACGTCGACGGCGCCGAAGATCGCGCCGGTGGCGACGAAGGTGGCGACGAGGACCTGGAGGCCGGGGGAGCGCAGGGCGGCGCCGCCGGTGTGCTGCTCGCGCGGATGGGGCACGGGCTCGGTGGCGCGCTGCGCGGTCAGCCAGAAGACGCCGGCGACCAGGAAGCAGGCGGCCATCAGCGGGCCCGCCTCGGGGAACCAGGCGGTGGAGAGCCCGATGGACAGGATCGGCCCGACGATGAAGCAGAGCTCGTCGACGATCGACTCCCACGAGTACGCGGCGTGCAGGCTCTGTCCGTCGCCCCGGTAGAGCTCGGCCCAGCGGGCGCGGACCATCGAGCCGACGCTCGGCACACAGCCCGCTCCGGCCGCGAAGACGAACAGCGTCCAGTCGGGCGCGCCCTGCTGGGCGCAGACGAGGAGCCCGGCCACGGCGGCCACCGCGGCGAGCGTCGCGGGGCGCACCACCCGCCGCTGGCCGTGCCGGTCGACCAGGCGCGAGATGTACGGGCCGAGCACGGCGGCCGACATGGCGAGGGTCGCCGAGAGCGCCCCGGCCAGTCCGTACCGGCCGGTGAGCTGGGAGACCATCGTGACGATGCCGATGCCCATCATGGACAGCGGCATCCGGCCGAGCAGCCCGGCCGCGGAGAACCGCTTGGTGCCGGGTGCGGCGAAGATCGCGCGGTAGGGACTGGGCATGGGCGCTCCGGCTGCCTGCTCAGCCGTATGGCTGAAGCGTGTACTTAATACCTAAAGCTTACGGTGTTGAACTTACGGTGTCCGGTGCCCCGCCGCACCCGGTTTTCCCGTCCGCCCCAAAACCGCCGTGCCCGGGCCGGCCGGTTCCGGCCGGTTCCGCGCCTGTCAGTGGCGGATGGCAGGATCGGTGCCATGTCCGATCTGCGCGATCAAGCTCCTGGAGCGGCCGGCGAGGCGGCTCCGTACGACGCCCTGCTGCTGCTCTCCTTCGGCGGCCCCGAGGGCCCGGACGACGTCGTCCCGTTCCTGGAGAACGTGACGCGCGGCCGGGGCATCCCCAAGGAGCGGCTCAAGGAGGTGGGGCAGCACTACTTCCTGTTCGGCGGAGTCAGCCCCATCAACGACCAGAACCGCGCCCTGCTGGACGCCCTGCGAGAGGACTTCGCGCGCAACAGCCTGGACCTCCCGGTCCACTGGGGCAACCGGAACTGGTCGCCGTACCTGACGGACACCCTGCGCGAGATGGCTCTGGCGGGCCACCGCCGCATCGCCGTGCTCACCACCAGCGCCTACGCGTCGTACTCGGGCTGCCGCCAGTACCGGGAGAACCTGGCGGACGCGCTCGCGGCGCTCGCGGCCGAGGGCATCGAGCCCCCGCGCGTGGACAAGCTGCGGCACTACTTCAACCACCCCGGCTTCGTGCGCCCGATGACCGACGGCGTCCTCGCCGCCCTGGAGCGGCTGCCCGAGGCGGTCCGCGCCGGCGCCCACCTGGTGTTCACCACGCACTCGATCCCGGACGCCTCCGCCGACACCTCCGGCCCGGCCGAGGGGCACGGGGAGGGCGGCGCCTATGTGCGCGAGCACCTGGACGTGGCCCGGCTGATCGCCGACGCGGTCCGCGAGGAGACCGGGGTCGAGCGCCCCTGGGAGCTCGTCTACCAGTCCCGCTCCGGCGCCCCGCACATCCCCTGGCTGGAGCCGGACATCTGCGACCACCTCGAAACGCTGCACGGCAAGGGCGCGCCCGCGGCCGTGATGGTGCCCATCGGCTTCGTCTCGGACCACATGGAGGTCCTGTACGACCTGGACACCGAGGCCACCGCCAAGGCCGCCGAGCTCGAACTGCCCGTGGTGCGCTCGGCCACCGTCGGCGCCGACCCCCGGTTCGCCGCCGCGGTCCGCGAGCTCGTCCTGGAGCGGGCGGCGGCCGAGCGGGGCGAGCGCGTCGAGCGCTGCGCCCTGGGCGCCCTCGGCCCCTCGCACGACCTCTGCCCGGTCGGCTGCTGCCCGGCCCGCGCCCCCCGGCCCGCCGCGGCCGGCGCCGACAGTCCGTACGCGTAAGGAGCCACCATGACCGAGTCCGACACCCGGCAGGCGGAACACGACGAGAACCGGGAACTGCTCGCCCTGGCCCTGGAGGCCGCCCGCCGGGCCGGCGCGCTGCTGCGCGACGGGCGCCCGGACGACCTCGGCGTGGCCGCCACCAAGACGAGCTCCATCGACGTCGTCACCGAGATGGACATCGCCGCCGAGAAGCTGATCACCGGCTTCCTCTCCGAGCGCCGCCCCGCCGACGGCTTCCTCGGCGAGGAGGGCGCCTCCAGCGAGGGCACCAGCGGCATCCGCTGGGTCATCGACCCGCTGGACGGCACCGTCAACTACCTGTACGGGCTGCCCACTTGGGCCGTCTCCATCGCCGCCGAGCGCGACGGCGTACGGGTCGCGGGCGTCGTCGAGGCCCCGATGCGCGGCGAGACGTACCACGCGGTGCTCGGCGGCGGCGCGTTCTGCGGGGAGCGGCGGCTGCGCTGCCGGCCGGCCGCCCCGCCGGAGCAGTCCCTCCTCGGCACCGGCTTCGCCTACGTCCAGGCGGTCCGGGCCCACCAGGCGGCCGTCGTGGAGCGGCTGATCCCGCGGTTCCGGGACATCCGGCGCGGCGGCTCGGCGGCGATCGACCTGTGCGACGTGGCCGCCGGGCGCCTGGACGCGTACTACGAGCGCGGCCTCAACCCCTGGGACCTGGCGGCGGGCGACCTCATCGCGCGCGAGGCGGGCGCCGTGACCGGCGGACGCCCCGGCGCCCCGGCCTCGGGGGAGCTGACGATCGCGGCCACCCCGGAGCTCTTCGGCCCGCTCCAGGCCCTCCTGGAGGAGTACGGCGCCTGGCACGACTGAGCCGCCCCCGGGCCCCGGGCCCGGGCAGGCGGAGGCCCCCGGCACCGTCCTGCTGTGCCGGGGGCCCTGGCCGTGCCGTGTCAGTGTGCCGCGGCCGCGACCTCGACGCCGTGTTCGGCGGCGAGGCGATGGAGATCGTCGAGCTCGGCCTGCTCGACCTCCGCGAGGAAGTCGTCGCCGGTCTCGCGGGCCCGCGTGAGGTCCGTCTCCGTGGCCCTGATGCGCTGCAGAAGTCCTGCGGTGAATGCGTCCATGGTGCGCCCCCTCGTCGTGGGTCGGTGGCGGGTGGCACGGGGGTGTGCCGACGGTGGATCACGGTCACGATCACGAGCAGCAGGCAGTGGCAAACCCCATACAGGGCGTGATCGCGGGTGTGCAGACGTCCTCCCCCCGCCCGGTGTACGAGAAACCTCAACTCGCGCGGCAATCCCCGCGATTCCCGCACGCCGCGGAATCCGCAGGTCGGGCGGTGCCCGGGCGCCAACACCGTCTTACCGCCGGTTTATGGCCGTAAGAGGCAGGATGGAAGCACACAGTCACCGCCACCGTGCCCACGGAACGGCCCGTCCGGGCTCAGGAACGCCCGCGCGGGCCCACGGGCGCCACGGGGCACCAGCAGGCCCGCGAGGGCTCACTAGGGAAGGACATGCGACGTGCGCGTACTCGTCGTCGAGGACGAGCAGCTGCTCGCCGATGCGGTGGCCACCGGACTGCGCCGGGAGGCCATGGCCGTCGACGTCGTGTACGACGGCGCCGCGGCCCTGGAGCGCATCGGGGTCAACGACTACGACGTGGTCGTGCTCGACCGGGACCTGCCCCTGGTCCACGGCGACGACGTCTGCCGCAGGATCGTCGAGCTGGGGATGCCCACCCGGGTCCTGATGCTGACCGCCTCCGGCGACGTCAGCGACCGGGTGGAGGGCCTCGAGATCGGCGCCGACGACTATCTGCCCAAGCCGTTCGCCTTCAGCGAGCTGACCGCCCGGGTGCGGGCGCTGGGGCGGCGCACGACCGTGCCGCTGCCGCCCATCCTGGAGCGCGCGGGCATCAAGCTCGACCCCAACCGCCGCGAGGTCTTCCGCGACGGCAAGGAGATCCAGCTGGCGCCCAAGGAGTTCGCGGTCCTGGAGGTGCTGATGCGCAGCGAGGGCGCGGTGGTCTCGGCCGAGCAGCTCCTGGAGAAGGCCTGGGACGAGAACACGGACCCGTTCACCAACGTGGTGCGCGTGACGGTCATGACCCTGCGCCGCAAGCTCGGTGAGCCGCCCGTCATCGTCACCGTGCCGGGCTCGGGATACCGGATCTGACCGCGATGACCACGACCCCCGCGCCACCCACGGCGCCACCGAAGCCCACCTGGGACCCCCGGGGCGCCGAACCGCCCTTTCCCTGGGTGCGCCCGACCATCCGCATAAGGCTGACGCTGCTCTACGGCGGCATGTTCATGATCGCGGGCATTCTGCTGCTGTCGATCATCTACCTGCTGGCGGCCTCCGCGCTGCACACCGGCGGCAACCTGCCGTTCAAGATCGTCGGCGGGCAGAACGTGACGGTGACGAGCGGCAGCTGCCGGCTGCCCACCACACCGGGCAACATCACGGATTTCAACGACGCGATCAGCGCCTGCATGACCCAGCAGCGCCAGCGCGCCCTGGACGACCTGCTGACGCGCTCCCTGATGGCGCTGGTGGGCCTGAGCGTCATCGCCTTCGCCTTCGGTTACGCGATGGCCGGCCGCGTCCTGTCGCCGCTGGGGCGCATCACCCGCACCGCCCGCCGCGTCGCCGGGACCGACCTGACCCGGCGGATCGAGCTGGACGGCCCGGACGACGAGCTGAAGGAGCTCGCGGACACCTTCGACGACATGCTGGACCGCCTGGAGCGGGCCTTCACCGCCCAGCAGCGGTTCGTCGCCAACGCCTCGCACGAGCTGCGGACCCCGCTGGCGATCAACCGCACGCTCCTGGAGGTCCACCTCTCCGACCCCGGGGCGCCCATGGAGCTCCACCAGCTCGGCAAGACGCTGCTGGCCACCAACGAGCGCAGCGAGCAACTGGTGGAGGGCCTGCTGCTGCTCGCCCGCAGCGAGAACGAGATCGTCGACCGCAAGCCGGTCGATCTGGCCGAGGTCGCCACCCGCGCTCTCGACCAGGCCCGGGGCGAGGCCCAGGCCAAGGGCGTGGAGATCCGCGGCGAGCGGGCGCCCGCGGTGGTCCAGGGCAATGGCGTGCTCCTGGAGCGGATCGCCCTGAACCTGGTGCAGAACGCCGTGCGCTACAACGTGTCCGAGGAGGGCTGGGTCTCGGTCACCACCGAGCTCAAGGACGGCCAGGCGGTGCTGGTGGTCTCGAACACGGGGCCGGTGGTTCCCGCGTACGAGATCGACAACCTCTTCGAGCCGTTCCGGCGGCTGCGGACCGAGCGGACCGGGAGCGACAAGGGCGTCGGACTCGGCCTGTCCATCGCCCGGTCGGTCGCGCGGGCCCACGGAGGCCGTATCATCGCGGAGCCCCGTGAGGGAGGCGGGCTCGTGATGCGTGTCACCCTGCCTGCCTGAGAAGCTTTTCGACGCCGTTGAGAAGTTCGCTTTGAGCGGAATTTTCGGGACCTGTTCCGAAGTTATCCGTGTGTGATCAATCACAGGGGCAAAATTCCGGCCATCTACTCTCCGTAATCAAGGCTTCCCCCGTAAAACCGGGAAAAGTCCGGGTTTCCGGGGGGTGAGATCACGGGAAGTACACGGGGTGACGCCCGTGAAGTGCGACATTCGGACCCTGTACGGTCCCGATCGCCATCCAGGACGATCACTCTTGAGGAGTGCGGCTGGGTGTCGATTGAGTAACAGACCTTGATGTGAGGCAAAATCTCCGCCTCGGGTCGGGCACAAGTCCGGCCTCTCACGCGTTACGTGCGCTGGAGACACCGCAACCACCCAGAGGGGGAGAGCGACATGGCAACGGACTACGACACCCCACGCAAGACCGACGACGACGTCGATTCCGACAGTCTTGAAGAACTGAAGGCCCGGCGGAACGACAAGTCCGCCTCGGCCGTCGACGTGGACGACTTCGAGGCCGCGGAGGGCATGGAACTGCCCGGCGCGGACCTCTCCAACGAGGAACTCGCCGTCCGGGTCCTGCCCAAGCAGGCCGACGAGTTCACCTGCATGAGCTGTTTCCTCGTGCACCACCGCAGCCAGCTGGCCCGCGAGAAGAACGGCCAGCCGATCTGCCGCGACTGCGACTGATCGGGTGCGTCCGTGAAAGGCAGGGCAGGCGCCGAACCGCCCCGGAAGCGACCGTTCCGGCGAAAGGGTGCCCCGGGTTCGTCCGAGGCGCCACAGGGCGGCACGGGCCCGGCGGAGGGCCTTCACGCGCCCGCCGAGCCCTCGGCTCTCCCCGCGGTGAGTTCTGCCGCAGAGGGAGCAGAGGGAAACGAGGACGAGCGGGGCCGACCGGCCTCGCTCGAAGCGGCACTGGACGGCCAGGCGGGGCCCGCGGCCGGGGCCCGACGCCTGGGCGCCCTGCGCAGTGCCGCCGCCACCAAGGGCGTACCGGCCCTCAAGAAGGGGGTCCGCAAGAGCGGTGCGGGCGTTCGGGCCGCCATCGGCCACCTCGCCGACCGCGTCATCGACATCGCCCCGCGCGTTCCCGTCCGCGACCTCGCCACCCTGCGCCGGCAGTTCCCCGGCCTCGGCCCGGAGGAGATCGCGGACAAACTGATCGCGGGCGCGGCGAACGCCACCTCGACGGTGGGCGCGGGCGTCGGCGCCGCCGCGATGCTCCCCGTCCCGCCGGCCATGCCGGCCGAGCTGGCCGCCGAGGTCACCGGCGTCGCCGCCATCGAACTCAAGCTCATCGCCGAGCTCCACGAGGTCTACGGGCTGCGCCCGCCCGGCACTCTGAAAGAGCGCTCCATGGCGTATCTGACGTCCTGGACGGAGGAGCGCGGGGTGCGGATGACCAAGCCGGCGACCCTCAACACGGCGCTCGGCGGGCAGATGAAGCGGGAGCTGCGCCAGCAGATCATGAAGCGCATGGTCCGCAATCTGCCGAACCTGACGCCGTTCATGGTCGGGGCGGCCGTGGGCGCGGTGATGAACCGGCGCGACACCAAGAAGGTCGCCGCGCACGTCCGGGCGGACCTGCGCAAGCATCAGGTGCCGTGGGACGCGCTGCCCTCGCTCCCGCCCCTGGAGCAGCCCGCCGACCCGCTGGGGCCCGGGGAGTTCCCCAAGGAACTCGGGCACTGACGCGCCACGACGAGGCCGCATGTGCGCGGCCCCGAAGGCCCGAGGGGCGCGCGCTACAGCCCCGCTCGTACGCCGTCCAGCGCCGCCTTCAGCGCCTTCGGGTCCCTGGTGGAGACGTAGACGTACGGGGTCGGGTCCTCGGGGTCGGTGATCTCCGCCCGTACCGCGGTCGGAATGTAGCTGCGCAGCAGCATGAAGGCGCGCGGGTCGGCCTTGTGCAGCCGCCAGGCGCGGGCCTCCTCCGCGTCCAGGACCTCGGGCTCGCCGAGCGCGGCCACCGGGATGCGGGCGTCGCCCGCCACCAGGGTGTCCGCCACCACCCGGATCCGTACCGAACCGTAGGAGCTCACCACCACCGCGGCCGCCGCCGTCCCGCCGATGAGGCCCGCCAGGAGGGGCAGCCCGCCCAGCGGGAGCAGCATCAGCGCGCACGCCACCCCGACCAGGGCGGCGATCAGCCACCACGAGCGGGGGGCGGTGAGGCGTTCGGTGTACTGAGGGGCGTTGGGCTGCATGACAGCAAGCTTGGCACGGCGCGACCGGCGCCCCGGACCGCGGGTAAGGTCAGCGGCTGTGACTGCTAGATCTGCGTCCCTGACGCCCCCGGCCGACGCGAAGCCGCCGGTCCGGCACCCCGACGCGCCCGCCCCCGGCGAACTGCTCGGCGCGCACTACGAGCACTGCTTCGGCTGCGGCGGCGGACAGCCCCACGGACTGCACCTTCAGGCGCGGGCCGGTGAGGGCGTGACCGTCACCGCCGAGTTCACCGTGCGCCCCGCCCACCAGGGCGCCCCCGGCCTCGCGCACGGCGGGGTGCTCGCCACGGCGCTCGACGAGACGCTCGGCTCGCTGAACTGGCTGCTCCAGACCATCGCGGTGACCGGCCGGCTGGAGACCGACTTCGTACGGCCCGTGCCGGTGGACACCGTACTGTTCCTCCAGGCCGAGGTCACCGCCGTCGAGGGGCGGAAGATCTACTCCACGGCGACCGGGCGGACAGGCGGCCCCGAGGGGCCGGTGGCGGTCCGGGCCGACGCCCTCTTCATCGAGGTGAAGGTCGACCACTTCATCGAGAACGGCCGCCCGCAGGAGATCCAGGCCGTCATGTCCGACCCCGACCAGGTCAGGCGCGCCCGCGCCTTCGAGGTGAACCCGTGAGCCGTAGCCCCGTAGACGTCCTCATCCGCCGAGTCGACCCGCAGGTGCCGATCCCGGCGTACGGGCACCCCGGCGACGCGGGCGCCGACCTCGTCACCACCGAGGCCGCCGAACTCGCCCCCGGCGAGCGGGCGGTGCTGCCCACCGGGGTGAGTATCGCCCTGCCCGACGGGTACGCGGCCTTCGTGCACCCGAGGTCGGGCCTGGCCGCACGCTGCGGTGTCGCCCTGGTGAATGCCCCAGGGACGGTGGATGCCGGGTACCGTGGGGAGATCAAGGTGATCGTGGTCAATCTCGACCCGCGCGAGACCGTGCGGTTCGAGCGATTCGACCGGATTGCCCAACTTGTCGTCCAGCAGGTCGAGAAGGTCCGCTTCCACGAGGTGGCGGAGCTTCCCGGTTCGGCGCGGGCCGAGGGGGGCTTCGGTTCCACCGGCGGTCATGCCGCGGTGGGCAGGGCCCTCGGCAGTGAACAGGGTGGGAATCGATACGCTTCGGTCGTATCCGACCGGGAAGGACAGTGACGTGTTCGGACGTCGCAAGAAGAGCGGATCCGCCGATGAGACGGCGGGCGAGGCCGAGCAGGTCGTCGACGGCGTCGACGCTGAGGACGGCGAGTACGGCGATGCCGACCACGCCGGTGACGGGGACGAGCCGCGCAGGGTGAACCTGCCGCCGGCGCCCCGGCCGGACGGTCCCTGGGACGTCTCCGAGGTCTCCGAGCCCGGCGAGGGGCGGGTCGACCTGGGCGGCCTGTTCGTCCCCGGGGTCGAGGGCATGGAGCTGCGGGTCGAGGTCGCGGGCGACGCGATCGTCGCGGCGACCGTCGTGCTGCGCGACAGCGCCGTGCAGCTGCAGGCCTTCGCGGCCCCCAAGAACGAGGGCATCTGGGGCGAGGTCCGCGAGGAGATCGCCTCCGGCATCACCCAGCAGGGCGGCGTCATCGACGAGGTCGAGGGCCCGCTGGGCTGGGAGCTGCGCGCCCAGGTACCGGTCCAGCTCCCGGACGGGACGAACGGGGTGCAGCTGGTGCGCTTCGTGGGCGTGGACGGGCCGCGCTGGTTCCTGCGCGGTGTGATCTCCGGCCAGGGCGCGGTGCAGCCGCAGGCCGCCGGGCTCCTGGAGCAGATCTTCCAGGACACGGTCGTGGTGCGCGGCGAGGGCCCGATGGCCCCGCGCGACCCGATCGTCCTGAAGCTCCCCGACGACGCGCAGATGATGCCCGACGGCGTCCAGCAGGAGGAGCAGGAGGGCTCGCGCTTCTCCGGCGGCATGGGCCAGCTCCAGCGCGGCCCGGAGATCACCGAGGTGCGCTGACCCCACCGGTCCTCCGACGGGCCGCGTCCCTTCCCGGGACGCGGCCCGTCGGCGTTCTCCGCCCCGTGCGCATTGCCCGCGACGGCGCCTGCCGCACATACTGACGCGGCCGGGGAACAGACGTGCGGGGGAGCGGGCATGAGCGAGAGCACCAGCGGGCGCGGCATGGCCCTTGCCGAGCAGCCGGGCACCGGGCCGATGGTCCGCGTGGAGGACCTGCGCCGCAGTTACGGCGAGGGCGCCGCCGCCGTCCACGCGCTGCGCGGGGTGTCCTTCGAGGTGCCGCGCGGCGAGCTGGTCGCCCTCAAGGGGCGCTCCGGATCGGGCAAGACGACGCTGCTCAATCTGGTCGGCGGCCTTGACCGGCCAGACGGCGGCAGGATCACCGTCGACTCCACCGACCTGGCGGACCTGGGGGAGGAGGGACTGCTCGCGCTGCGCCGCGACCGCATCGGCTTCGTCTTCCAGTCCTTCGGGCTGATCCCGATCCTGTCGGCCGCCGAGAACGTCGGCGTCCCGCTGCGGCTGCGCAGGGCCGACCCCGGCGAGCGCGACGCGCGCGTGGAGCTGCTGCTCGCCCTGGTCGGGCTCGCCGACCACGCCCAGCAGCGGCCCGGCGAGCTCTCCGGCGGCCAGCAGCAGCGCGTCGCCATCGCCCGGGCGCTCGCCAACCGGCCCGCCCTGCTGATCGCCGACGAGCCCACCGGGCAGCTCGACGCCGAGACCGGGCTAGCCGTGATGGAGCTGCTGCGCGCGGTGGTGCGCAGCGAGGGCGTGACCGCCCTGGTGGCCACGCACGACACCCAGCTGCTCGGCCTCGCGGACCGCGTCCTGGAGCTGAGCGACGGCCGGATCACCGACCACGGCTGACCGGCGCCCCGCCCGTCAGAATCGCGTCAATACGGCGGCCCCGCCGGACCCCCCGTCCGGTTTGCCGGAATAGGTGCCCGTAAGGTCGGCATCGCGTACGCAGCAGTTCTCGGAAAGACAATGGGGCCATGGCACGCGGCAAGCTACGGATCTACCTCGGTTCGGCACCGGGCGTCGGCAAGACGTACGCGATGCTGTCCGAGGCCCACCGGCGCGTCGAACGGGGCACCGACTGCGTGGTGGCGTTCGTGGAGCACCACGGCCGCCCGCGCACCGAGGTCATGCTGCACGGCCTGGAGCAGGTCGGGCGCCGCGAGATCGAGTACCGCGGCGCGGCCTTCACCGAGATGGACGTCGACGCGGTGCTGGAGCGGCGGCCCGCCGTCGCCCTGGTGGACGAGCTCGCCCACACCAACGTCCCCGGCGCGCGCAACACCAAGCGCTGGCAGGACGTCGAGGAGCTGCTGCGGGCGGGCATCGACGTGGTCTCCACCGTCAACATCCAGCACCTGGAGTCGCTGGGCGACGTCGTGGAGTCGATAACCGGCGTGCGCCAGCGCGAGACGGTGCCCGACGAGGTGGTGCGGCGCGCGGACCAGATCGAGCTCGTCGACATGTCGCCCCAGGCCCTGCGCCGCCGGATGGCGCACGGCAACATCTACACCTCCGACAAGGTCGACGCGGCCCTGTCCAATTACTTCCGCCCCGGCAACCTCACGGCCCTGCGCGAACTCGCGCTGCTGTGGGTCGCGGACCGGGCCGAGGAGTACCTCCAGCAGTACCGGGGCGAGCACGGCATCCGCTCCACCTGGCAGGCTAGGGAGCGCATCGTCGTCGGCCTGACCGGCGGGCCCGAGGGCCGCACCCTGATCCGGCGCGCGGCCCGGATGGCCGCCCGGGGCTCCGGCAGCGAGATCCTCGCGGTGTACGTGGCGCGCAGCGACGGGCTGACCTCCGCCTCGCCCAAGGAGCTGGCCGTCCAGCGCACCCTGGTCGAAGACCTCGGCGGAACGTTTCACCATGTCATCGGCGACGACATCCCCGCCTCCCTGAGGGAGTTCGCCCGGGGCGTCAACGCCACCCAGATCGTCCTCGGCTCCAGCCGCCGCAAGACCTGGCAGTACGTCTTCGGGCCGGGCGTCGGCGCGACCGTGGCCCGCGAGTCCGGGCCCGATCTGGACGTCCACATCGTCACCCACGAGGAGGCCGCCAAGGGGCGCGGCCTGCCCGTGGCGCGCGGGGCCCGGCTGGGGCGGGCCCGCAGCGTGGCGGGCTGGCTCACGGGCCTGGCGGGAACCGCGCTGCTCACCCTGCTGCTGACCAACGTCGACGCGGACCTCGGGCTCGCCAACGACATGCTGCTCTTCCTGACGCTGACGGTCGCCGCGGCCCTGCTCGGCGGACTGCTCCCGGCGCTCGCCTCGGTGGCCTTCGGCTCCTTCCTGCTGAACTACTACTTCACCCCGCCGCTGCACCGGATCACCATCGCGGACCCCAAGAACTTCCTCGCCATCGCGATCTTCTTCCTGGTGGCGGTCTCGGTGGCCTCCGTCGTCGACCTCGCGGCCCGCCGCACCCACCAGGCGGCCCGGCTGCGCGCCGAGTCCGAGATCCTCTCCTTCCTCGCGGGCAGCGTGCTGCGCGGCGAGACCGCGCTCGACGCGCTCCTGGAGCGGGTCCGCGAGACCTTCGCCATGGAGTCCGTCGCCCTGCTGGAGCGGGCCGGCGGCATCGAGCCGTGGACCCGCGCGGGCAGCGTCGGCCCGCACCCCGTCGCCCGTCCCGAGGACGCCGACGTCGACATGCCGGTCGGCGACCACATGGCGCTGGCCCTGAGCGGACGGGTGCTGCCCGCCGAGGACCGCCGGGTGCTCGGCGCCTTCGCCGCCCAGGCCGCCGTCGTCCTCGACCGCCGGCGCCTGGTCGACGAGGCCGAGGAGTCCCGCAAGCTCGCCGAGGGAAACCGCATCCGCACCGCGCTGCTCGCCGCTGTCAGCCACGACCTGCGCACCCCGCTGGCCTCCATCAAGGCCGCCGTCACCTCGCTGCGCTCCGACGACGTCGACTGGTCCGAGGAGGACGAGGCCGAGCTCCTGGCGGGCATCGAGGAGGGTGCCGACCGGCTCGACCACCTCGTCGGCAACCTGCTCGACATGTCCCGCCTCAGCACCGGCACGGTCACCCCGATCATCCGCGGGACCGACCTCGACGAGGTGGTCCCGATGGCGCTCGGCGGTGTCCCCGAGGACAGCGTCGAGCTGGACGTGCCGGAGAGCCTGCCGATGGTCGCCGTCGACGCCGGACTCCTGGAGCGGGCCGTCGCCAACCTCGTGGAGAACGCCGTCAAGTACAGCCCTCCCGGCACGCCCGTCCTGGTGGCCGCGAGCGCGCTGGGCGAGCGTGTGGAGGTCCGGGTGGCCGACCGGGGCCCCGGCGTCCCCGACGAGAGCAAGGAACGGATCTTCGAGCCCTTCCAGCGGTACGGTGACGCCCCGCGCGGCGCCGGAGTGGGACTGGGGCTCGCGGTGGCCCGGGGCTTCGCCGAGTCGATGGGCGGCACCCTCACCGCGGAGGACACCCCCGGCGGCGGCATGACCATGGTCCTCACCCTCCGGGCGGTCCCCGGCCCCGGCCCGCTCACCGCCGGCCTCACCGCCCGGGCCGCCTCGTGACGTACGGCCCTCCGACAGAAAGCAGGACCCGCATGACCCGGGTGCTCGTGGTGGACGACGAGCCGCAGATCGTACGTGCCCTCGTGATCAACCTCAGGGCGAGGAAGTACGAGGTGGACGCGGCCCCCGACGGGGCGAGTGCCCTCCAGCTCGCGGCGGCCCGCCACCCCGACGTGGTGGTCCTGGACCTCGGCCTGCCCGACATGGACGGCGTCGACGTGATCCGGGGGCTGCGCGGCTGGACCCGGGTGCCGATCCTGGTCCTCTCGGCCCGCCACACCTCCGACGAGAAGGTCGAGGCGCTGGACGCGGGCGCCGACGACTACGTCACCAAGCCCTTCGGCATGGACGAACTGCTCGCCCGGCTGCGGGCGGCCGTCCGCCGCGCCGAACCGGTCGGCGGCGAGGGCGCGGACGACGTGGTGACGGTGGAGACCGAGGGCTTCACCGTCGACCTGGCCGCCAAGAAGGTCAACCGGGAGGGCCGGGACGTACGCCTCACGCCCACCGAGTGGCATCTGCTCGAAGTGCTGGTGCGCAACACCGGCCGGCTGGTCAGCCAGAAGCAGCTCCTCCAGGAGGTCTGGGGCCCCTCCTACGGGACGGAGACGAACTACCTGCGCGTCTACATGGCCCAGCTGCGCCGGAAACTGGAGCGCGATCCCTCGCATCCGCGCCACTTCATCACCGAGCCGGGCATGGGCTACCGCTTCGAGCGGTGAGCGGACGTGTCCGCGCGGTGACGGCCGCGAAGGAGGCCCGGGCGGGGGGCCGGGTGGGGGCCGGGCGCGGGCCGGGCGAGGACACCTCCCGTGTCGGTGGGGGCCGGTACGCTTTCTGTATGAGTGCTGACCTTCGAACCGAGAAGCCCGCGGGGCGCTTCCGCCGGATGCTCGACCGGCTGTCCACCTCGCAGGAGGAGCTGCACTCCGCGGAACTGCAGGAGGACACGCAGGCCACGGGGTGCACCCGCATCTCCGACTGCGACGACCGCCAGATAGTCAAGGTGACTGGTACCTTGCGGACGGTCACCCTGCGCCCGAGGGCGGGCGTCCCGGCGCTGGAGGCCGAGCTCTTCGACGGGACCGCCCCGCTGGACGTGGTGTGGCTGGGACGGCGCTCGATCGTGGGCATAGAGCCGGGCCGCAAGCTGATCGCCTCGGGCCGGATCTCGATGAGCCACGGCCGGCGGGTGCTGTTCAACCCCAAATACGAACTCCGACCGCTCGGACAGGAGTAGCCGGTGACGTCAGTCGACAAGCCGACCACCACGACCGCCGCCCCGCACACCAAGGACGCGCGCGCCGACGCCGACGCCAGAGCCGTCACCGAAGCCGCGCTCTTCGACGCGTTCGGCGGGATCCGGGGCATGGTGGAGACCTGCCTGCCCGGGCTCCTCTTCGTCACGATCTTCACGGTCAACAAGGACCTGCACAGCTCGGCGATCGCCGCCGTCGCGGTGTCGCTGCTGCTCGTCGTCGTCCGGCTGATCCGCAAGGACACCGTCAAGCACGCCTTCAGCGGCGTCTTCGGGGTGGCCTTCGGCGTGGTCTTCGCGATGATGACGGGCAACGCCAAGGACTTCTATCTCCCGGGCATGCTCTACACCCTGGGCCTGGCGCTGGCGTACCTGGTGACGACGGTCTTCGGGGTCCCGCTGATCGGCCTGATGCTGGGCCCGGTCTTCAAGGAGAACCTGTCCTGGCGCACCAGGAACCCCGGCCGCAAGAAGGCGTACGCCAAGGCGAGTTGGGCCTGGGGCCTGATCCTGCTCGCCAAGTGCGCGATCCTCTTCCCGCTGTACTGGTGGGCCAACACCTCCCAGCTCGGCTGGGTGCTGATCGCCCTGAAGATCCCGCCGTTCCTGCTGGCGGTCTGGCTGACCTGGATCTTCCTGGCCAAGGCCCCGCCGCCCATCGACGTGTTCGCGGAGATGGAGGCCGAGGAGGCGGCGGCCAAGGCGGCGAAGGCTGCCGAGGCGGCCGGGAACTGACGGCGCGAAAGGGGCCCGGGGTGCGCGTCGCACCCCGGGCCCCTTTCGCGCCCAAGAGGCGCGGGCCTGTGACATGTGCGGCGCCGCGTGGGCGTGATCGGCCGCAGACAGCCCGCAGCGGGCGGACACGGGAAGGGGCCGGGAGTACGCGACGTACTCCCGGCCCCTTCCCCCGCCGTGAGGGCGCGTCAGCTCGCGGACTCCTCGCGGCGGACCGACAGCAGGTCCTCCAACTGCTCCTCGCGCGCCTGCGCGGCCACGAAGAGCAGCTCGTCACCGGCCTCCAGGGTCTCCTCGGGCTGCGGGGTGAGCACCCGCGTACCGCGGATGATCGTGACCAGCGAGGTGTCCTGGGGCCAGGCCACGTCCCCGACCTGGGTGCCCGCGAGCGCCGACTCCGGCGGCAGCGTCAGCTCGACGAGGTTGGCGTCGCCGTGGCTGAAGCGCAGCAGCCGTACCAGGTCGCCGACGCTCACCGCCTCCTCGACCAGCGCCGACATCAGACGCGGGGTCGAGACGGCGACGTCCACGCCCCACGACTCGTTGAACAGCCACTCGTTCTTCGGGTTGTTGACCCGGGCGACCACGCGCGGCACGCCGTACTCGGTCTTCGCGAGCAGCGAGACGACCAGGTTCACCTTGTCGTCGCCGGTGGCCGCGATGACCACGTTGCAGCGCTGGAGCGCCGCCTCGTCCAGCGAGGTGATCTCACAGGCGTCGGCCAGCAGCCACTCCGCCTGCGGTACCCGCTCCACCGAGATGGCGGTGGGCGCCTTGTCGACGAGGAGCACCTCGTGACCGTTCTCCAGCAGCTCGCCCGCGATGGAACGACCCACCGCACCGGCCCCGGCAATCGCGACGCGCATCAGTGACCGCCCTCCTCGGGACCCTGGGCGAAGGCCGCCTCCACCTTGTCGACCTCGTCCGTCCGCAGCATCACGTGGACGAGGTCGCCTTCCTGCAGAACCGTCTGGGAGCTGGGCAGCACGGCTTCGCCCAGCCGGGTGAGAAACGCGACGCGGACGCCCGTCTCCTCCTGGAGCCTGCTGACCTTGTGGCCGATCCAGGCCGCGGAGGTGTGCACCTCCGCCAGCTGGAGGGCGCCGCTCGGGTCGCTCCACAGCGGCTCCGAGCCGGACGGCAGCAGCCGCCGCAGCATCTGGTCGGCGGTCCAGCGGACCGTGGCGACCGTCGGGATGCCGAGCCGCTGGTACACCTCGGCACGGCGCGGGTCGTAGATACGGGCCGCGACGTTCTCGATCCCGAACATCTCCCGGGCCACCCGGGCCGCGATGATGTTGGAGTTGTCGCCGCTGGAGACCGCCGCGAACGCGCCGGCCTCCTCGATCCCCGCTTCACGCAGGGTGTCCTGGTCGAAGCCGACGCCGGTGACCCGGCGCCCGCTGAACCCCGAACCGAGCCGGCGGAAGGCCGTGGGGTCCTGGTCGATGACGGCGACCGTGTGCCCCTGCTGCTCCAGGGTCTGCGCGAGAGCGGCTCCCACTCGCCCGCAGCCCATGATGACGATGTGCACGTCCCCTCACATACTTCCTTCTCGGCGTTGCCCGGTGACGAGCTTATGCGGCTCACGGCGCGATGCACTCACCAGCGTCGGTACTTCCCCCGGCGCAGTCGGTGAGCATCCCACCGGACGGTGCCCCGCCGCACACCCGTCACGCAGGCTGAGACGCGTGGAAGCGGCACGTCGTTCACCGCGACCGGACCCCGAAGCCGTCGAGCCGCGCGGAATGCCCGCCTCCGCACCCGCCCGGCGGCGCGCCGCCACGGCCGTGCGGGCGGCTTGCTCGTACGGATGGGGGGTGGCGGGTGGGCCGCGTCAACACGATGCCCTTAGGCTTCTCTGTTGTGTCCAAACTGACCGACGTGCCCAAACGGATCCTGATCGGCCGGGCGCTGCGCAGCGACAAGCTGGGAGAAACGCTCCTCCCCAAGCGCATCGCGCTCCCCGTCTTCGCGTCCGACCCGCTCTCGTCCGTCGCGTACGCACCCGGAGAAGTCCTCCTGGTGCTGTCCGTGGCGGGTGTGTCGGCGTACCACTACAGCCCCTGGATCGCCGTGGCGGTCGTGGTGCTGATGTTCACGGTGGTCGCCTCGTACCGGCAGAACGTGCACGCGTACCCCAGCGGCGGCGGTGACTACGAGGTCGCCACCACCAATCTGGGGCCCAAGGCCGGACTCACCGTCGCCAGCGCGCTCCTCGTCGACTACGTCCTGACCGTCGCCGTCTCGATCGCCTCCGGCATCGAGAACCTCGGCTCGGCCGTGCCGTTCGTCGTCGAGCACAAGGTGCTGTGCGCGGTCGTCGTGATCGTCCTGCTGACCCTGATGAACCTGCGCGGGGTCAAGGAGTCCGGCAAGCTCTTCGCCATCCCCACCTACGTCTTCGTGGGCGGCGTCTTCGTCATGATCGCCTGGGGCGCCTTCAAGGGCGGGGTCCTCGACCACACCATGAAGGCCCCGACGGCCGACTACACCATCCACGCCGAGCACCAGGGCCTGGCGGGCTTCGCGCTCGTCTTCCTGCTGCTGCGCGCCTTCTCCTCCGGCTGTGCCGCGCTCACCGGCGTCGAGGCGATCAGCAACGGCGTCCCGGCCTTCCGCAAGCCCAAGTCGAAGAACGCCGCGACCACGCTGGCCCTCATGGGCGCCCTCGCGGTCACCATGTTCTGCGGCATCATCGCGCTGGCCATGGTCACGAAGGTGCGGATGGCCGAGAAGCCCGCCACCGACCTGCTCCACAACGGCGTCCCGGTCGGTTCCGACTACGTCCAGAATCCGGTGATCTCCCAGGTCGCCGAGGCCGTCTTCGGCAAGGGCAGCTTCCTCTTCATCATCCTCGCGGCCGCCACCGCCCTCGTGCTGTTCCTGGCCGCCAACACCGCGTACAACGGCTTCCCGCTGCTCGGCTCGATCCTCGCCCAGGACCGCTATCTACCGCGCCAGCTGCACACCCGCGGCGACCGCCTCGCGTTCTCCAACGGCATCGTGCTGCTGGCCGGGGCCGCGATCCTGCTCGTGGTGATCTACGGCGCTGATTCGACCCGGCTGATCCAGCTCTACATCGTCGGCGTCTTCGTCTCCTTCACCCTGAGCCAGACCGGCATGGTCCGGCACTGGAACCGCCACCTCGCCACCGAGCAGGACCCGGCCAAGCGCCGCCGCATGGTCCGCAGCCGGGCGATCAACACCTTCGGCGCCTTCTTCACCGGCCTGGTCCTGGTCGTGGTCCTCGCCACCAAGTTCACCCACGGCGCCTGGGTCGCGCTGCTCGGCATGGTGATCTTCTACGGAACGATGACCGCGATCCGCAAGCACTACGACAAGGTGGCCGAGGAGATCGCCGCGGCCGAGGAGCGCCCCGACGAGTACGTCCGCCCCTCGCGCGTCCACTCCGTGGTCCTGGTCTCCAAGCTCCACAAGCCGACCCTGCGCGCCCTCGCCTACGCCAAGCTGCTGCACACCAACCAGCTGGAGGCGATCAGCGTCAGCGTCGACGCGGCCGAGACCAAGGCACTCAAGGACGAGTGGGACCGGCGCGGCATCGACGTCCCGCTGAAGATCATCGACTCGCCGTACCGCGAGATCACCCGCCCGGTCATCGAATACGTCAAGGGCCTGCGGCGCGAGAGCCCGCGCGACGCGGTCAGCGTCTACATCCCCGAGTACGTGGTCGGCCACTGGTACGAGCACCTCCTGCACAACCAGAGCGCGCTGCGTCTGAAGGGCCGCCTGCTCTTCACGCCCGGCGTGATGGTGACGTCGGTCCCGTACCAGCTCCAGTCCTCCGAGGTCGCCAAGAAGCGGGCCCGCAAGCGGCAGGACTGGAACGCGCCGGGTTCGGTGCGGCGCGGCCCGGTGTCGGCGCACCGGCCGAAGGAGCCGACCGGCAAGGGCTGAGGGGCAGGTCCGGGCCCTTCGGGGACGTAGACTGGGGGGCTGCCGTCCGCACGGGACCTGAGAACGGTCCTTCACGGGGACGGCGGCCCCTTCCCCGTTCCCCCTTGGCACCCTGGAGTCCCGCCCTCATGCAGAACGAGTCTGATTCCTCGTCCTCGTCTTCGTCCCCGTCCTCGTCTTCGCTGGTCGGGCAGGAGTACGAGGTCGAGGTCGGCCCCGTGGCGCACGGCGGGCACTGCATCGCCCGCACGGAGCAGGGCCGGGTGCTGTTCGTCAGGCACGCGCTGCCGGGCGAGAGGATCGTCGCGCGCGTCACCGAGGGCGACGAGGACTCCCGCTATCTGCGCGCGGACGCGATCGAGATCCTCTCCGCCTCCAAGGACCGGGTCGAGGCGCCGTGCCCGTTCGCGGGCCCCGGCAAGTGCGGCGGCTGCGACTGGCAGCACGCCAAGCCGGGCGCGCAGCGCCGCCTCAAGGGCGAGGTCATCACCGAGCAGCTGCGCCGGCTCGCCGGGCTGACGCCCGAGGAGGCCGGCTGGGACGGCACGGTCATGCCCGCCGAGGGCGACAAGCTCCCCGCGGGCCAGGTCCCGGCCTGGCGCACCCGCGTCCAGTACGCCATCGACGAGGACGGCCGGGCCGGTCTGCGCAAGCACCGCTCGCACGACGTCCAGATCATCGACCACTGCATGATCGCGGCGCCCGGCGTCAGCGAGCTGGGCGTCGAGAAGCGCGAGTGGCCGCAGATGGAGGCCGTCGAGGCGATCGCGGCGACGGGCTCGCACGACCGCCAGGTGGTCCTGACCCCGCGCCCGGGCGGCCGCCTCCCCCTCGTCGAACTCGACAAGCCGGTCTCGGTGCTGCGCGTCGAGGAGAAGGACGGCGGTGTCCACCGCGTCCACGGCCGCGCGTTCGTGCGCGAGCGGGCGGACGAGCGTACGTACCGGGTGGGCATGGGCGGCTTCTGGCAGGTCCACCCGAAGGCGGCCGACACCCTGGTCAAGGCCGTGATGCAGGGCCTGATGCCGCGCAAGGGCGAGATGGCGCTCGACCTGTACTGCGGCGTCGGCCTCTTCGCGGGCGCGATCGCGGAGCGGGTCGGCGAGCAGGGCGCGGTGCTGGGCATCGAGTCCTCCAAGCGCGCGGTGGAGGACGCCCGCCACAACCTGGCGGACCTGCCGCGCGTCCGCGTGGAACAGGGCAAGGTCGAGCAGGTCCTGCCCCGCACGAAGATCACCGAAGCGGACCTGATCGTCCTGGACCCGCCGCGAGCGGGCGCGGGCAAGCAGACGGTCCGCTACCTCGCGGGCCTGGGCGCGCGCCGCATCGCCTACGTGGCCTGCGACCCGGCGGCCCTGGCCCGGGACCTGGCGTACTTCGCGGAGGGCGGCTACAAGGTACGCACGCTCCGGGCGTTCGACCTCTTCCCGGTTACGCATCATGTGGAGTGCGTGGCGATTTTGGAGCCGGTGCGCGAGGACGGCTGAGCTGCTGCTTCTCCGAGGCTGCGGCTGGGGTGGTTCTTCGGCCTGCCGATCGAGGCTGCGGTCGGCAGGGTGGTCCGGATCCCGGATCGTCCCCGGGCGCCGGGGGACGGTCCGGGGGCGGCTGCCGTCCCCTCAACCGCCGGACGCGAACAGGGGCTCCCAGGCGCTCGTACCGCCGAAGAACCTCTCCACCTCCGCGTCCCCGACCTTCCCCAGCGCCCCCGGGCGCCACTTCGGCTCGCGGTCCTTGTCGATGACCTGGGCGCGGATTCCCTCGACCAGGTCCGGGGAGGTCAGGGCCGCGCGGGAGACGCGGTACTCCTGAGTCAGGACCGCCTCCAGGGTGGGCAGTGCGCGGGCCCGGCGCATGGCCGTCAAGGTGACCTTCAGGGACGTGGGGGACTTCGTCAGGAGGGTCTCGGCCGTCTGCTTCGCCTCCTGGACGCCTGTGGTGAGCAGGCGGTCCACGATCTCCTCCACGGTGTCCGCCGCGTAGCAGTGGTCGATCCAGTCGCGGTGGGCGGCCAGCTCGCCGGGCGGGGGTCGGTGGGTGTGGCGGGGGAGCGCTTCCTGTACGGAAGTGGTCGCCAGCTCCGCCAGGAAGTCTTCGAGTCGGGCCGAGGGGACGTAGTGGTCCGCCAAGCCGCACAGCAGTGCGTCCGCCGCCCCCACCTGTGCGCCCGTGAGGGCCAGATGGGTGCCCAGTTCGCCGGGGGCGCGGCTGAGCAGATACGTACCGCCCACGTCCGGGACGAAGCCGATGCCCGTTTCGGGCATGGCGACGCGGGAGCGCTCGGTGACCACGCGCACATTGCCGTGGGCCGAGACCCCGACCCCGCCACCCATCACGATGCCGTCCATCACCGCCACGTACGGCTTGGGCCAGTGGGCGATCCGGGCGTTGAGGCGGTACTCGTCCCGCCAGAAGTCCGCCGAGGCCGTGCCGCCCGCGCGGGCGTCCTCGTAGATCGCGCGGATGTCGCCGCCCGCGCAGAGGCCGCGTTCACCGGCACCCGTCAGGACGACCGTCGCCACCTCCGGGTCGTGCTCCCATGCCGTCAGCGCCTCGTCGATCCGGCGGACCATGGCGTGGGTCAGCGCGTTGAGCGCCTTCGGCCGGTTCAGGGTGAGGTGCGCGGCGCGGCCGTGGACGGACAGCAGGACGTGGTCGTGGTCGGGCTGTGCGCCGGTGGGCGGGAGTGCGCTGGTCGTGCTGCGACCCATGCGTGGGGGTTCCTTCCGGGGCCTTGCTGAACCTTGCCGATCTTCCAGTCGATCTCCCCGAACATATAGTTGGGCGTCCCAGCGAGTCCATCGCGTGCGTGCGTATGTGCGCGTGCGTGTGTGTGGGGGCTGTACGTCGTCCGACCCGGCTCCGGGCCGGCGCGGCCTCGTTCCGGCGTACGGTCCGGAGGCATACCGCCTCTGGTCCCGGCAGTGGTTTGCCCTTCGTGCCCGGTCCGGGGTTCGGGGCCCTCTCAGTACACGTCCCGGACGTACCGCTTCCCCGCCGTCAGCCGCTTCAGATACGCCGCCGCCGACTCCTCGTCCAGGCCGCCATGGGCGATGGCGATGTCGCGCAGCGCCCGGTCGACGTCCTTGGCCATACGGGAGGCGTCGCCGCACACGTAGAAGTGCGCCCCGTCCTGGAGCCAGGACCACAGCAGCGGGCCGTGCTCGCGCATCCGGTCCTGCACGTACACCTTGGCGCGCTGGTCGCGGGAGAACGCGGTGTCCAGGCGTGTGAGCGTGCCCTCCGCGCTCAGCTTGGTCAGCTCGTCCTCGTAGTAGAAGTCGGTGGCACGGTGCTGCTCTCCGAAGAACAGCCAGTTCGGAGCGGAGTGGCCCAGGGATCGGCGCTCGTAGAGAAAACCGAGGAACGGCGCGACCCCGGTGCCGGGGCCGACCATCACCATCGGCGTCCCCGGGTCGGTGGGCGGCCGGAAGTGCCGGGTGCGCTGGACGTACACCGGCACCGGTGCGTCCGGCGGCGCGTCCGCGAGCAGGGCCGAGCAGACGCCCGCACGCGGGTGGCCCAGGCGGTTCTCGTACCGGACGACGGAGACCGTCAGGGACACCTCATGCGGGTCGGTCAGCGGGCTGGACGATATCGAGTACAGCCGGGGACGCAGGCCGCGCAGGACGCCCGCCCACTCGGCCGCGCTCGCGCGCACCCCGTGCTCGGCCACCACATCCACCGCCTGGCGGCCCCAGGACCACTGCGCCAGCTGCCACTTGTTGTCGGCGCGCAGCAAGTCCTTCAGGCGGCGGTCGTGGGTCCGCTCGGCGACGAACTTGAGCAGATCGGGGCCGAGGCGTGTGATGTCCAGGTGCTCGTGCAGCGCCGTACCGAACGGGACTTCGCCGAACCCGCCGATCTCGACGGGCGTGGTGGAGTCCAGACCGGTGACGGCCAGCCACTCGGCCACCAGATCGGGTGAGTTGACCGGGTGGACGCCCAGCGCGTCCCCGACCGCGTAGGTGAGCGGGATGTCGCTCGCGCGGGTGTCGAAGGTGAACCGTCGCACCTCCTTGCTCGACCCGGGGAGGCTGAGCAACGAGTTCCCCGTCAGCCGGGCCGTGATGGCGGCGGCACGGGAGCTGGGGAGCGGGACGGTGGGGAGAGAGGTGTCGGGCGTGCCCTGGGATCGGGTCGCCCCGGAACTGGTAGGGACCGTGGTGGTGTTGCGGACCGAGGATGCTGCTGTACCCGGTGAACGGGCGGTCAGCGTCGCGAGTTCCCGGCCCTCCACGAATTCGTCGGAAGAATTTCCTGAGCCGGACGGGGTGTGGGTGCCGGGGGTGCAGGCGGTGGGGGCGCCCAGGGCCGTATCCGGCGGGTGACCGGCGGACGATCCGTCCGACGGATGGCCGGAAGCCGTGGCGGTGGCGGCCGACAGCTCCGCCAGCTTGGCCAGCACCCCGCCCAGCCACTCCTGCGCCCGGTCCTCGAAGTCCGGCTCGCAATCGGTGCGGGGCAGCAGGCGTACGGCGCCCAGTTCGGCCAGGCGCCGGTCCAGGCGTCGGCCGTGTCCGCAGAACTCGTCGTACGACGAGTCCCCGAACGCCAGGACCGCGTAGCGGCGTCCCTCCAGACGCGGGGCCCCCTCGTCGGTGAGCGCGTCCCAGAAGGCGGCGCCGTTGTCGGGCGCCTCGCCGTCCCCGGTGGTGCTGGTGATCAGCAGCACCTCGGCGTCCGTGGGCAGCGTGTCGGGTGTGGTGTCGTCCATGGCGACGAGGCGGACGCGGTGCCCGGCGGCGGCGAGCTGTTCGGCTCCGGCCGCCGCGAGCTGCTCGGCGTTGCCGGTCTGCGAGGCCCACAGCAGGAGCACGTCACGGCCCGCGGGGGCCTGGGCCTGCGCGACGGGCGCGGGGGCGGGGCCCGGCGCCGTCCGCGAGTACATCCCGGCCAGCACGCCGTTCACCCACAGCGCGTGCTCCTCGCTGAACGGCGCTGTCGGCGGCAGTACGGGAATGCCGGGCGCGCCCGACTCCAGCCCGGCCAGGAACCCGGCGAGGTACTGGCGTTCGCCTTCGGTGAGGACCGGCGGTGGTGTGCCGAGCCCGAACAGGGCGGCCGGGGCCGCTGCTCGGCCGGACGCCAGGTGCGCGTCGGGGGCCGTGCGCTGGGCGGGGACGGCGTGGGGAAGGGGCACGGGGGCGTCGAGGAGCGCGGTGCCTGCGGCGAGCGCCCCTGTCGTGCTGCTTGCGCCCGTCGTGCCGGTCGCTCCTGCCGCGATGGTCGCGCCAGTGGGGCCGGTCTCTCCCGTCGTGCTGGTCGCGCCGACCCCCGCCATCGCCCCGCCCGAAACCAGCGTTCCCGCTGTCCCGGTCAGGCCCGCCGCCCTCCCGCCCGGGCCGTCTCCGGCTGCCGACGTCCCGCCCAGCCCCCTCGCCGTCCCCGGCATCGCGGGCCGCGCGGGCTCGACCGCCGACTTCGTCAGCGACACCGCGCACACCTTGAACTCGGGCTGGAGCGAGATCGGGTCGACCGCGTCGCTGGTCACCGCGTTGATGCTCAGATCCGTGCCGTACAGGTCGCTCCAGTGGAAGGGTGCGAAGCAGCAGCCCGGCCGTACCCGGTCGGTCACCACGGCGGGCAGCACCGCCCGGCCGCGCCGCGAGGCGATCTCCACCCCGTCGCCGTCGGTGATGCCGAGGCGTTCCGCGTCCTCGGGGTGCACCTCCACGAACGGCGCCGGGTTGAGCTTGTTGAGCTTGGCCACCTTCCCCGTCTTGGTGAGGGTGTGCCATTGGTGCTGCAGCCGACCGGTGTTGAGGACGAACGGGAAGTCGTCGTCGGGCATCTCGGCGGCCGGGAGGTGCGGGCGCGCGTGGAAGACGGCACGTCCGCTCGGCGTCGGGAACACCGGGCCGCCGCCGTCCTCGGCCACGTACCGGATCGGATTGCGGTCGGGGCCCTCGGCGGTGGGCGCGGGCCACTGCACGGGTGTGCCGCGCAGCCGCTCGTAGGTGACCCCGCGCAGGTCGTAGCCGGTCTTCGGGTTCCAGGCGCGCTTGATCTCCTCGAAGACGTCCTCGGGACCGGCGTAGGTGAACGCCTCCTCGTACCCCATGGCGCACGCCACGCGCGCGATGATCTGCCAGTCGGGCAGCGCCTCGCCAGGGGGGTCGACGGCCTTCCTGGCGAGGGTGAGGTTGCGCTCGCTGTTGACGAGGACGCCCTCGGCCTCCGTCCACAGGGCGCCCGGCAGCACCACGTCCGCGTATGCGGTGGTCTCGGTCTCGGCGAACACGTCCTGGACGACGACGAACTCGGCCGCGCTCAGCCCCTCGACGACGGTGCGGCGGTTGGCGACGGAGGCGACCGGGTTGGTGCAGATCACCCAGCACGCCTTGATGTCACCGCCGGCCATCCGCCGGAACAGTTCGACCGTCCCGAGCCCCGCCCCGTCCGTGCGCAGCGTGCCGGGCTCCAGCCCCCACAGCTCCTCGGTGAAGGCCCGCTCGTCGTCGACGAGCACCGAGCGCTGACCGGGCAGCCCCGGGCCCATGTAGCCCATCTCGCGGCCGCCCATGGCGTTCGGCTGACCGGTGAGCGAGAACGGGCCACTGCCGGGGCGGCATATCGCGCCCGTCGCGAGATGCAGGTTGACCAGGGCGTTGGTGTTCCAGGTGCCGTGCGTGGACTGGTTGAGCCCCATGGTCCAGCAGCTCATCCACGCGCCGGCCTCACCGATCCACCGGGCAGCCCTACGGATGTCGTCCTCGGGGATGCCGGTGGTCCTGGCGACGCAGCCGGGCGGGTAGTCGGCGAGGAACTCGCCCATCGCCTCCCAGCCCTCGGTGTGCGCGGCTATGAAGTCGGGGTCGGTGTGCCCGTCCTCCTTGAGGAGGTGGAGCAGGCCGTTGAGCAGTGCGAGGTCCGTGCCCGGCTTGATCTGGAGGAAGAGGTCGGCCTTGGCGGCGGTCGCGGTGCGGCGCGGATCGACGACGATCAGCTTCGCCCCCGCCTTGACGCGCTCCATCATCCTCAGGAAGAGGATGGGGTGGCAGTCGGCCATGTTGGAGCCGATGACCAGGAAGACGTCGGCCTTCTCGAAGTCCTGGTACGAGCCGGGCGGCCCGTCCGCCCCGAGCGACAGCTTGTAGCCACTGCCCGCGCTGGCCATGCACAGGCGGGAGTTGGACTCGATCTGATTGGTCCCGATGAAGCCCTTGGTCAGCTTGTTGGCCAGATACTGCGCCTCCAGGCTCATCTGGCCCGACACATACAGCGCGACGGCGTCCGGGCCGTGCTCGTCGACGATCGCCCGCAGCCTGCCCGCCGTCTCGGCGATCATCGCGTCGACCCCGGCCGGCACCGGCTCCGCCCCTCGTTCGCCCCGTATCAGCGCGGTGCTCAGGCGCCCTGGAGCCGCGAGCATGTCCGCCGTCGTCGCCCCCTTGGTGCACAGCCGACCGGAATTGGCGGGGTGCGCCTTGTCGCCGGAGGCCTTCAGCACCGTGCGCCGGCCGTCCGGCCCGACGGTGATGTCGAGGACCATCCCGCAGCCCACACCGCAGTACGAGCAGACCGTGCGCACCTGGTCGGTGGCGGCCCGCGTGCCCTGTGCGGTCAACGGGTGTCCCCTCTCGTCTCGGCCGGGATCCCTTGGGCTCCGACCGTACGAAATGCCCGTTACTTCGATGTCACGTGCGGCGATCACGAGTGGTTACGTCGGCCACACTAAACGCGCCCCGATGCTGTGAGCACCTGTGTGCGACTGCGGCACACCTCCGATGTCGGACATCACGCGGCACTCGTGCCCGGTGTGAGGAGGAAGCCGGAACCTTGCCTCCGTAGGTTCGACGCGCCTGCTACCTTACTTACGTAGGGGGACCTCACCTATATAGGTGAAATCTATGCCTGGGGGCCGTTCGACAGGTCAGGGGTGCGCGGGCACGCGCGCGTGCCCGCACACCCCAGGACCGCGAGGACCGTCAGACCTCGGTCATCCCCGGCATCTCGCCCTGCGTCCGCCGCAGGTCGATCACCGAGAATGCCGCGCCCTGCGGGTCGCTGAGCGCCGCGAACCGGCCGAAGGGCGTGTCCATCGGCCCGAACCGCAGCACCCCGCCCCGCTTGGTCGCCTTGGCCACCGCCTCGTCGCAGTCGGCGACCGTGAAGTACACGTTCACGTACGAGGGAATCTCGGGCGGGAACTCCTCCGTCATCCTCATCCGGCCCAGAACCATCTGGTCACCCACGCTGAAGACGCGGAAGTCCGTCGCGTCGTCCTGCATCTGCTTGGCGCTGTAGGGGAACACCGCGGGCAGGAACGTGTCGAGCTTCGCCGGGTCGCGGGTGAAGAACTCGGCCCAGCAGTACGCGCCGGGCACCGCCCTGGCCTCGAAGCCCTCGTGGCTGCCCGCCTGCCACACGCCGAAGACCGCGCCGCTGGGCTCGCGGGCGATCGCCATCGAACCGAAGCCGCCGACCTGCATCGGCTCCATCAGCACCTCGCCGCCGTTGTCCTTGATCTTCTCGGCGGTCGCGGCGACATCGGGCGACGCGAGGTAGAGACACCACGCCGACTGCCCCTCCTGACCGGGCATCGGCGGTACGACGGCCGCCACCGCCTTGCCGTCGGCGTACGCCTGGGTGTAGTCGCCGTACTGCGACGACGCCTCGCCGAACGTCCAGCCCAGCACGTCACCATAGAAGCTCTTCGCTCCCTCGACGTCCGTGAACATCGCATCGACCCAGCACGGAGTGCCCTCTGGTTCTGCGGCCATGACTGTGCCCTCTCCTGTGTGACGACAGCCCCTTTCGCCACGCTAGCCAGGCGTACGCCACCCCGCGCGCCGAGCGTTTGCGCGCTCCGGGGCGCGGACGACGGAGCGTGGCCAGGAGGGTGAGGCGCCTGTACGACGGGCAGGTAAGCGGTTACGGATCCTGGCGGGGCGGGACGACTCGGGCGTAGCGTGGCCCGACGCTGGCGCACAGCGACCTACAGGGGGCGTGTGACCTCATGGACAAGCCGGTCTGGCAGTTCTCGGACGACCGCGGGCAGACGGCGACGGCGGCGCGGGTGCCCACCCGGGTGACCGCCTACATCCAGGCCGGAGCCACGCTCTGGGACCACGGCGTCGGCCCGGGAGCCGTCTTCGGCTCCTTCCACGACGGTGCCGCCCCCGACCGCGCCAAAGCGGGCGGCCTGCCCCTGAACCGCCTGCGCTACCTGGGCGCGGGCGCCGCGCTCGACCTCGACGTCCTGCTCCAGGGCACACCCGACCTCGTGGTGGCCGTCAGCTATGGAGGCGGCCGGGTCTACGGCCTCGACCCCGAGACGGCCAAACACCTGGAGGAACACGTTCCGGTGGTCGTCATCGACATCGGGCACTCACGCTCACTGGCGGAGATCAGGAGCCGCTTCGCGGACCTCGCACGCGCCCTGGGAGGCGACCGCCGCCGCGAGGACGCCACCCGCCTCCTCGACGCGGCACAGCGCCGGCTGCGCGCGGTGACGGCCGCCACGCGCGCGCGGCCGGAGCCCCCCGGCGGGCCCCGTGTGCTCGCGCTCTCGCCGGCCGGGTCCGACCAGGTCCATGTGGCCCGCCCCGCTGCCTGGCCGGAGCTGCGTGCCCTCGCCGAGCACGGCGTGAACCTGGTGGACCCGCCCGCCGCGACCGGCGCCAACTGGACCACGCTCACCTGGCAGGAGAGCGCCGCCCTGCCCGCCGAGATCGTGCTGTGCGACGTACGGGTGAACGCCACTCCCATGGAGCGACTGCGCTCCGACCCGCACTGGCGGACCATCGAGGACCGCGCCCGCGTGCTGCCGTGGAACCCCGAAGCGCCGTGCAGCGCCCCGGCCCATGCCCGCTTCTTCACCCGGGTGGCCGACGCCGTGGACTTGGCCGGTGCACGTTAGTACGCCCCGGTCCGGGACAACTTCACAGCTCAGAGCCGTGTCGGAGTTGGGCTGAACGGGTGAGCGGCGTCATCATGGCCGGATGCAGATACAGCACAGGGGCGAGGTGGTCCGGTGAGCAGGTACGACGTCACCGATGAACAGTGGGAGGGGCTCGCCCAGGTCGTTCCGCTGCGCAGTCGCAACGAGTGGCCCTCCCGCGTGGACCACCGCACCATCCCCAACGAGTACGCGACCGTCGAGCAGCGCCGCTTCGTGGTGCTGCGCGTCCAGGTCTTCGCGGACGCGCGCGAGGTCGCCGAGTACATGATGGCGCAGACGCCGGTCCTGCTCGATCTTACGAGCGCGGACGCCGAAGTCGCCAAGCGCATCCTCGACTTCAGCAGCGGCGTGGTCTTCGGCCTGGGCAGCGGGATGCACCGTGTCGACCGCAACGTCTTCCTGCTGGCGCCCGTCGGCACGGAGGTGGAGGGAATCGCCGAGGCCGTCGTCCCCCACGCGTAGGGCGAAGCGGCACCGGTAAGGGCAACCGTCCCTCATTCGTAGGAAGGTGATCGAGGCGTAACGGTTCGTCTGATTTCGTCCTCGTACGGTCCGTTCCATGAACGGAACCTGTGACCGGCCCACCGTCACCGAACTGCGGCTCTCCGCCTTCAAGTCACACCGCGGCGCGGTCTTCGCGCTCGGCCCGCTCACCCTCCTGGCGGGACCGAGCGGCAGCGGCAAGTCCAGCGTCCTCCAGGCGTACGAGGCGCTGGCCCGGCTCGGCGCGGGAGCCAGCCTCGCGGCCGCGTTCCCCGACGCCGCCGGATGCGTTCCCGAACGCGCCGAGGCGGACGCCCAAGGCCGGCGGGGATTTCGCCTCGGCTGCACCGTCGACGGACCCGCCGGGCCCGTCCGGCTCGACCTCGCCATCCAGGCCGAGCCGGAACTCCGCGTCGTCGGCGAACGTTTGACCAGTGACGGCGAGACGCTCCTGTCCACCGCCCTGCGTGACCCCGGCCGCTCCACCGTGCAGGCCGCCTGGCACACCGCAGGGGCCGTCCCGGTCACCCGCGCCCCGCTCCCGGACGACCGGCTCGGCACCGCCCTGCTGCCGCTGCGCGTGGCCGGCAAGACCGAGGGCCAGCTGCGGGTCATCGCCGCCGCCGAACAAGTCGTGGTCGCCCTGCGGTCGGTGTTCGCCTGCGACCCCCAGCCGCAGCGCATGCGCCAACCCGTCCTGCCCGGCCAGGGGAGGCTGCGGCGCGGTTGCGACAACCTCGCCGAGATCCTCTCGCGCACCGCCGAGGAGTGCACCATCCGGCACGCCCGGCTGGTCACCGCGGCCCGCGCGGGCTGCGTGGGACCGGTCACCGCGCTCGCCGCCGAGGAACTGGCCGACGGCACCTTACGGGCGGTGGTGGGCCGGGGCGAACGGAACCCCACCCCCGTGGCCCGCCTGGGCGAAGGCGAACTGCGCTACCTCGCCCTCGCCCTCGTCCTGCTCACCGGCCCCGGCGTCCTCGCCGTCGACACCGTCGCCGAGATCCCCTCCGCCCTCCAGACCCTCACCGTCCTCGCCGACGGGCTCGACCGCGGCCTCGACCGGCGACAGGCCCGCGAACTGGTCGCGCTGGCCGCCGAGATGTGCCGGCGCGGTCACATCCGCCTCGCCGGCACCGTCACGGACGCCGGACACGCCCGAGGAGTGGCGGGAGCGACAGTGGTAGACCTGGAGTCGTGACCGAACCCGACGTAGCGGGACTCCAGCGCCGACTCGCCGACTTCGCGGCCGCGCGCGACTGGCAGCCCTTCCACACCCCCAAGAACCTCGTCTGCGCCCTCAGCGTCGAGGCCTCCGAACTCCTCGAGGTCTTCCAGTGGCTGACTCCCGAGCAGTCCGAGCGGATCATGCACGACCCCGACCGCGCCCACCAGGTGACCGACGAGGTCGCCGACGTCCTCGCCTATCTCCTCCAGCTCTGCCAGGTCCTCGGCATCGACCCGCTCGCCGCCCTCGCCGCCAAGATCGACCGCAACGAACTCCGCTTTCCCGCCCCCGTCCCGGCCGCCTCCGCTTTCCCGCCCGCCCCGCAGCCCCCGGCCGGTCCGGAGCGGGCCCTGAGACGCCCCGCCGAGGCACAAACCGCCCCCGCCCCTGTGCAAAACCCCGAAGAAAGTCCAAACGGTCACTCTTCGGAGTGAGCGAGTTATTCAAAACCCCCTGCTCGTCCACAGATTTCCGATTTCCTCTGGCTTTCTCGGCCGCAGAAGCTCACTCTAGGTAGTGACGGAGAAACGCATCGTCGTATGAACGGGGGCGGCGCATGGACGCGGTACGGCTCATCGGGATGAGCAGGTTAGCGCTCGCGGAAAGCACCGCGGCACTGGAGATCGTCGCCGAGGCCTGGCAGGCGCAAGCCCTCGCCCAGGCCATCGGGAGCCACCTGGCGTCCACCGGGCCGCCGGAACTCAGGGGCGAGGCGCGCGGCCTCAGCGAGACCGGCGGGCGGGGCTGCGGCGTCCTCGACCACCCCGGGCTGCGCTTCGGCGGCATCCGTGCCACCCAGCTCTCCGGAATCACCGACGCCAGGCAGACCCTGACCGGACTCAGCGGCCTGCTCGGAGACGTCGGCATGGCCCTCGTCGGCGTCGCCTGCGCCACCGACGAAGAAGGGCTCTACTGGCAGTGCATCGAAGCGATCGACGCCGCCGACGAATCGAGCGACCGGGTCCGCGGAATGCTCCGAAGACTCACCGTCCGCGAGGAGGAGAGACGGCCAGGCCTCCTGCGCGACTCCACGGCGAGGCCGTCATGACTGGCGGGACCGTTGTGACCGGCCGGGGGACAGCGCGTCGCCTCTCACGCCCCCGTGGAACGGCCCTCCACAGGTCCACCGGCCTCCTGACCCGGCACCCGCTCGGCCGACGACTGCAGATCGGCGTCGAGCTGCGACAGATCCGCGGTCAGCGCCGCCATCAACTCCTCCATCTGCTCCAGCAGTCCCTTCGGTGCGCCCTGCTGCTCGGGCACGGACTGCCCGACCGCTCCCTGCGGCACGGCCTGCTCCGGCCAAGCTTCCTGGGACATGAAGGCCTCCTCGGCCCAAGCCCTCCCGCACGGCGGCGAGGGCGGCAGTTCGACAGAAGCGTCGGCAGCGGCCACCGGCGCGCGGGCCGGGCGGTCCGGCTCCGCCCGAGCCAACGACCACTCAGCGCCACAGTCACTGCTCAGAGCCCGCGCGGCCCGTCCGGCGGACGATATTCACCCGACCGGGCAGCCGCGGAGCATGCGGCAAGGGCGGCGTTGACGACCGTTCGAAGGTGCAGGATGGAGGCATGGATCTTCGAATCTTCACGGAGCCCCAGCAGGGCGCCGACTACGACACCCTCCTCACCGTCGCCAAAGCCACCGAAGCCCTCGGATTCAACGCCTTTTTCCGCTCCGACCATTATCTGCGCATGGGCTCCGCCGACGGCCTGCCGGGCCCCACCGACGCCTGGATCACCCTCGCCGGACTCGCGCGCGAGACCAGTCGTATCCGCCTCGGCACCCTGATGACCGCCGGCACCTTCCGCCTCCCCGGCGTCCTCGCCATCCAGGTCGCCCAGGTGGACCAGATGTCGGGCGGCCGCGTCGAACTCGGCCTCGGCGCGGGCTGGTTCGAGGAGGAACACAAGGCGTACGGCATCCCCTTCCCCAAGGAGAAGTCCGCACGTCTGGAGGAACAACTGGCCATCGTCACCGGGCTCTGGGCCACCGAGACCGGCAAGACCTTCGACTACGACGGCACCTACTACCAGCTCATGGACTCGCCCGCCCTCCCCAAGCCCGCCCAGGCCAAGGTGCCGGTCCTCATCGGCGGCCATGGGGCGGTCCGCACCCCACGGCTGGCCGCGCAGTACGCCGACGAGTTCAACATCCCGTTCGCCTCCGTGGCCGACAGCGAGCGGCAGTTCGGCCGGGTGCGCACCGCCGCCCAGAGCGCCGGACGCGACCCCGACGACCTGGTGTACTCCAACGCCCTGGTCGTCTGCGCGGGAAAGAACGACGCCGAAGTGGCGCGCCGGGCGGCCGCCATCGGAAGGGAGGTGGAAGAGCTCAAGGCGAACGGACTGGCGGGCTCCCCCGCCGAAGTGGTCGACAAGATCGGCGCGTACGAGGCGATCGGCTCCTCCCGGATCTACCTCCAAATCCTGGATCTGGACGACCTCGACCACCTCGAACTGATCTCCTCCCAGGTCCAGTCCCAGCTGAACGGGGCCTGACCGTGCGTCCCGCCCGTTCCCTGGCCGAGGCGCTGGCAACGCGGCCCCTGCTCCTCGACGGCGGCCTCTCCAATCAACTGGAGTCCCAGGGGAGCGACTTGAGCGATCCACTCTGGTCCGCGCGGCTGCTCGCCGACGACCCCGGACAGATCGAGGCCGCACACGAGGCGTATGTACGGGCGGGCGCAGAGGTACTGATCACCTCCAGCTACCAGGCGACGTACGAGGGCTTCGCACACCGGGGAGTGCCCCGCCGTGAGGCGACGGCGCTGCTGAAGCGGAGCGTGGAGTTGGCGAGGAGGGCGGGGGAGAGGGCGGGGGCGGGGAGGGGGGTGGGGGGAGGGGAGGGGGAGCCCCCCAAAGGTGAAGCCGGAGCAGCCGCAGCCGCAGCCGAAGCCGAACTCCCAGCCGAAGTCTGGGTCGCCGCCTCCATCGGCCCCTACGGTGCCTTCCTGGCAGATGGCAGCGAATACCGGGGTCGGTACGGGTTGACGGTGAAGGAGCTGGAGCGCTTCCACCGCCCCCGAGTCGAGACGCTGGCGGAGGCCGACCCGGATGTGTTCGCGCTGGAAACCGTGCCCGACGCCGACGAGGCCGAGGCACTGCTCCGGGTCGTTGAGGGGTGCGGAGTGCCGGTATGGCTGTCTTACAGCGTGGAGGGAGTGCGGACGCGGGCGGGCCAGCCGCTGGACGAGGCGTTCGCGCTGGCGAGGGGCCTGGGCCAGGTGATCGCCGTGGGTGTGAACTGCTGTACTCCCGCCGACGCGGACCACGCCGTGGAGCTTGCGGCGTCGGTCACCGGCAAGCCGGTCGTCGTGTACCCCAACAGCGGGGAGCGGTGGGACGCCCGGGCCGGGGCGTGGCGTGGCGGGGCAACGTTCGACCCGTCCCGCGTGGAGGCTTGGCAGGGTGCGGGTGCTCGTCTGGTGGGCGGCTGCTGCCGGGTGGGGCCGACAGAGATCGCACGGCTGGCGGGGTTCGTGACGCGAACGGCATGAGGGGGCTCCGGCCGACTTGGCCCACCTGCCCCGGACCTCGCGTTTCACTGCGGGTCCTAACGCCAGGCCAGACTCCGGGTCCGAGCTCAGGGGTCCGAACTCCGGGTCCGAACGCCGGACCCGAACTCCAGGCGTGGACCCCGCCCGAACCTCGGGTCCGAGTTCCAGGCCCACGCCCACGCCCGCCCGTAATGTCACCCCTCCACCCGCCCAGCCGCCCGGCCACCTCTAGGAAAATGCCTGGTGGGAGCCGCGAAAGCCGGGTGATACTCGACGCGTGTTCCTGACAATCACCACGACCGGTTCCCTCGAACGCCCCGCCACCGACCTCGGTTTTCTGCTGCACAAGCATCCCGGGAAGGCGCAGGCGTTCTCCACGGCGCACGGCACCGCGCACGTCCTCTACCCCGAGGCGACCGCCGAGCGCTGCACTGCCGCGCTGCTCCTGGAGGTGGATCCGGTGGCGCTGGTGCGGCGGGGCAACGGCAAGGGCCGTGGCGGAGCACCTGATTCCGCCCTGGCGCAGTATGTCAACGACCGTCCGTACGCGGCCTCGTCGCTGATGTCCGTCGCGCTGAGCACTGTCTTCAAGAGCGCGCTGCGCGGCGTGTGCAATGCGCTGCCGGAGCGGGCCGAGGCGCCCCTGCCGCTGCGCATCGAGGTGCCCGTGCTTCCCGCGCGTGGCGGCGCCGAGCTCGTACACAAGCTGTTCGGGCCGCTGGGCTGGGCGTCGGTCTCGGCGGAGCCCATCGTGCTGGACGAGGAGTTCCCGGAGTGGGGCGAGTCCCGTTACGTACGGCTCGTACTGGAAGGGGAGCTGCGGCTCGCCGACGCGTTGCGGCAGTTGTACGTCCTGCTGCCGGTGCTCGACGACGCCAAGCACTACTGGGTCGCGCCCGACGAGGTCGACAAGCTGCTGCGCGCCGGTGACGGCTGGCTGGCCGACCACCCCGAGCAGAAGCTGATCGCCAGCCGCTATCTGTCCCGCCGCTGGGGGCTGACCCGGCAGGCGATGGAGCGGCTCGAACTGGTGCGGCTGGCCGAGGCCGACGACATCGCGGTCGAGGCCATCGACAACGCGGTGGACGAGACCAGCGACACCGAGGAGCGGCCGGTGCCGCTGGCCGTGCAGCGGCGCGAAGCCATTCTGGCGGTGCTGGCCGGGGCCGGGGCAAGCCGGGTGCTCGATCTGGGCTGCGGCCAGGGCCAGTTGGTACAGGAGCTGCTGAAGGACGTCCGGTTCACCGAGATCGTGGGGGTGGACGTCTCTATGCGCGCGCTGACGATCACCGCGCGGCGGCTGCGTCTGGAGCGGATGGGCGAGCGGCAGGCGGGTCGGATCACGCTGATGCAGGGATCGCTCGCGTACACGGACAAGCGGCTCAAGGGGTACGACGCGGCCGTGCTCAGTGAGGTGATCGAGCATGTGGACCTGCCGAGGCTGCCGGCGCTGGAGTACGCGGTGTTCGGCGCGGCGCGTCCGCGCACGGTGATCGTGACGACGCCGAACGTGGAGTACAACGTGCGCTGGGAGTCGTTGCCGGCCGGGCATGTGCGCCACGGCGACCACCGGTTCGAGTGGACGCGCGCGGAGTTCCGCGACTGGGCCGCCTCGGTGGCCGAACGACATGGATACGGGGTCGAGTTCGTGCCCGTCGGGCCGGGCGACGCCGAGGTCGGTCCGCCCACGCAGATGGCCGTGTTCGAGATGATCAAGACCGCGAAGGAGGCGAACGCCGCATGAACACCGAGAACGAGTCCGCGAACCGCTCCGACTCCGGGAGCCTCTCTCCTTCCGGTAACCGCTCCCCTTCCAAGGGCCTCTCTCCTTCCGGGAACGGCTCCGACTCCGTGAGCCCCTCCGAATCCGAAAGCCGCACCCACTCCGCGGCCGGTGCCACCAGCACCACCCGGACCGAACCGGGAGTCCCGACCCCAATCCATTTCCCGGGCGCGATCCAGCCCCCGACCAAGACCCAGTCCCCGGATCCGATCCAGCCCCCGCCCCCCAAGCGCACCCTCCCCGTCCCCGACCTCTCCCTCGTCGTCCTCATCGGCGCCACCGGGTCGGGTAAGTCCACGTTCGCGCGGCGGCATTTCAAGCCCACCGAGGTCCTCTCGTCCGACTTCTGCCGCGGTCTGGTGGCCGACGACGAGAACGACCAGAGCGCCAGCGGTGACGCGTTCGACGTCCTCCACTACATCGCGGGCAAGCGGCTCGCGGCCGGGCGGCTGACGGTCGTGGACGCCACCAGTGTGCAGGTGGAGAGCCGCAGGCAGCTGGTGCAGCTGGCCAGGGAGCACGATGTGCTGCCGGTGGCGATTGTCCTGGATCTGCCCGAGGAGGTCTGCGCCGCCCGCAACGCCGCTCGGCCCGACCGTGCCGGGATGCCCCGCCAGGTCATCGCGCGCCACCGCCGTGAGCTGCGGCGTTCGCTGCGGGGCCTGGAGCGTGAGGGTTTCCGCAAGGTCCACGTGCTGCGCTCGCAGACGGAGGTGGACAGCGTCGAGATCGCCATCGAGCGGCGCTACAACGACCTCACCCACCTCACCGGCCCCTTCGACATCATCGGTGACATCCACGGCTGCCGCTCGGAGCTGGAGACGCTGCTCGCCAAGCTGGGGTACGTGGACGGGGCGCACCCCGAGGGCCGCACGGCGGTCTTCGTCGGTGACCTCGTCGACCGCGGCCCCGACAGCCCGGGCGTGTTGCGGCGCGTGATGAAAATGGTGGCTGATGGTAACGCTCTGTGCGTTCCCGGGAACCATGAGAACAAGCTCGGACGTTATCTGGGTGGCAAGAAGGTCCAGCGCACCCATGGACTGGCGGAGACCATCGAGCAGTTGGACAGGGAGGACGATGGATTCAAGAACGAGGTGAAGGAGTTCATCGACGGGCTCGTCAGCCACTATGTGCTCGACGGCGGCAAGCTGGTCGTCTGTCACGCGGGTCTGCCCGAGAAGTACCACGGGCGTACGTCGGGGCGTGTCCGCTCGCACGCCCTGTACGGGGAGACGACCGGCGAGACGGATGAGTTCGGCCTGCCCGTGCGGTACCCCTGGGCCGAGGACTACCGGGGCCGCGCGGCGGTCGTCTACGGCCACACGCCGGTGCCGAACACATCGTGGATCAACAACACCATCTGTCTGGACACGGGTGCGGTGTTCGGCGGAAGGATGACCGCGCTGCGCTGGCCCGAGCGCGAGCTCGTCGACGTGCCCGCCGAGAAGGTCTGGTACGAGCCGGTCCGTCCGCTGGCCACCGAGGCGCCCGGTGGCCACGACGGACGGCCGCTCGACCTGGCCGATGTGCACGGCCGTCGGGTCGTGGAGACCCGGCAGCTGGGCAACGTGGCGGTGCGCGAGGAGAACGCGGCGGCCGCGCTCGAGGTCATGAGCCGGTTCGCCGTGGACCCCCGGCTGCTCGCGTATCTGCCGCCGACGATGGCGCCGACGGCGACCTCGCGCGCGGCGTCCCGCGGCAGCGGCGGTGACGAGCAGTTCCTGGAGCATCCGGCGGAGGCGTTCGCCCAGTACGCGGCGGACGGTGTCGGGCGGGTCGTGTGCGAGGAGAAGCACATGGGCTCGCGGGCGGTCGCCCTGGTGTGCCGTGACGCCGACGCGGCGCGTGAGCGGTTCGGGGTGGAGGGGCCGACGGGGTCTTTGCACACCCGCACCGGTCGCCCGTTCTTCGACGACGCGGCCGTCACCGAGGAGATCCTCGGCCGGCTGCGGGCGGCCGTGTCCGCGGCCGGGCTGTGGGACGAGTTCGGTGCGGACTGGCTGCTGCTCGACGCCGAGCTGATGCCGTGGTCGCTGAAGGCCTCGGGGCTGCTGCGTTCGCAGTACGCGGCGGTGGGTGCCGCGTCCGGAGCGGTCTTCCCGGGCGCCCTAGCGGCTCTGGAGGCCGCGGCCGAGCGCGGTGTGGAGGTGGCGGGGCTGCTGTCGCGTCAGCGTGAGCGGGCGCGGGACGCGGCGGCGTTCACCGACGCCTACCGGCGCTACTGCTGGACCACGGACGGGCTGGAGGGAGTGCGGCTCGCTCCGTTCCAGATCCTGGCCGTCCAGGGGCGCAGCCTGGCCGCGGTGCCGCACGACGAGCAGTTGGCGTGGCTGGACCGGCTGGTCGAGCACGACCCGACGGGTCTGCTCCAGGTCACCCGGCGCCTGGTCGTCGACACCGGCGACGAGGCGTCGGTGCGGGCGGGTGTCGACTGGTGGCTGGAGCTGACCGGTGCGGGCGGCGAGGGCATGGTGGTCAAGCCGCTCCAGGCGCTGGCGCGGGACGGCAGGGGCCGTCTGGTGCAGCCGGGCATCAAGGTGCGCGGGCGCGAGTATCTGCGGATCATCTACGGTCCGGAGTACACGCGTCCGGAGAACCTGGACCGGCTGCGGCAGCGGTCGCTGGGGCACAAGCGCTCGCTGGCGCTGCGGGAGTACGCGCTGGGTCTGGAGGCGCTGGACCGACTGGCGGCGGGGGAGCCGCTGTGGCGTGTCCACGAGGCGGTCTTCGCGGTCCTGGCCCTGGAGTCGGAGCCGGTGGACCCCAGGCTGTGAGGCCCCGGGGGCGGAGCCGTGCGGTTCCACCCCCGGGAGCGCTCGCCGACAGGGACGCAAGGGGCCGGTTCACCGGGTGAGCAGGCTGTTGGCGGGACAGGATGGAAGCATGGGATTCCATGTCGACTCCGAGACCGGCCGACTGCGCCGTGTCATCCTGCACCGGCCCGATCTGGAGCTGAAGCGGCTCACGCCGAGCAACAAGGACGCTCTCCTCTTCGACGACGTGCTCTGGGTGCGCCGGGCGCGCCAGGAGCATGACGGTTTCGCGGACGTGTTGCGCGACCGCGGGGTCGAGGTGCATCTCTTCGGTGATCTGCTGCGCGAGTCGCTGGCGATCGCGCCGGCGAGACGGATGGTGCTGGACCGGGTCTTCGACGAGAAGGAGTACGGGCCGCTGGCCACCGGGCATCTGCGTGAGGTCTTCGAGGAGCTGTCCGCCGCGGAGCTGGCCGAGGCGCTGGTGGGCGGGATGACCAAGCGGGAGTTCCTGGAGCGCCACGCGGAGCCGGTGTCGGTGCGGTTCCATGCGATGGATCTGGACGACTTCCTGCTCGACCCGCTGCCCAACCACCTGTTCACCCGTGACACCTCCGCCTGGATCTACGACGGTGTGTCCATCAATGCGATGCGCTGGCCGGCCCGGCAGCGCGAGACGGTCCACTTCGAGGCGATCTACCGGCACCACCCCCTCTTCGCCGGTCCCGGGGCGGAGCCCTTCCATACCTGGTCGCAGGGGCAGAGCGACTACCCCTCGACCATCGAGGGCGGCGATGTACTGGTCATCGGCAACGGCGCGGTGCTGATCGGGATGAGCGAGCGGACGACCCCGCAGGCCGTGGAGATGCTGGCGCGCGGGCTGTTCGCGGCCGGTTCCGCCCGCACGATCGTGGCGCTGGACATGCCCAAGCGCAGGGCGTTCATGCACCTCGATACGGTGATGACGATGGTCGACGGAGAAACCTTCACTCAGTACGCCGGGCTCGGCATGCTCCGCTCGTACACGATCGAGCCGGGCGCCGGTGAGCAGGAGCTGAAGGTGACGGATCATCCCCCTGAGCACATGCACCGCGCCATAGCGGCCGCCCTCGGTCTGGACGGGATCCGGGTGCTGACGGCCACCCAGGACGTGCACGCGGCGGAGCGCGAGCAGTGGGACGACGGCTGCAATGTGCTGGCGGTCGAGCCGGGCGTGGTGGTGGCGTACGAGCGCAATGTGACCACCAACACGCATCTGCGCAAGGAGGGCATCGAGGTCATCGAGATCCCCGGGAGCGAGCTGGGGCGGGGGCGGGGCGGGCCTCGGTGCATGAGCTGTCCGGTGGAACGCGATGCCGTATAGTGATGCGATCGAGCGCATATACTTACAGCTTCCCGCCTTCCGTCACTCAGGAGCAGTCACCATGGCGACAGACCTCGCAGGCCGCCACTTCCTCAAGGAGCTGGACTTCACCGCCGAGGAGTTCCGTGCTCTGGTGGAGTTGGCCGCCGAGCTCAAGGCCGCCAAGAAGGCGGGCACCGAGGTGCAGCGGCTGCGGGGGCGGAACATCGCGTTGATCTTCGAGAAGCCGTCGACGCGTACGCGGTGCTCCTTCGAGGTGGCGGCCGCCGATCAGGGTGCCTCCACCACGTATATCGATCCCGCCGGGGCGCACATCGGCGAGAAGGAGTCGGCCCGGGACACCGCCCGTGTGCTCGGGCGGATGTTCGACGCGATCCAGTTCCGCGGGGACGCCCAGGAGACGGTGGAGACCCTCGCCGCGCACGCGGGCGTACCGGTCTACAACGGGCTCACCGACGCCTGGCACCCCACCCAGATGCTCGCGGACGTCCTCACCATGACCGAGCACACCGACAAGCCCCTGGAACGCACCGCCTTTGCCTATCTGGGCGACGCCCGCTACAACATGGGCAACTCCTACCTGGTCACGGGCGCGCTGCTCGGGATGGACGTACGGATCGTGGCGCCCCGGGCGTACTGGCCGGCCGAGGACGTCGTCGCCCTCGCCGAGCGGGAGGCCGAGCGGAGCGGGGCCCGGATCGCCCTCACCGAGGACATCGCCGAAGGCGTGGCGGGCGCGGACTTCGTCGCCACGGACGTCTGGGTGTCGATGGGCGAGCCCAAGGAGATCTGGGCCGAGCGGATCAAGGCGCTGGCGCCCTACGCCGTGACGATGGACGTACTGCGCGCCACCGGCAACGCGGACGTCAAGTTCCTGCACTGCCTGCCGGCCTTCCATGACCTCGGCACGGCCGTCGCCCGTGAGATCCATGAGCAGTACGGCCTGGCGGAGCTGGAGGTGACCGACGAGGTGTTCGAGTCCGCGCACTCGGTGGTCTTCGACGAGGCCGAGAACCGTCTGCACACCATCAAGGCCGTCATGGTCGCGACCCTCGCGGGAAGTCCGGCGGGGGCGGCCGCGCCGGGAGCGTGAACCACACCGCCTTGCCGTGCGCGGTGAGGCGGTGACCGCAGGCCGAGCTCAGGGTGCGGATCAGCAGCAGCCCCCGGCCGTGTTCCTGCCACGGGTCGAGATCGCCGCTCGGCTCCGGAGCCCCGAGGTCGCCCGGTGGCAGCCGCGAGCGGTCGTGCACCTCGACCTGGCAGCCCGACGCGAACAACTCGACGACCAGCTCGATGGGCTGGTCGTCGGGGGTGTGCTCGACGGCGTTCGCCACCAGTTCGCAGGTGAGGAGCTCGGCGGTGTCGCTGTCGGCGGGGGCGTCGATGTCGGCGAGCGCGGTACGGATCAGCGCGCGGGCGAGGGGGACGGCGGCGTTGGTGTGGGGGAGCGGGATACGCCAGGACGTCGGGGCGCCGGCCGGTTCGCGGGCGGTGCCGGAGGGGTCGGGCACGGCGGGGGTTTCCGTTTCGGTCGCGTGGAGTCGTCCGCGGCACGGGGGACGCGCGGGACGCTACTACTCCCTTCAACCTTACGAACCCGAGCAAGCGGCGGATAGAGACCGCCGGGCGGCAGTGACAGGTCCGTGCAAAGCGGTGCCGTGGGGCACCCGTCCGGTCCTGCGCGCCGCCCCCTCCCCAGGCACCCGTGGCCCCCAAACACCCGCGGCCGCCCGCACGATCTCCCCTCGTCCCTCGCCGCCCCCCACCGTCCTCCCGCGTATCGCGTGCTCGTGACGACAGTCACGCAGGGGTGATACCTTCGAAGGGCAGGCATCTGGCAGCCCGCCGAGGAGGCCGCACTCCATGAGCCCGTTCCCCAGCTCCGCGTCCCGCACCGAAAACTGGCGCCACCTGCGGCTTTCCGTGGAGGACGGGGTGGCCACCGTCACCCTGGCCCGGCCCGAGAAGCTCAACGCGCTCACCTTCGGCGCCTATGCCGACCTCCGTGATCTGCTCGCCGAGCTCTCCCGGGAGCGGGCCGTGCGCGCCCTGGTGCTCGCGGGCGAGGGGCGCGGATTCTGCTCCGGAGGGGACGTCGACGAGATCATCGGCGCGACCCTCTCCATGGACACCGCCCAACTGCTCGACTTCAACCGGATGACCGGCCTGGTCGTACGGGCCGTGCGCGAATGCCCCTTCCCGGTGATCGCGGCGATCCACGGGGTCGCCGCCGGTGCGGGCGCGGTGCTGGCGCTCGCCGCCGACTTCCGTATCGCCGATCCCACCGCGCGGTTCGCCTTCCTGTTCACCAAGGTCGGCCTCTCCGGCGGCGACATGGGCGCGGCCTATCTGCTGCCGCGTGTCGTCGGGCTCGGCCACGCCACCCGGCTGCTGATGCTCGGTGAGCCGGTCCGCGCCCCCGAGGCCGAACGCATCGGCCTGCTCAGCGAGCTCACCGGCGAGGGGCAGGCCGACGCGCGCGCCGCCGAACTCGCCCGCCACCTCGCTGCCGGCCCCGCCCTCGCCCACGCCCAGACCAAGGCGCTGCTCACCGCCGAACTCGACATGCCGCTCGCCGCCGCCGTCGAACTCGACGCCGCCACCCAGGCCCTGCTGATGAACGGGCAGGACTACGCCGAGTTCCACGCCGCCTTCACCGAGAAGCGGCCCCCCAAGTGGCAGGGGCGCTGAAACGTGCCCGGGCCCCGGGACAGCGGCCCCGCCGGACGGCCGCAGCGGATCGCGGTCATCGGCGGCGGCCCCGGCGGGCTGTACGCCGCCGCGCTGCTCAAGAGGCTCCGCCCCGACCGCGAGATCACCGTCTGGGAGCGCAACGCCCCCGACGACACCTTCGGCTTCGGAGTCGTCCTCTCCGACGAGACCCTCGGCGGGATCGAGCACGCCGACCCCGTGGTGTACGAGGCGCTGAAGGCCGAGTTCGTCCGCTGGGACGACATCGACATCGTCCACCGAGGCCGCACCCTCACCTCCGGCGGGCACGGCTTCGCCGCGCTCGGCCGGCGCAGGCTCCTGGAGATCCTGCACCAGCGCTGCCGCACGCTCGGCGTGGACCTGCGCTTTCACACCGAGGCGCCGCCCGCGGCCGAACTCGCCGCCGACCACGACCTGGTCATCGCCGCCGACGGCGTGCACAGCGTCACCCGCCAGGCGCACGCCGAGCACTTCGCGCCCCGTATCACCGGCCACCGCTGCCGTTACATCTGGCTGGCCGCCGACTTCGCCTTCGACTCCTTCCGCTTCGAGATCGCCGAGACCGAGCACGGCGTGATGCAACTGCACGGCTATCCGTTCTCCGCCGGCTCCTCCACCGTCATCGTGGAGATGCGCGAGGAGGTCTGGCGGGCAGCCGGGTTCGACGAACTCGACGAGCAGGGGTCGGTCGACCGCTGCGCCAAGATCTTCGCGGACGCCCTGGGCAACCGGCCCCTGCGGAGCAACAACTCCTCCTGGACCGTCTTCCGTACCGTGGTCAACGCCCACTGGTCCCACGGCCGCACCGTGCTGCTCGGCGACGCCGCCCACACCGCGCACTTCTCCATCGGCTCGGGCACCAAGCTCGCCGTCGAGGACGCCCTGGCGCTGGCCGCCTGCGTGGAGGAGCGGCCCAGCCTGCCGGAGGCCCTCGCCGCGTACGAACGCGAGCGCCGGCCCGTCGTGGAGTCCACCCAGCGCGCGGCAGCCGCCAGCCTGCGCTGGTTCGAGGAGCTCGCGCTCTACCTCGACCAGCCGCCCCGGCAGTTCGCGTTCAACCTGCTCACCCGCAGCCGTCGCGTCACCCACGACAACCTCCGGCTGCGCGACCCCGGCTTCACCGACGCCGTGGAGCGCGACTTCCCCTGCCCCTCCGGCACGCCTGCGATGTTCACCCCCTTCCGGCTGCGCGGGCTGGAGCTGCGCAACCGTGTCGTCGTCTCCGCCATGGACATGTACTCCGCCGAGAACGGCCTGCCCGGCGACTTCCACCTCGTCCACCTGGGCGCCCGGGCCCTGGGCGGCGCGGGCCTGGTCATGACCGAGATGGTGTGCGTGAGCCCCGAGGGCCGCATCACTCCGGGGTGCACCGGTCTCTACACCCCCGAGCAGGCCACGGCCTGGCGCCGGGTCACCGACTTCGTGCACCGGCAGGCACCCGGCACCGCCATCGGCGTCCAGCTCGGCCACTCCGGGCGCAAGGGCTCGACCAAACTGATGTGGGAGGGCATCGACGAGCCGCTCGACGACGGCAACTGGCCCCTTGCCGCCGCCTCGCCCCTGCCCTACCGCCCCGGCGTCAACCAGGTCCCGCACGCGCTCGACCGCGCGGGGCTGACCGACATCCGCGAGCAGTTCGCCGCGGCGGCCCGGCGGGCCGCCCACTGCGACTTCGACCTGCTCGAACTCCACTGCGCCCACGGCTACTTGCTCTCGGGGTTCCTCTCCCCTCTCACCAACCAACGCACGGACGCCTACGGGGGTTCCCTGGCCCACCGGCTGCGTTTCCCGCTCGAGGTGTTCGACGTGCTCCGGGGTGTCTGGCCGTCCGACCGGCCGATGACCGTGCGCATCTCCGCCACCGACTGGGCTCCCGGCGGTACCACCGGCGAGGAGTCCGTCGAGATCGCCCGCGCGTTCGCCGCCCACGGCGCCGACGCCATCGACGTCTCCACCGGGCAGGTCGTCCCCGACGAGCGGCCCGAGTTCGGCCGCTCCTACCAGACCCCGTACGCCGACCGGATCCGCAACACGCTGGACGTGCCCGTCATCGCGGTCGGGGCGATCTCCTCCTGGGACGACGTGAACTCGCTGCTGCTCGCCGGGCGCGCCGACCTCTGCGCGCTGGCCCGGCCCCATCTGTACGACCCGCACTGGACCCTGCACGCCGCCGCCGAGCAGGAGTACACGGGGCCCGGAGCGCCCTGGCCGGCGCCGTACCGGGCGGGCAGCCGCAGACCGCCGACCGGCCGCACGGACGCGCCCAGACCCCGGCTCACGCTGAAGTGAGCCCCGGCGCTGAAACGGCCCGAGCGCCGAAGTCAGCCCCCGCAACTAACCCCTGCGGTGGGGCGGCTCGCAAAGAATTGAAGTGCCACGGGAACCATTGGCCCCACCGGTCAGTTTCTACAGTGTTGTAGAAGTTGCTACCGAGAACCGATGGAGACCTCATGGCCCTGTGGGACCGCTTCAAGGAGTCCGCGTCGACGATGCAGACGCAGCTGCTCGCCAAGAAGAACGATCTGAAGAGCGGCGCGTTCCGCGACGCCGGCATGGCGATGTGCGCCCTGGTCGCCGCGGCCGACGGCACCGTGGACCCGTCCGAGCGGCGCCGGGTCGCCCAGCTCATCTCCACCAACGAGGTGTTGCGGAACTTCCCGGCGGGCGACCTCCAGCGCCGATTCGACGACTACCTGGACAAGCTCGCCGCCGACTTCGACTTCGGCAAGGTCAGCGTGTTGCAGGAGGTCGCCAAGGCGAGGAAGAAGCCCGCCGAGGCGCGTGCGGTGGTCCAGATAGGCATCGTCATCGGCGGCGCCGACGGCGACTTCGACAAGTCGGAGCAGGCCGTCGTGCGCGAGGCCTGCTTCGCGCTGGGCCTGGCACCGGCGGAGTTCGACCTGTAGGCCGAGTCCGACCGGAGACCGAGTCCGGCCTGGAGGCCGCGTCCGGACCGAGGGACAGCGTGGCGCTCGCGTGCGCGGGGAGCCGCTCCTCGGGCGCCCCGTCACAGCGCGGTCGCGGCCCTCAGCACCGTGAAGAGGGTCACGGTCGCGTTCGCCGACGCCAGCGCCGAGGCCACCGTGCCGCTTGCGGCGGTCCACAGCGCGAGCCCGGCCGCCGTCCACGCGGGCGGCAGCGCGGGACCCGGCGGCACCGGGCCGAGCAGCGCCGCCACCCGGCGCGGCACCGGTCCGGCCGTCGCGAACCCCGCCAGGGCGGTCGCGGCGCCCCGGCCCGCCGCCGCAGGGCCGGACGCCAGGGCGGCCTTGGCGATGGCCCGGGCCACCGTCCGGCGGTCGCCCACCGCCCGCGCCGCGTCCTCGTCCGCCCAGCGCTCGGCGGTGTAGGCCACGGCGGTGCGCAGCGGGCGCAGAAACGGGTTAGCGCGCGCCGCCAGCCCCGCCACCAGCAGGAAGCGGTGGTGGCGTGCCGTCAGATGCGCCTCCTCGTGCGCGATCAGCGCCTGCCGTTCGCTCGCGTCCAGGCTCGCCAGCATCGCGCGCGACACCACGATCCGCCCGCGCGTCCCGGCGGCGCCGCGCCCGCCCGGCAGCGCGTACGCGTAGGCGCGCGCGTCGTCCGGCAGCACGGTCGGTCCGCCCCCGGACGCGGGCAGCCCGGCAAGCGCCCGGGACGCGCGCGTGCGCACCCGCCGGTGCAGCCACCCCAGGTGCGCACACGCCCCCGCCACCGCCCCCAGGAGCGGGATCGCCGCCCGGCCCACCAGCTCGTCGTAGGGCAGCACCGCCCGCACCTCGGGGTCGGCCCACGCGTCGGGCAGCGGATTGCCCGGCAGCTGGGCGGTGCCCACCACCATCAGGAGCAGCAGGCACAGGGTGCTGCACAGCGCCAGGACGCCGCCGACCGCCACGAGCAGTCGGGTCGCCGCCCGGGGATGGAGCTGCTGCTCGGCCAGCCGGGCGATCGGCCAGGCGGTCAGGGGCAGCACCAGCGGCAGAAAGACGAACACACCCACCGTGTCAGTCCCCGGTCTCCGCTTCCGCGCCGTCGAGGAGCGCGCGCAGCAGCCGTTCGTCGTCGGGCGAGAGGGCGGTGACGAAACTGGCCAGTACCGCTCCCCGGTCGGACTCGCCGTCCAGGACCTTGCGCATCCGCAGCGCCGCGAGCCCGGCCTCGTCGGCCGCCGGGGTCCACACGAACGAGCGCCCCGCGCGCTCCCGGGTCACCGACTGCTTGGCGTACAGCCGCGTCAGGATGGTCACGACGGTGGTGTAGGCGAGGGCTCCGCCGATCCGCTCCCGCACCCAGCCCGCGGTCACCGGCCCGGCCGCGTCCCGCAGCGCCGCCAGGACCTGGGCCTCCAGCTCGCCCTGCCCCCGTCTGCGGGAGCGCCCGTCCTCATCCGTCACCTCGCCATCCTACTGAGGCGGTCCGCACCCCTCTCAGGCGTCGCCAGGACCCCGCACGAACACCGCTCCCGCGTCCCGCAGCCGGGCGTGCAGACGGCGGAAGACCTCGGCCGACCGCCCGCCCGGCCAGTCGGGCGGCAGCAGGGCGGGGGGCAGGCCCGGGTCCGCGTAGGGCAGACGGCGCCAGGAGTCCAGGGCGAGCAGATAGTCCCGGTAGGCCTCCTCCGGTGGCACCTCGGAGGAGGTCCGCGCGCGTGCCTCCCAGGTCCGCAGCGCGGGCTCGTGCAACCCCAGGAACTCCTCGTGCTGCTTGGCGATCGCCGTCAGGTCCCACCACCGGGCGACCGCCTCGGCCGTCGGCGCGAAGCCCAGGTGCTCGCCCTGGAACAGGTCCACGTAGGGGGCGAGTTGGAGCCTGTCCAGGGTGTGCCGGGTCTCGTCGTACAGCGGCGCGGGGGCGATCCACACCCCGGGCGCGGCCGTGCCGAAGCCGAGCCCGGCGAGACGGGAGCGCAGTACATGGCGCTTGTTGCGCTCGGACTCGGGGACGGAGAAGACGGCCAGGACCCAGCCCTCACGCGCGCGTTGCCGCGTGTGCGGGTAGATGCGGCGGTCGCCGTCGTCGAGCAACTGGCGCGCGTCGGCGGACAGGGCGTACCCGGCGGCGCCGCTCGCAGTGCGCTCGGGCACCAGGAGCCCGCGCCGTTTGAGGCGGGAGACCGACGACCGTACGGACGGCGCGTCCACGCCCACGGCGGCGAGCAGGCGGATGAGCTCGGCGACCGCGAGGGAGCCGGCCGTCTCGCGCGCGTACGCGCCGTAGAGGGTGACGATCAGGGATCGGGGTGTGTGCTGCTCGGCCACGTGATCACTCTAGGGCCCGCAGCCGGAAGCGTTGCAGCTTGCCGGTCGGCGTCCGGGGGAGGGCGGCGACGAAGACGACCTCGCGCGGACACTTGTAGGGCGCGAGCTCGGCTTTCACATGGTCGCGCAGGAGCCCGGCCATGGCCTCGCCGCCCACCACGCCCTCGCGCAGCACGCAGTAGGCGACGACCACCTGTCCGCGAGCCTCGTCGGGGCGGCCGATCACGGCCGTCTCCACGACGTCGGGGTGGCGCAGCAGGGCGTCTTCCACCTCCGGGCCCGCGATGTTGTACCCGGCCGAGATGATCATGTCGTCGGCGCGGGCGACATAGCGGAAGTAGCCGTCGCTCGTCCGCACATAGGTGTCGCCGGTGAGGTTCCAGCCTCCCTGGACGTACTCCGACTGGCGGGGGTCGGCCAGATAGCGGCAGCCGACCGGTCCGCGCACCGCGAGCAGGCCGGGCTCGCCGTCCGCCACCGGCCGGCCCGAGGCGTCCACCACGCGCGCGTGCCAGCCCGGCACCGGCCTGCCGGTGGCGCCCGGTCTGATCTCGTCGTCGGCCGCCGAGATGAAGATGTGCAGCAGTTCGGTGGCGCCGATGCCGTTGATGATGCGCAGACCGGTGCGCTCGTGCCAGGCGCGCCAGGTGGCGGCGGGCAGGTTCTCCCCGGCCGACACACAGCGCCGCAGCGCCCCCACGTCGTAGCCGTCGAGTTCGTCCAGCATTGCCCGGTAGGCGGTCGGCGCGGTGAACAGGACGGAGACCCGGTGCCGGGCGAGCGCGGGCAGCAGTTGCTTGGGGCCGGCCTGTTCCAGGAGCAGCGAGGAGGCGCCCGCCCGCATCGGGAAGATCACCAGCCCGCCCAGGCCGAAGGTGAAGCCGAGCGGCGGGCTGCCCGCGAAGACGTCGTCGGGGCGGGGGCGCAGGACGTGCCGGGCGAAGGTGTCCGCGATGGCCAGCACGTCCCGGTGGAAGTGCATACAGCCCTTGGGGCGGCCGGTGGTGCCCGAGGTGAACGCGATCAGGGCGACGTCGTCGGCCGCCGTCGCCACCGCCGTGAACGGCTCCCGGAAGCTCGGCGCGTCGGCCAGCCGCAGCAGGTCGCCGGCCGTTTCGCCCCCGTAGGGCGTGATGCGCAGACCCGGGACCGCCGCCTTCTCCAGGTCCTCCAGCGAGCGCGCGTCGCACAGGGCGTGCCCGATCCGGCCGAGCTCGCAGATGGTGGCCAGCTCGTGCGGCCGCTGCTGGGCCAGTACGGTGACGGCCACCGCGCCCGCCTTCATCACCGCCAGCCAGCAGGCGGCCAGCCACGGCGTGGTGGGCCCGCGCAGCAGCACCCGGTTGCCGGGGACGACGCCGAGGCCGGTTGTGAGCGTGTGGGCGATCCGGTCGACCCGGGCGCGCAGCTCCCCGTACGTCCACACGGACCCCTCCGCCGTACGGAAGACGGGCCGGTCCGCGCCGAACCGTTCGATCGTGCGGTCCAGGAGCTCGGTGCCGCAGTTGAGCCGCTCGGGATAGCGCAGCTCGGGAAGGTCGAAGACCAGTTCCGGCCACTGGCGGGCGGGCGGCAGATGGTCGCGGGAAAACGTGTCGGCATGCGCTGAGGTCTTCAGCTCCATACGGGATCGCCCCCTTGTCGCCTCTGGAGCGTATCGTTTGGATGACGACAGTCAACGGTTCGCGATAAGAGCGGATCCGCTCCGGCGACCGGCCCGGACCCGGGAGTCGCGAGCCGCGACACGGCGGGTGCACAGCGAGACTGGACGCGACACGAGAGGGGCCGCCATGCCCGCATTCGCGCTGGAGCCGGAGCAGCGGGAGTGGTGCGCGCACCTGCGCGCCACCGCCACGGAACGCCTGCGTCCCCTTGCCGACAAGGGTGACCCGGGACGCGTGAACCGGCCACTCGTCGCCGCCCTCGGCGAGCTCGGGCTCCTGGAGCGGCTGTTCACCTCCGGCGCGCTGGACCTGTGCCTGATGCGCGAGTCACTGGCGTACGCCTGCACCGAGGCGGAGACCGCGCTCGCCCTCCAGGGCCTCGGCGCCCACCCGGTCGCCGCGTCCGGCACCGAGGAGCAGCGTGCCCGCTGGCTGCCCGAGGTCACTGCGGGGCGGGCGGTCGCCGCGTTCGCGCTCAGTGAGCCGGACGCGGGTTCCGACGCCGCCGCCCTCGCCCTCAAGGCCGAGTCCCACGACGGCGGTTGGCGCCTCAGCGGCGAGAAGTGCTGGATCTCCAACGCCCCCGAGGCCGACTTCTGCACCGTGTTCGCCCGGACCACCGAGGGCGCCGGGGCGCGCGGTGTCACCGCCTTCCTCGTCCCCGCCGACCGGCCCGGGCTGAGCGGCGCCGCCCTCGACATGCTCTCCCCGCACCCCGTCGGCACACTCGTCTTCGACGGGGTGCGCGTGGGCCCGGACGACGTGGTGGGCGAGCCGGACCGGGGCTTCCGCGTCGCCATGGGCACGCTGAACCTGTTCCGGCCGAGCGTCGGCGCGTTCGCGGTCGGGATGGCGCAGGCGGCCCTGGACGCGACCGTCGCGCACACCGCGCACCGCACCGCCTTCGGCGGCCCGCTCAAGGACCTCCAGGCGGTCGCCCACCAGGTCGCGGAGATGGCGACCCGCACGGAGGCGGCACGGCTGCTGGTCTACGGGGCGGCCGCCGCGTACGACAGGGGAGCGCCGGAGGTGCCCCGGTACGCGGCGATGGCGAAGCTGTTCGCCACCGAGACCGCGAGTTACGTCGTCGACGCGGCCGTCCAGCTGCACGGCGCGCGAGCGCTGCGCCGCGGCCATCTGCTCGAACACCTCTACCGCGAGGTGCGCGCGCCGCGGATCTACGAGGGGGCGACCGAGGTGCAGCGCACGATCATCGCGAAGGAGCTGTACCGATGAGCCTGCACCGGGTGAACCCCGCCGAGCTCTCCCCGCCCACCGGCTTCAGCCACGCCGTCACCGCCACCGGCGGCAGGCTGGTCTTCCTCGCGGGCCAGACCGCGCTCGACGCGGACGGGAAGGTGGTGGGGGAGACCCTGGCCGAGCAGTTCCGGACCGCGCTCGGCAACCTCCTGACCGCGCTCGCCGCCGCCGGCGGCACCCCGGCGGACCTGGCCCGGGTCACCGTCTACACCACGGACGTCGCCGGCTACCGCGCCCGGGCCCGCGAACTCGGCCTCGTCTGGCGCGAGCTGGCCGGGCGCGACTATCCGGCGATGGCGGTGATCGGCGTCGCGCGGCTGTGGGACGAGCAGGCGCGGGTGGAGCTGGACGGGTTCGCGGTCCTGGACTGATCTCGGACGGGAGCCGGGGGCGGGCGCGTCCCGCCCTGCGGCGCAGGGCCCCGAGGTGACCTGCGGGAAATAGAAGCCGCACAAGTCTTGTCAGTGCAATTTCACATTACTATGTTACAGCTCACAGTCACGGCTCCTCCGTTCCCCAAGTGCCGTACGGGACAGGGCGCATCACCTCGACGTTCCCCTTGCCGGGGGTCGACTCGTCGTGCCCGGCCCCGGGAGCCGCGGCCGCAGTACCCGCACGCGTCCACGCACCGCAGCGCCACCCCCCAAGTCACCTCCCACACAGGAGCATTTCGGTGTCACAGCTCAGATCCGCGCGCAAGCCGCTCCTCGCCGCCGCCGTCGCGGCGACCCTGCTCGTCACCGCCGGACAGGCCGCCGAGGCCGTGCAGGCGCCGCACCCCGCGAAGCCCGGTGGAGCGCGGGCGCTCCCCGCCTCCTTCGCCGCACGGCCCACCCCGCCCGCGAACACGGGCGCGAACCCGTTCGACCAGGTGGAGCACCTCGCCAAGGCCCCCCGGCAGAAGGCCCGTCAACTGCCCGCCCCGGGTGGTGGCCAGGACGGCCGCATAGCCGGCCCACAGACCCGCGCGGTCGCTCCGGCCACCCACTCCGCGCTGCGCGCCGCCGGGGTCCCGTGCACCCTCGACGGCATCACCGGGCTGAGCCCGCAGGGCCTCGCCGACTTCCTCACCGACCCGGCCGTCACCGCCGACGGCTGCCTGCGCGGGCTCATCTGGACCTGGGACGCGCGGCTCGCGCCGGTGATGTCCGACGCCCATGTGCAGGCCGTCGCCCACCGCGCCACCGCCCTCGCCGCCGCCCACGACGGGAAGAACGGCAGCCGTCTGCTGGAGCTGTTCACCTACCTTCACGCCGTCGCGTACCAGGACTACGGGCACGACGAGATCGACACCACCGACCAGCCCACGGTCGACGCGGTGGCCGAGGCCGTCGCCGCCCTCGGCTCCGCCGCGCACACCTTCGACGCCACCCCGCAGAACGCCCAGACCCTGCGCGAGGCGCTCTACGCGGCGAGCGCGCCGGGGCTGCGTCAGCACCAACTCCCCCTGATCAAGCGCGTGCTCGCGACCATGGCGCCGGGCGCCGGGACCGCCACCAGCGCGGACTGGGGCGGCGCCGCACTCGCCGCGCTCTCCGTCAACTACCTCGGCGTCTACCCGGGCAACAAGGACACCGCGTTCCACGCCGCCGTGGCCGCCGACCCGGCCTACCGCGCCGCCTTCCGCGCCTTCTCCGGCTACACCCACCTCAAGGGCACGGCCAACGCCTGGGTGGTCCGCGACGCGCTGTCGGAGTACGGCCGCTTCGGTCAGATCGACGCCGTCAAGAGCCAGATCGTCCCCGACCTCGGCGCCCTGCTGCCGACCACCGCCGCGAACTTCGGGAAAATGACCGCCCCCTGGCTGTCGCTCGCGAGCTGGCTGAACTTCTACGGCCAGTGCGCCCCGTACAACGTGTGCAAGGACCAGATCGAGAAGCAGCTCTTCACCCACACGTACACCTACGACAACGGCGCCATCCAGGTCCGCACCGCCCTCGACAAGGCGACCATCGACCAGCTCTACTACGCGAGCAAGCAGGTCAAGTCGCAGTTCTTCCGGGTGCTCGGCACCGACAAGCCGCTCGCGGGCGACCCCAACACCACGCTCCACATCCACCTGTACGCCTCGCGCGCCGACTACGAGGTCTACCAGCCGTTCCTCACCGGGTACTCCACCAACAACGGCGGGATGTACATCGAGGAGGGCGCGACCTTCTACACCTACCAGCGCCGGGTGCCGCAGGACTCCTCGCTCACCCTCGAAGAGCTCTTCCGGCACGAGTACACGCACTACCTCAACGGCCGCTGGGCGGTGCCCGGGACGTTCGGGAGCGGTGCCTGGTACACCGGTGACCGCACCACCGCCATGGACGAGGGCACCGCCGAGTTCTTCGACGGCGGTACGCGCGACGACGGCATCGCGGTGCGCAGGTCCCTCGTCAAGGGCATCATCAACGACACCGCGGGCGGCGGACCGCGTATGACGGTCAATCAGCTGCTGCACGCCACGTACGACGGCGACGGCTTCCGCTTCTACAACTACGCGGGCACGTTCTTCGAGTTCCTGTGGAACGAACGCCCCTCGCAGCTGCGGGAGATGTACGCGCGCCTGCGGGCCGACGACGTGGCGGGCTTCGACGCCTGGCGCGACCGGATGGGCCGGGACGCGGAGGTCCAGAAGGCGTACGACGCTTTCCTGGACCGGCAGATCGCGAAGGTCGACACCCTCTTCGTGCCCAACACCACGTACACGCCCAACGCGAAACTGCGCTACTCCCGTGTGTCCGACGTACGCGCGGCCTTCACCAGGAGCACCTACAGCAAGCCGGACTGCGTCGACAACGGCTCCCCCAAGTACCACCGCTTCATCTGCACCGGCAAGATCACCGCACGCCTCGGGGACGCGAACAACGCGGACCAGGTCTTCCGAGACATGTCCGAGACCGTCGACTCCTTCCTTCTGGACCGGGCCGAGCGCGGCGGAAACAACCTGGCCGACATGAACTGCTCCTTCGGGGCGGTCGACATCTGGGCCAACAAGACGGGCGGCACGTCCACTTACACCTGCGAGGGCCCGCTGCGCAGCTGACCCCTGCGCGGCCGACTCCAGGGGCCGGGGCGACTCCGACCGCCCCGGCCCCTGGTCCCTCGGACGGCCCTTCAGACCCTTGGCCCCCTAAGAAGAATGTGACATATTACTGTGGTGCCCAAGAGACACCCCCTGGACGCTGTGATCGTCGGCGCCGGAGTCGTCGGCGCGGCCTGCGCGTACTACGCCGGGCGCGCCGGACTCCGCGTCGCGGTGGTCGACCGCGGTCCCGTCGCGGGCGGCACCACAGGTGCGGGGGAAGGCAATCTGCTCGTCTCCGACAAGGAGGCGGGCCCCGAGCTCGACCTCGCGCTGCTGTCCACCCGGCTCTGGCGCGACCTCGCCCACGTCCTCCCACCGGAGGTCGAGTACGAGCCCAAGGGCGGTCTCGTCGTGGCGCCCGACGAGACCGCCCTGACGGCGCTGCGCGGCTTCGCCGAGGAGCAGCGCAAGGCCGGAGTCCGGGCGCGGGAGATCGGCGCCGACCGGCTGTACGAGTTGGAGCCCCATCTCGCCCCCGGCCTCCCCGGCGGCTTCCTCTACCCGCAGGACGCCCAGGTCCAGCCCGCCCAGGCGGCGGCCCAACTGCTGCGCGCCGCACGCCAGTTCGGCGCGGAGGTGCATCTGGAGCAGGAGGTCCGCGAGGTCCTCACCGGACCGGACGGCCGCATCAGGGGCGTCCGCACCCCGGAGGGCGACCTGTCGGCCCCGGCCGTGGTCAACGCCGCCGGGACCTGGGGCGGCGAGATCGCCGCCCTCGCGGGCACCACCTTGCCGGTGCTGCCGCGGCGCGGCTTCGTCCTGGTCACCGAGCCGCTGCCGCGTCTGGTGCGGCACAAGGTGTACGCCGCCGACTACATCGCGGACGTCGCCAGCGGGTCGGCCGCGCTCCAGTCCTCCGCGGTGGTCGAGGGGACGCCCTCGGGTCCGGTCCTGATCGGCGCGACGCGCGAGCGGGTGGGCTTCGACCGCTCTCTGTCCACCGAGGCGCTGCGCCGTCTCGCCACCCAGGCCGCCGCGCTCTTCCCGGTCCTCGCGGGCGTCCGCGCGATCCGTACGTACGCGGGTTTCCGCCCCTACCTCCCCGACCACCTGCCCGCGATCGGCCCCGACCCCCGGGTGCCCGGCCTGCTGCACGCGTGCGGACACGAGGGCGCCGGCATCGGCCTCGCCCCCGCCACCGGCCTGCTCATCGCCTCGGCGCTGCGGGGCGAGCGGACCGCCCTGGACCTGCGGCCGTTCCGCCCCGACCGGTTCGCGACCGGCCGGCACACGGACGAGGACGAGTACGAGCACGAGAACGACCGGGGAGGCGCCCGATGACCGGGATGTACGAGGTGGAGGACGCCGGGGGTTCCGACGCGGCCGGCCCACGGTGGTGGAACAGGCTCACGGGGGGTGCGGGACCGGGCGGTCGGGCAGGACGGGCCGCCTCCGCCGGTGACACCCGGGGCCGGTGGCGGAGCAGGCTCACCGGTGGCGCCAGCCCCGGCGGTTCGGCCGGTCGTACCGGCTTTGCCGGTGATGCCCCGAGCCGTACCGACCCCTCGCCCGCCGCCCTCGTCGGAGCGCGGCCCGACCCGGCCTTCGCCCTCACCTTCGACGGCCGCGGGCTCACCGCCCTGCCGGGGCAGAGCATCGCCGCGGCGCTCTGGGCCGCCGGGATCCTCTCCTGGCGCGCCACACGCACGCAGGGCGAACCGCGGGGCGCCTTCTGCGGGATCGGCGCCTGTTACGACTGCCTCGCGACCGTCAACGGCCGCCCCAACCAGCGCGCCTGCCTCGTCGCGGCGCGCCCCGGCGACGTGATCACCACCCAGGAGGGCACGGGCCATGCCGACCTCACCCGCTGAGCCCCCGGGGCACCCGGACGCGGCCGAGCCCTCCGAGGCGGCCGGGTCCTCGCAAAAGCCACCGACCCCCGCCCCCCGCGACCTCGCCGTCGTCGGCGCCGGGCCCGCCGGGCTCGCGGCCGCCGTCTCCGCCGCCGACCTAGGTCTGAGCGTGACGGTCCTGGACGCGGGGGAGCGGCCCGGCGGCCAGTTCTACCGGCACCCCGCACCCGGCCTGGGGGCCGCCCGGCCCGAGGCGCTGCACCACGACTGGCAGGCGTTCGCCACGCGCGCGTCCCGGCTCGACGCCCACCGCCGGGCGGGGCGCGTCACCCACCTCGCCTCCCACCACGTCTGGACGGTCGTCCGGGACGCGGCCACGGGGGAGTGGCTGCTGCACGCCGTGGCGGGCGGCCCCGGCGGCGAGGAGGCCCCGGCCACGGTCCGGGCGCGGGCCGTGCTGCTGGCGACCGGTGCGTACGAGCGCCAACTGCCCTTCCCCGGCTGGACCCTGCCGGGTGTCGTCGGCGCGGGCGGGGCGCAGGCCATGCTCAAGTCCGGCCTGGTGCTGCCCGGCCGGCGGATCGTGGTGGCGGGCAGCGGTCCGCTGCTGCTCGCCGTCGCCGCCTCGCTCGCGGCGGCCGGCGCCGCCGTCCCGGCCGTGGTCGAGGCCTCCGCGTACACCTCGTACGCGACGGAACTGCCCGCGCTCGTCCGCAACCCCGGCAAGCTCGGCGAGGGCGCACTGTACGGTGCCGGGCTGCTGCGGCACCGGGTGCGGCTGCTGACGCGGCACGCGGTGACCGCCGCGCACGGCACCGACCGCGTCGAGGCCGTGACGGTCGCCCGGCTCGACCGCGACTGGCGTCCCGTCCCGGGCAGCGAGCGCCGGGTGCCGTGCGACGCGCTGGCGGTCGGCCACGGACTCGTCCCCCAACTGGAGCTGGCGACGGGACTCGGCTGCGCCACCCGGCGCACGGCCGACGGCACCCTCGCCCTGGAGCTCGACCCCGCGCAGCGCACCTCCGTCCCCGGCGTCTGGGCGGCGGGGGAGACCGGCGGGATCGGGGGCGCTCAACTGGCGCTCGCCGAGGGCGAACTGGCGGCGGCGGCGATCGCGTACGAGCTCAAGGGGACCCCGGGCCCGGCCGGGACCTCCGCGCTGGTGCGGCGGCGGGCCCGGCTGCGCCGGTTCGCGCGGGCGATGGCGGCCGCACACCGGCCCGGCGAAGGATGGACCGGGTGGCTGGACGACGCCACCCTGGTGTGCCGCTGCGAGGAGGTCCCGGCCGGGCGGATCAAGGAGGCCGTGGCGGAGCTCGGCGCCAAGGACGCCCGGACCGTGAAACTGCTGACCAGGGCCGGGATGGGCTGGTGCCAGGGCCGGGTGTGCGGCCAGGCCGTCGCCTGCCTCGCGGGCGAGGAGCCCGGGGAGGACCGGCGGCCCCTGTCCTGCCCGGTGGAGCTCGGCCACCTCGCCCAACTGCCCTCGTCCGAGGGCTGAGCACAGCCACCGGCGCCCAACTCTCCCGTCCGAGGGCCGACCGCAACCCCTCGCCCATGGGCGAACCCCCGCGGGACCCGAGCCGTACGCGATCCGTACGCGATCCGTGCGCGCCCTTGTGGCCCTTGTACGTCCTTCAGTAAAATGTCACACACCACATTAGGGAGTCACCGATGACGTCTGCCCAGACCGCCGATTCCGCCTCCTCCCCTTCCCCTTCCCCGTCCGCCGCCCGCCGCCCCTGGCGCGGCATCATGGTCGCCACCGCCCTGCCCCTGCGCGAGGACCTGTCCGTCGACTACGACGCCTATGCCGCACATGTGCGCTGGCTGATCGACAACGGTTGCGACGGCGTCGTTCCCAACGGCTCCCTCGGTGAGTACCAGACCCTCACCGAAGAGGAGCGCGCCCGGGTCGTCGAGGTCGCGGTGGAGGCGGCGGGCGACGGGGCCCGGGTGATGCCGGGCGTCGCCGCGTACGGGAGCGCCGAGTCGCGCCGCTGGGCCGAGCGGGCCGCCGAGGCGGGCGCGGGCTCGGTCCTGCTGCTGCCGCCCAACGCCTACCGCGCCGACGAGGCCGCCGTGCGCGCCCACTACACCGAGGTCGCCCGGGCCGGGCTGCCGGTCGTCGCGTACAACAACCCCATCGACACCAAGGTCGACCTCACCCCCGCCCTGCTGGCCCGGCTCCACCGCGACGGGAGCATCGTCGCCGTCAAGGAGTTCAGCGGGGATGTGCGCCGCGCCTACGAGATCGCCGAACTCGCCCCCGAACTGGACCTGTTGATCGGCGCCGACGACGTCCTGCTCGAACTCGCCCTCGCGGGCGCGGTCGGCTGGGTCGCCGGGTACCCCAACGCGCTGCCCGCCTCCTGCGCCGAGCTCTACCGCGCGGCCGTCGCCGGGGACCTGGAGAGCGCGCTGCCGCTCTACAAGTCGCTGCACCCGCTGCTGCGCTGGGACTCCAAGACCGAGTTCGTGCAGGCCATCAAGGTGTCCATGGACATCGCCGGGCGCCGGGGCGGTCCGGTCCGCCCGCCGCGCGCGGCGCTCCACGGGGAGCAGGAGTCCGCGGTCCGCGCGGCCACCGAGAAGGCCCTCGCGGAAGGACTGCGCTGACCATGCGCACCCGCCACGTCTACCACGCGGTCGACTCGCACACCGAGGGCATGCCCACCCGGGTGATCACGGGCGGAGTCGGGGTCGTCCCCGGCGCCACCATGGCCGAGAAGCGGCTCCACTTCCTCGACCACCTCGACGGCCTGCGCACCCTGCTGATGTACGAGCCGCGCGGCCACGCCTCCATGAGCGGCGCGATCCTCCAGCCGGCCACCCGTCCCGACGCCGACTACGGCGTGCTCTTCATCGAGGTGTCCGGGCTGCTGCCGATGTGCGGCCACGGGACGATCGGCGTGGCCACCGTGCTCGTCGAGACCGGCATGGTGGAGGTGTGCGAACCGGTCACCAGGGTCCGCCTCGACACTCCGGCGGGCCTGGTGAGCGTGGACGTACGGGTGGAGGACGGCGAGGCGAAGTCCGTCACCCTCACCAACGTGCCCTCCTTCTGCCTAGGGCTCGACCGCAAGGTGGAGGTGCCCGGGTACGGCACGGTCACCTACGACATCGCCTACGGCGGGAACTTCTACGCCTTCGTCCACCTCGACCAGCTCGGACTGCCCTTCGACCGGGCCCGCAAGGACGACCTGCTCGCCGCCGGGCTCGCCGTGATGGACGCCGTCAACGCCACCGACCGGCCGGTGCACCCGCGCGACCCGGAGATCGGCGGGGTGAAGCACGTCTACCTCGCCGCGCCCGGCTCGGACGCGGTCCGCTCCCGGCACGCGATGGCGATCCACCCGGGCTGGTTCGACCGCTCCCCCTGCGGCACCGGCACCTCCGCCCGGATGGCCCAGCTGCACGCCCGGGGCGAACTGCCGCTCCACCGCGACTTCGTCAACGAGTCCTTCATCGGTACGGAGTTCACCGGCCGGCTCGTCGGCGAGACCACGGTCGGCGGTCTGCCCGCGGTGGTGCCGACGGTGACCGGCCGCGCCTGGATCACCGGCACGGCCCAGTACTTCCTGGACCCGTCCGACCCCTTCCCGGCGGGCTTCCTGCTGTGACCGGCGCCCAGGTCCCCGTCCTGATCGGCGCCGAGGAGATCGCGCGCCTGCTCACACCCGCCGCCGCCGCCGAGGCGGTGGCGGGCGTGCTGCGCGGCGGGTTCGACCCCGAGTCGGCCCCGCCGCGCGTCGGCCTGCCGGTCGCGGCGGGCGAACTGCTGCTGATGCCCGCCGCCTCCGGGGCGTACGCGGGCGTGAAGATCGCGGGCGTGGCCCCGGCCAACCCCGCGCGCGGACTGCCCCGGATCACCGGCGGCTATCTGCTCCTGGACGGCCCGACCCTGCTGCCCCTGGCCCTGCTGGACGGCGCTGCCCTGACGACCCTGCGCACCCCGGCCGTCTCCGCCGTCGCCCTCGCCCACCTGGTGGCGCCGGACACGGCCCGGCTGGTCCTGTTCGGCGCGGGCCCGCAGGCGTACGGGCATCTGCGGGCGGCCCTGGCCGTGGCCGAGCTGAAGACCGTCACCGTGGTCGCCCGCGACCCGGAAGCCCGCGCGGCACTGGTGGCGTACGCCCGCACGCTGGGCGCCGAAGCGCGCGCGGGCACCCCGGACGACGTCCGCGACGCCGATCTCGTCATCTGCTGCACCACCGCCCGCGAGCCGCTGTTCGACGGCCGGCTCGTCGCGGACGGGGCCACCGTCGTCGCGGTCGGCTCGCACGAGCCGGACGCCCGCGAGACCGACACGGCCCTGGTGCGGCGCTCGGCGGTGTACGTGGAGTCACGGGCGGCGGCCCTGCGCGAGGCCGGCGACCTGCTGATCCCGCTGAACGAGGGGGCGATGGGGCCCGGCCGGATCGCGGGCACCCTCGCCGATCTCGTCCAGGGGCGGGTCACGGTCCCCTCCGACCGTCCCCGCCTCTTCAAAAGCGTGGGCATGGCCTGGGAGGATCTGGCCGTGGCGGCGGCGCTGCACCGCGTACGGGGGCAACCCGACAGGGCAACGTGACATTGTACGCTGAGCCTCCGCGGATTCACGGAGGAAGTGCCATGGGCGACCTGAAGCAGCGCCATCTCATCACCGCCCAGGAGCGGCTGCGCGACCAGGTCGCCCACGCCCTGCGCGCCGCGCTGGTCGCCGGTGAACTGCGCCCCGGCGCCATCTACTCCGCCCCCGGACTGGCCGCGGACTTCGGTATCTCGGCCACCCCGGTCCGCGAGGCGATGCTGGACCTGGCCCGCGAAGGGCTCGTCGAACCCGTACGCAACAAGGGCTTTCGCATCACCGAGGTGAGCGAGCGCGACCTCGACCAGTACACCGAACTCCGCGCGATGATCGAGGTTCCCACCGTCGGCAAGGTGACGCGGCTGGCGACCGTGGAGCAGTTGGAGGCGTTGCGGCCGGTCGCCGAGGAGATCGTCGCCCACGCGCGCGAGCACAACCTCATCGGCTATCTCGACGCCGACCGCCGCTTCCACCTCCAGCTCCTCGGCCTCGCGGGCAACGAACGGCTCGTGGAGACCGTCGGCGACCTGCGCAAGCGCTCCCGCCTCTACGGGCTGACCCGGCTCGACGAGCGCGGCCAGCTCATCTCCTCCGCCGAGGAGCACGTCGAACTCTTGGACCTGATGGTGGCGGGCGACGAAGGCGCCGCCGAGGAGTGCATGGCCCGCCACCTCGGCCACGTCCGCTCGCTGTGGGCGCAGGCCCGCGACGAGCCGGTGGAACCGCGCCCCAAGCGCACGCTGGGCAACCGGTGACGCCCCTACGGTGACGAGCCGCTGGTGACGCCGTACACAATCGCTTCGCGACGGTGAAGGCCCGGGCACGCACCGGGCCTTGACCCCCTGGGTCGCGACCGGCGGCGTGCCTTGATCGACTGGTCACGGCCCCGGGCCGGGTTTACGGTCGAAAAGTGGACGGGACCGTCCACCACCCCTCAGCCGAGGGGTCCCTCACCCGAGGGCAAGGCCTGCCATGACGCCTTCGCAGCCCACACCCACGACCGACACCGCCGCCCCCGACCGCACGGGCGGCGGAAACGGGATCGCGCTCCTGGTCATCGCCTCCTGCCAGTTGATGGTCGTGCTGGACATCACCATCGTGAACATCGCGCTCCCGCACATCCAGAGCGCCCTGGGCTTCTCCACGACCGGCCTGGCCTGGGTGGTCAGCGCCTACACGCTCACCTTCGGCGGGCTGCTGCTGCTCGGCGGCCGGACCGGAGACATCCTCGGCCGGCGCCGCGTCTTCCTCTTCGGCGTCGTCCTCTTCGCCATCGCCTCGCTGCTGGGCGGACTCGCCCAGAACTCCGGCCAGTTGCTGGCCGCGCGCGCCTTCCAGGGCGTCGGCGGCGCCATCGCCTCACCGACCGCGCTCGCCCTGATCACCACCACCTTCACCGAAGGGCCCGCGCGCAACCGGGCGTTCGGCGTCTTCGCCGCGGTCTCGGCGGGCGGCGGCGCGATCGGCCTGCTCGCGGGCGGCATGCTCGTCGAATGGCTCGACTGGCGCTGGGTGTTCTTCGTCAACGTGCCGATCGCGGCGCTCATCGTGGTCGCCACGCCCCGCCACATCAAGGAGTCCGAGCGCCACCCCGGCCACTTCGACCTGCTGGGCGCGCTCACCTCCACCCTCGGGATGACCGCGCTGGTCTACGGCTTCATCCGGGCCGCCCAGGAGGGCTGGCGCGACCCGTACACGCTGGGGTCGTTCGGCGCCGCGGTGCTGCTGCTCATCGCGTTCGTCCTGGTGGAGCGGCGCTCGGAGCGGCCGATCACCCCGCTGCACATGTTCGCCGACCGCAACCGGGCAGGCACCTACGGCATCATGCTGAGCCTCGCCGCCGCGATCTTCGGCATGTTCTTCTTCCTCACGCTCTTCGTCCAGGACGTGCTGGACTTCAGCCCGCTCAAGGCCGGGCTCGCCTTCCTGCCCGTCAGCGCCGTCATCGCGGTGGGCGCGGGCATCGCCTCGCAACTCCTGCCGAAGTACGGGCCCAAGCCGTTCATGGTGACGGGCTCGGTGCTGGCCGCGGCTGGTCTTTCCTGGCTGACGCTCACCGACATCCACTCCACGTACGCGGGCAGCATCCTGGGCCCGATGCTCGTCTTCAGCCTCGGCATGGGCCTGAACTTCGTGTCGCTGACGCTGATGGCCGTCTCGGGCGTGCCCGCACACGAGACCGGCGCCGCCTCCGGCATGCTCAACGCCACCCAGCAGGTGGGCGGCTCGCTCGGCCTGTCGATCCTGGTCACTGTCTTCGGTACGGCGAGCCGCAACGAGGCGGACGGCCAGGTACCGAAGTTCCTGCGCCAGGCGAGCCCCGCCGAGCGCCTGACGTTCCAGCGCACCGGCAGACTCCCGCGCCCCTGGAGCGACCAGGTCCTGACCTCCGGGGTCTCCACCGCCTTCATCGTGGCCGCGGTCTTCGCGATCGTGGCGGCGGTGACAGCCCTGCTGGCCATCCAGGTCCGCCCCGCGGACCTGGAACGCCTCCAGGGCGGAACACCCCCCGGTCCCTGAGGCCGCCCGGCGGGGACGATCTCAGGGACCGGGGACTTTCGGGGCCGGGGGCCGGCGAGCCAGTGCGCGCGGATGTTCCCTAGATGTCCCGGAAGATCTCGATCTGCGCGCCCACCGAGTTCAGCCGCTCCGCCAGGTCCTCGTAGCCGCGGTTGATCACGTACACGTTGCGCAGGACGGACGTGCCCTCGGCGGCCATCATCGCGAGCAGGACCACCACCGCCGGGCGCAGGGCCGGCGGGCACATCATCTCCGCCGCGCGCCAGCGCGTCGGGCCCTCGACCAGCACCCGGTGCGGGTCGAGCAGCTGGAGGCGGCCGCCGAGGCGGTTGAGGTCCGTGAGGTAGATCGCGCGGTTGTCGTAGACCCAGTCGTGGATGAGGGTCTGACCCTGGGCCACCGCAGCGATCGCCGCGAAGAACGGCACGTTGTCGATGTTGAGCCCGGGGAACGGCATCGGGTGGATCTTGTCGATCGGCGCCTCCAGCTTGGAGGGGCGGACCGTGAGGTCGATCAGCCGGGTGCGGCCGTTGTCGGCGGCGTACTCCGCCGAGCGGTCGTGGTCCAGGCCCATCTCCTCCAGGACCGCGAGCTCGATCTCCAGGAACTCGATCGGCACCCGACGGATCGTCAGCTCCGACTCGGTGACCACGGCGGCGGCGAGCAGGCTCATCGCCTCGACCGGGTCCTCGGAGGGGGAGTAGTCCACGTCGACGTCGATGTTCGGCACGCCGTGCACGGTCAGCGTGGTGGTGCCGACGCCGTCGACCCGTACGCCCAGGGCCTCCAGGAAGAAGCAGAGGTCCTGGACCATGTAGTTGGAGGAGGCGTTGCGGATGACGGTGACGCCGTCGTGGCGGGCGGCGGCCAGCAGCGCGTTCTCGGTCACCGTGTCGCCGCGCTCGGTCAGGACGATCGGGCGGTCCGGGGCGGTCCGCGTCACCTCGGCGTGGTAGATGCCCTCGGTGGCGGTGATGTCCAGGCCGAAGCGGCGCAGGGCGATCATGTGCGGCTCGATGGTGCGCGTACCGAGGTCGCAGCCGCCCGCGTACGGCAGCCGGAAGTGGTCCATGCGGTGCAGCAGCGGGCCGAGGAACATGATGATGGACCGGGTCCGGCGGGCGGCCTCGGCGTCCATGCCGTCCATGTCGAGGTCGGCCGGGGGCACGATCTCCAGGTCGACGCCGTCGTTGATCCAGCGGGTGCGCACCCCGATGGAGTTGAGGACCTCCAGGAGCCGGAAGACCTCCTCGATGCGCGCGACCCGGCGCAGGACCGTACGGCCCTTGTTGAGGAGCGAGCCGCAGAGCAGCGCCACACAGGCGTTCTTGCTGGTCTTGACGTCGATGGAGCCGGAGAGCCGGCGCCGGCCGACGACCCGCAGATGCATGGGCCCGGCGTAGCCGAGCGAGACGATCTCGCTGTCGAGTGCTTCACCGATGCGGGCGATCATCTCAAGGCTGATGTTCTGGTTGCCGCGCTCGATACGGTTCACGGCGCTCTGGCTCGTGCCCAGAGCCTCGGCCAACTGCGTCTGTGTCCAGCCCCGATGCTGCCGGGCGTCACGGATGAGCTTGCCGATGCGTACGAGGTAGTCGTCTGACATGGCGACAGGTTATCTCACATATGAGATGAGTTTCCTGTTGGGGTGCGCCGTCCGGGTGGGGCTGGAGTGAAGACCCTGTGCGCGGCCCGGGTGAAACACCGTCAGTTCCGATGCTGCGGTGCCCGTCGCCGCCCGGCAACCGGAGGGTGCGCGTCCGGCTCCACCCGGGTGCCGGTGCCCCCGCCTGACCACCCATGCCGGCGATCGCGTGCGACTTCGCCGCACTCGTCCCGCTCCGCGCCGTCTGTCCGTACGTGATGTTCGTCGCGATGCCCACCGGCGGGGACGGCCTGCTGTCACCATCGGCCACGTGCCCGGCGTGTCGCGTCGTGCGCGGGGTGTGTCCGGGGGCCGCCGGGCGTGCCGCAGCGCGTGCCCACGCATGACCAGCGGGCGCCCATGTACTAGAGTTATCTCGACATCGAGATATCTGCCGAGGCGCACCGCGGCCGTACGTATCGCCCCTGTGGCGGTAAGGGTGCCCTAACTTAGCCTTACCTTAGCGGACTGGCTATCCAGCGTGGCGGCAGGATGCGGTGGAACGCGCACATATATGAAGGAGACTGTCGTGTCGGCGAACAGCTTCGACGCCCGCAGCACGCTGCAGGTGGGCGACGAGTCGTACGAGATCTTCCGGCTGGACAAGGTCGAGGGCTCCGCGCGCCTCCCTTACAGCCTGAAGGTGCTGCTGGAGAACCTGCTCCGTACCGAGGACGGCGCGAACATCACCGCCGACCACATCCGGGCGATCGGCGGCTGGGACTCCCAGGCGCAGCCCAGCCAGGAGATCCAGTTCACGCCGGCCCGCGTGATCATGCAGGACTTCACCGGCGTGCCCTGTGTCGTCGACCTCGCCACCATGCGTGAGGCCGTCAAGGAGCTCGGCGGCGACCCGGCGAAGATCAACCCGCTGGCCCCCGCCGAGCTGGTCATCGACCACTCGGTCATCGCCGACAAGTTCGGCACGAAGGACTCCTTCGCGCAGAACGTCGAGCTGGAGTACGGCCGCAACAAGGAGCGCTACCAGTTCCTGCGCTGGGGCCAGACCGCCTTCGACGAGTTCAAGGTCGTCCCCCCGGGCACCGGCATCGTCCACCAGGTCAACATCGAGCACCTGGCCCGTACGGTCATGGTCCGAAACGGCCAGGCGTACCCCGACACCCTCGTCGGCACCGACTCGCACACCACCATGGTCAACGGCCTCGGTGTGCTGGGCTGGGGCGTCGGCGGCATCGAGGCCGAGGCCGCGATGCTCGGCCAGCCGGTCTCGATGCTCATCCCGCGCGTCGTCGGCTTCAAGCTGACCGGTGAGCTGAACCCGGGCACCACCGCCACCGACCTGGTCCTCACGATCACCGAGATGCTGCGGGGGCACGGGGTCGTCGGCAAGTTCGTCGAGTTCTACGGCGAGGGTGTGGCGGCCACGAGCCTCGCCAACCGCGCCACCATCGGCAACATGTCGCCGGAGTTCGGCTCCACCGCCGCGATCTTCCCGATCGACGGCGAGACGCTGAAGTACCTGCGTCTGACCGGCCGCTCCGAGCAGCAGGTCGCGCTCGTCGAGGCGTACGCCAAGGAGCAGGGCCTCTGGCTCGACCCGGCCGCCGAGCCCGACTTCTCCGAGAAGCTGGAGCTCGACCTGTCCACGGTCGTCCCCTCCATCGCCGGCCCGAAGCGCCCGCAGGACCGCATCGTCCTCGCCAACGCCGCCGAGCAGTTCGCCAAGGACGTCCTCAACTACGTCGAGGTGCCCACCACCGAGGCCGGCACCGCCGCCTCCCCGGTGGACGAGGCGAGCGACGAGTCCTTCCCGGCCTCCGACGCCCCGGCCTACGGCAGCCAGGAGAACGGCGCGGGCGCCCCGCAGCACGCCGAGGGCACCGGTGCCGCCGTCCCGTCGAACCCGGTCACGGTCACCGCCCCCGACGGCTCGACCTACGAGATCGACCACGGCGCCGTCACCGTCGCCGCGATCACCTCCTGCACCAACACCTCGAACCCGTACGTGATGGTCGCCGCGGCGCTCGTCGCGAAGAAGGCCGTGGAGAAGGGCCTGACCCGCAAGCCGTGGGTCAAGACCACCCTCGCCCCGGGTTCGAAGGTCGTCACGGACTACTTCGACAAGGCCGGTCTGACGCCCTACCTCGACAAGATGGGCTTCAACCTCGTCGGCTACGGCTGCACCACCTGCATCGGCAACTCGGGCCCCCTCGACGAGGAGATCTCGAAGGCGGTCAACGAGCACGACCTCGCGGTCACCTCGGTGCTCTCCGGCAACCGCAACTTCGAGGGCCGGATCAACCCCGACGTCAAGATGAACTACCTGGCGTCCCCGCCGCTGGTCGTCGCGTACGCCATCGCGGGCTCGATGAAGGTCGACATCACGCGGGACGCCATCGCCACCGACGCCGACGGCAACCCGGTCTTCCTGAAGGACATCTGGCCGACCGAGGCCGAGGTCAACGACGTCGTGGCCAACGCCATCGGCGAGGACATGTTCAACAAGTCCTACCAGGACGTCTTCGCGGGCGACGCCCAGTGGCAGGCGCTGCCGATCCCGACCGGCAACACCTTCGAGTGGGACCCGCAGTCCACCTACGTCCGCAAGCCCCCTTACTTCGAGGGCATGCAGATGGAGACGACCCCGGTCGCCGACATCACGGGCGCGCGCGTCCTGGCCAAGCTGGGCGACTCGGTCACCACCGACCACATCTCCCCGGCCGGTGCGATCAAGGCCGACACCCCGGCCGGCAAGTACCTCACGGAGCACGGCGTGAACCGCCGCGACTTCAACTCCTACGGCTCGCGCCGTGGCAACCACGAGGTCATGATCCGGGGCACGTTCGCCAACATCCGTCTGCGCAACCAGATCGCGCCGGGCACCGAGGGCGGTTTCACCCGCGACTTCACCCAGGCGGACGCCCCCGTCTCCTTCATCTACGACGCCTCGCAGAACTACCAGGCCGCCGGCATCCCGCTGGTGATCCTGGCGGGCAAGGAGTACGGCTCGGGCTCGTCCCGCGACTGGGCCGCCAAGGGCACGGCGCTGCTCGGCGTCAAGGCCGTCGTCGCCGAGTCCTACGAGCGCATCCACCGCTCGAACCTCATCGGCATGGGCGTCCTGCCGCTCCAGTTCCCGGAGGGCACCACGGCCGCCTCCCTGGGCCTGACCGGCGAGGAGACCTTCTCCATCACGGGCGTCACCGAGCTGAACGAGGGCACGACCCCGCGCACGGTGAAGGTCACCACCGACACGGGCGTGGAGTTCGACGCGGTCGTCCGCATCGACACCCCCGGTGAGGCGGACTACTACCGCAACGGCGGCATCATGCAGTACGTGCTGCGGAACCTGATCCGCAGCTAGCGGAAACGGGCAGCGAAAAGGGCCGCACTCCGGAAATCCGGGGTGCGGCCCTTCGTCATGCGCGGCGCTTCAGAGAAGAGCCGAGATGATCAGAACAGCAGGCGGTAGGTGTTCCAGCCGCCGCTGCCGATCTTCACGCGGGACTTGTACGGGGACGCGGCGTTGCCGGTGCCCGAGTAGCGCCACAGGGTGCCGTCGTTGCCGCGCGCGACCAGGTCGGTCTTGCCGTCGAAGTCGAGGTCGCCCGTGGAGATCAGAGTGTTGTAGGTGTTCCACCCACCGCCGATCTTCGTGCGGCCCTCGAAGGGGGCCTTGTAGTTGCCGGTGCCCTTGTAGAGCCACAGGTTGCCGGAACCGTCGCGGGCGACGATGTCGTTCTTTCCGTCACCGGTCAGGTCGCCGTTGCCGGCGATCTGCGTGTACTGGCCCCAGCCGGCGCCGACCTTGTAGCGGGACGTCAGCTTGCCGTCGCCGTAACCGAGGTAGATGTACAGGTTGCCACTGCCGTCCCGGGCGAGCAGGTCGCCCGCACCGGCACCGCCGAGGTCGCCCACGGACCAGATGTGGTTGTAGGTGTTCCAGCCGCCACCGACGGTGAACTCGCCGACGTCCCACATGAAGTAACGCAGGTAGCCGTCCGTGCTGCGGTACCAGATGCCTTCCGAGTGGCCGTCACCGTTGTGGTCGACCTGGGTGAGGTCCTTCTCGTTGCTCCAGTTCTCACCGGACTTCACACGGGAGTCAAGACCACCCTTGCCGTCCGGCGAGTAGCTGTAGAGGTAGCCGTTGCCGGCAAAGCCGTACAGCGCGAACCGGTTCGTCTCCGCGACGGCGGACGAGCGCAGACCAGCCGGGGCGTGCGCCTTGGTGGACGCGGACGCGGTCTTGGAGGTCTTGGCGGGGTTCTCCGCCGCGACCGCGGACGCGCCGGTCGCGACGAGCGCCGCGGTGATGGCCGCGGCGGCGAGACGGGCGGCTATGCGCCCGCCCTTACGGCCAGAAGTGTTGGCCACGTATTTCTCCATGGAGTTGTTGAGACATGGCGCGCCCCGCCAGGGGCCCGCCATAGGATCAGTGAGATCGTTTCACGGCTTTCTCACATCTTCCAAACAGATACGTGCGGGTATTGTCACGACCGCTCCGGCACCGTCCCCGCAACGCCGAAGGGCCGCACCGCCCAAGCGGTACGGCCCTCCGTCACATCGGATCAGATCGGATCAGATCAGGTCGGATCGACCGGATTGATCGGATCGGATCAGAAGAAGAGGCGGTACGTGTTCCAGCCCGCCGTGCCGATCTTCACGCGGGACTTGTACGGGTCCGCGGCGTTGCCGTTGCCCGAGTAGCGCCACAGCGCGCCCGAGGCGTCGCGGCCGACGAGGTCGGTCTTGCCGTCGAGGTCGAGGTCGCCCGGCGAGAAGATCGTGTTGTAGGTGTTCCACCCACCACCGATCTTCGTGCGGCCCTCGAAGGGCGCCTTGTAGTTGCCGGTGCCCTTGTAGAGCCACAGGGTGCCGTCGCCGCCGCGCGCCACGATGTCGGCCTTGCCGTCGCCCGTGAGGTCGCCGTTGCCGGCGAGGGCCGTGTACTGGCCCCAGCCGCCGCCCACCAGGTAGCGGGACGTCATCTTGCCGGTGCCGTAGCCCAGGTACAGGTACAGGTTGCCCGACGAGTCGCGGCCCAGGAGGTCACCGGCGCCCGCGCCGCCCAGGTTGCCCGGGGACAGCAGGGCGTTGTACGTGTTCCAGCCGCCACCGATGGTGATCGGGTTGGAGCCGTCGCCCGGGGCGTAGTACAGGTTGCCGCTGTAGTCGGCCTGCCAGACGCCGTCCACGACGTTGTCGGAGTCCTGGTCGACCTGGCCGACCCACTTGAGGTTCCAGCCCGTGTTGCCCTCGAAGCCCGTGCGCGACTCCAGGCCGCCGTTGCCGTCGGGGGCGTAGTACCAGGCGGTGTTGGACTTGTCGATGCCGTACAGGCCGTAGATCGGCGCGTCGCCCGGGTTCGCGGCCTGGGCGCCGGTCAGCGCGCGCTTGGCCGGCTTCGCCGTCGGGGCCTTGAACGGCTTCGCCGAGGGGTTGTCGGCGGCGAAGGCGGTGGCGCCGGTGCCGACGAGGGCGGCGGTGACCGCCGCGGCAGCGAGACGCGAAGCTATGCGTCCACGCTTACGGCCAGAGATATTGGCCACGTATGTCTCCATTGGTCGTGAATGAGACGTGGTGCGACTCGGGTGTCGAGTCGCGTCACGAGTTCAGCGGAATCGTTTCACGACTCCTTTACCTGTCAACCCGCTTGGCGACAAAGGGGATCAAGACAACAGCTATTTCTCGCCCCCCGTTCACCATCCGTATCCCTAAAACGCCCAAAAGGGCCGCATTTCCCCTACGGGAATACGGCCCTCCGGTTATCGCGCGTGGCTCGAAGCCGCCGGGACGGCGTCAGAACAGCAGCCGGTACGTGTTCCAGCCGCCATTCCCGATCTTCACACGCGACTTGTACGGGTCCGCGGCGTTTCCGGTGCCCTTGTACAGCCACAGCGCGCCCGCCGCGTCACGGCCGAGCAGGTCCGTGGTGCCGTCGAGGTCGACGTCGCCCGAGGAGACGATGGCGTTGTAGATGTTCCAGCCGCCGCCTATCTTCGTGCGCGGCTCGAAGGGTGCCTTGTAGTTGCCGGTGCCCTTGTAGAGCCAGAGGGTGCCGTCGCCGCCGCGCGCCACGATGTCGGCCTTGCCGTCACCGGTGAGGTCGCCGTTCCCGGCGAGGGCCGTGTACTGGCCCCAGCCGCCGCCCACCTTGTAGCGCGAGGTCAGCTTGCCGTCGCCGTAGCCCAGGTACAGATAGAGCGTGCCGGAGGCGTCGCGGCCCAGCAGGTCGCCGCCGTCCGCGCCGCCGAGGTTGCCCGCGGAGAGCAGCGTGTCGTAGATGTTCCAGCCGCCGCCGACGGTGGTGGTCTCCAGCTCCAGCAGCGGCTCGTACGTCATGGTGCCGTTGGCGTCCCACTTCCAGACGCCGTCCGCGACGCCGTCGGCGTCGTTGTCGACCTGGGCGCCGTTCTTCACCCCGCCCTGGCCCTCCTCGAACAGCATCCGGGACGCGAAGCCGCCCTCGGAGTCGGGCAGATAGGAGAAGCTGTTGCCCGAGCGGTCCACGCCGATGAGCGCGAAGACCGGGTAGGCGCCGTTGGGGTCGTCGGAGGTGGTGACACCGCGCTTGCCCTTGGCCGCGGCGAGCGCGACGGCCTTGGCGGTCGCGGCCTTCACCGAGGCCTTGGCGGAGGTGGTCGGCTGATCGGCCGCGAACGCGGTGGCGCCGGTGCCGACGAGGGCGGCGGCGACGGCCGCGGCGGCGAGACGGGAAGCCGTCCGCCCGGGCGTACGGCCTGAAGACTTGGGCACGTGTCTCTCCATGGGGTCGATGAGCCATGACGCGGCCCGGGGCGCGCCTGTGGAACCGCGCGCCGGACACGTCACGTGATCAGCGAGATCCTTACACAACCCCCTTACGTGTCAACCTGTTTGAGTGCGGAGGGGCAACGGCGAAGGGCCGCGCCCCCGTCCCCGGGAGTGCGGCCCTCGCGTCACACGTCGGGACGTCGGGACGTCAGAAGAACAGCCGGTAGGTGTTCCAGCCGCTCGTCCCGATGTTCTTGCGCGCGGCGAACGGCGCCGCCGCGTTGCCCGTGCCCGAGTAGCGCCACAGGGAGCCGTCGGTGCCGCGCGCGACGAGGTCGGTCGTGCCGTCCAGGTCCAGGTCGCCCATGGAGAACAGCGCGTTGTACGTGTTCCAGCCGCCCCCGATCCGGGTGCGGCCCTCGAAGGGGGCCTTGTAGTCGCCGGTGCCCTTGTAGAGCCACAGGGTGCCCGAGCCGTCGCGGGCGACGAGGTCGTTCTTGCCGTCGCCGGTCAGGTCGCCGTTGCCGGCGATCTGGTTGTAGGTGTTCCAGCCGCCGCCGACCTTGTAGCGGGTCGCCACCTTGCCGGTGCCGTACCCCAGGTACACGTACAGCGTGCCGGTGGTGTCGCGGGCGAGCAGGTCGCCCGCGGCGGCGCCGCCGAGGTTGCCGGGGGAGAGCACCAGGTTGTAGGTGTTCCAGCCGCCGCCGACCGTCCAGGGGGTGTCGGAGTCGTCGGCGGCGTAGTACATCGTGCCGTTCTTGTCCCACTCCCACCAGCCGTCGGCGTACCCGTCGGCGTCCTGGTCGACCTGGGCCGACCACTTGATGGCGTCCCAGCCCGTGTCGATCCTGGCGCGCGGGCTGAGGGCACCGCCGCCGTCGCGGATGTAGCCGTAGAGCGTGTTGGCGCGGTCCGCGGCGAACAGGTCGAACTGGGGGGCCTCGGGGCTGGGCGCCGAGCCGACCGCGCCGGAGCGCGTGAGTGACGGCGCGGACGGCTTCGGGGCGGCCTTGAACGGCTTGGGCGGATCGACCGCCGCGGCAGCGGTCGCACCGGCGCCGACGAGGGAGGCGGCGGCCACGACGGCGCCGAGCCGCGCGGCTGTGCGGCCGCGCTTGCTGCCGGAGGTCCGGGAAGTACCGCGAGTCGCGGAATCCTTGGCCAGATTCTTGGCCACGTAGTTCTCCATGATCCATGAGGCTCAGATGCGACGTGGCGCGCCTCAGCAGACGAGACGCGCCACGGGTTTCACCGGAATCCTGCCATGACTCCTTTACATGTCAATCGGCTTGAGGTAAAAGCAGCCAACTCGATACGCGCGCCCACCGGATGGGGCCGTCAGCGCAGCAGCTCGATCTCGGCCAGCGTCACCGGTCCGCCCGCCGGCACCAGCCGGTAGTGCCCGTACGTGCCGGGCCGGGCCACCGTGAACACCCGGGTCTGCTGGTCCCAGGCGAACGACTCGCCCGAGCGGCGGTCCAGATCGACCCACTTCGTCCCGTCCGAAGAGCCTTGGAGGACCCACTCCTTGGGGGCCTTCGTCCGGTCGGCGGACGTCAGGGTGTACTGCGCCGCGCGCGTGGCCGACGCCACCGGCAGCTCGGCGGAGCCGAAGGAGGCGGACGTCGCCGAGGTGTCGTCGAAGAGCGGACCGCCGACCGTGGTCGCGTCGGAGGGCGGCACCGGAACCCTGCCGTCCTGCGTGATCGAAACCGGCGCCGCCTTCTCGCCCGTGCCCCAGGCCGACGGACGCGGCCCCATCGCGAAGTCCAGCGTGCCGCCCCGGGCCAGCAGGGAGTGGGGGAGCGCCGTGGAGTTCCACGCCCTGCCGTTCACCTTCAGCGACTGGACGTAGAGGTTGCGGGAGCTGTTCCCCGGCGCCCTGACCACGAGGTCGCGGCCGTTCTCCAGGTGGACGGTCGCCCTGGTGAACAGGGGTGAACCGACGGCGTACTCGCCGCTGCCCATGACCAGCGGATAGAACCCCAGCGCGGAGAACAGGTACCAGGCCGACTGCTCGCCGTTGTCCTCGTCGCCGTGGTAGCCCTGCCCGATGGCGCTGCCCGTGTAGAGGCGGTTCATCACCTCGCGGACCTTCTCCTGTGTCTTCCAGGGCTGCCCGGCCGCGTCGTACATGTACGTCACATGGTGGGCGACCTGGTTGGAGTGGCCGTACATGCCCATCCGGACGTCACGGGCCTCGGTCATCTCGTGGATGACGCTGCCGTACGAACCGGCGAAGTCGGGGGAGGCCGTCTCCGGGGTCGCGAAGTACGCGTCGAGCTTCTGCGCCAGGCCCGGGCGCCCGCCGTAGAGGTTGGCGAGGCCCCGGGAGTCCTGCGGGGCGGTGAACGCGTAGCCCCAGCCGTTGGTCTCGGTGTAGTCGTGGCCCCAGACCCGCGGGTCGTAGGAGGCGCTGGGCACCCGCCAGGCGCCCTTGGTGTCCCGGCCCTGGAAGAAGCCGGGGGCGCCCGCACCGGCGCTCGCCGCCCGGGAGTCGAAGAGCTTCACGTAATTGCGGGCCCGGCCCAGGAAGTACGCCGCCTCCTCCTTGTAGCGGGACTTGTGGGTCCGGTCGTAGAGCGCCTGGCCCATCTTCGCGAGGCCGTAGTCGTTGAGGCAGCCCTCCAGGGACCACGACAGGCCCTCGTGCGTGGAGGTCGGCGTGTAGCCGAGGAAGGGCGAGGTGTCCATGCCCTTGCGGCCGACCCCCGCGGACGGCGGGGCGACGGTGGCGTTCTTGAGCGCGGCCTCGTAGGCGGCCTCGCCGTCGAACTTCACGCCCTTCACATACGCGTCGGCGAAGGCCACGTCCGAGCTGGTCCCGGTCATCAGGTCCGCGTAGCCGGGCGAGGACCAGCGCGAGATCCAGCCGCCGTCCTTGTACTGCTGGACGAACCCGTCGACCATCTCGCCGGCCCGTCCCGGGGTGAGCAGTGAGTACGCGGGCCAGGTCGTGCGGTAGGTGTCCCAGAAGCCGTTGTTGACGTACACCTTCCCGTCGACGATCTTCGCGCCGGTGCGGGTGGGGGTGTCCTGGCCGGTGCCGGGGGAGAAGGGGCTGGCGTAGACGTCCTTGGCCCCGACCCTCTCGAAGCCCGAGTTCGGGTACAGATAGAGCCGGTAGAGCGAGGAGTAGAGGGTGGTGAGCTGGTCGTGGCTCGCGCCCTCGACCTCGACCCGGCCCAGGATCCGGTCCCAGGCGCGCTGGGCCTGGCGCTTCACCCGCTCGAAGGACGTGCCCTGCGGGATCTCCGCGGTGAGGTTGGCCCTGGCCTGGTCCACGCCGATGAGTGAGGTCGCCAGACGCAGGGTGACCGTCCGGTCCTTGCCGGGCTTCAGCCGCAGATACCCGGTGACGTCCGCGCCCCCGCCGCCGGGCAGCTTGCCGCCGGAGGTGGCCGGTACGTCGAAGACGCCGTACACGAAGAGCCGGGTGGCGCCCTGGGAGAGTCCGCTCTTCACGTCGGAGTAGCCGGTGAAGGACGAGGTCGACGGGTCCAGGGTGAGGCCGCCGTTGTTGTTGACGTTGTCGAGGAGCACGCTCGCGTCGTCACCGGGATAGGTGAACCGCATGGCCGCCGCGTGGTCGGTGGGCGCCATCTCGGCCTTGAGGCCGTTCTCGAAGGTCACGCCGTAGTAGTACGGCCTGGCGCTCTCGTTCTCGTGCCGGAACGGCAGAGCGCGCGCGGTCCGTGAGGCGTCCGGGGTCCCGGCCGCGGCCGACGGCATCAGCTGGAAGGTCTGCCGGTCGCCCATCCAGGGGCTCGGCTCGTGGCTGGCGGAGAAGGCCTGGAGGGTGGGCAGGTTGTCGGCGTTGTTGCGCCGGGCGTAGTCGTAGAGCCAGTCCTGCGAGCCCGCGTTGGTCACCGGGGTCCAGAAGTTGAACCCGTTGGGGACCGCCGTCGCCGGGAAGGTGTTGCCGCGCGAGAAGGAGCCGCTGGAGTTGGTGCCCCGGGTGGTCAGCGCGTAGTCGGAGAGGTGCGCGAGGCGCTTCTCCGGCTTCTTCGGGGCGATCGAGAGGTCGTCGATCCAGCCCTGGAACTTCGCCGGCCCCCTGGGCGAGTCGTACGCGACCAGGATCCGGTCGGCCGTCCTGCCCGCGGCGACCGCGCCGATGCGCGAGGACACCTCGTTCCACTGGTTCACGTAGAGCGTCTTCGCCGCGCCCTGGCCCTGCGGGGTGAGCCGGCCGCCGTGCGCGTCCAGGGCCTGGAGATCACTCAGATAGGTGCCGTCGGTGAAGGCCAGGTCCACCGACACGTTCGTGGCGGGATAACCGGGGTCGGTCTCCGGCATCGACGGGAAGATCTTGTAGTCGAGGACGGTGTCCCGGCCGATCCGGGTGTCCACGTCGAAGACCTTGTTGTACGAGTAGGCCCGGCCGTCCGCCTTGTGCGTACCGGCGTAACGCAGGGCCCTCTTTCCGGTGAATCCGGCGTTGGCCCTGGCCGTGGGCGAGCCACCGGGGCCGCGGTCCGGCAGAGTCCGCATGTCCGGAGGGACCGGGGTGCTGGTGTCGCCGTCGGAGAACTGCACATCGGCCAGCTGGGTGAGGTCGGCGCCACTGTTATGGGTGATCTCCAGGCGGTAGTGGGCGTACGCCGTGGAGTTGGTGAAGTCGTACGTCCTGGTCTGGAAGCGGGAGGCGAACGTCTCGTCCGAGCGGGTGTCCAGCGTCGTCCAGGTGGCGCCGTCGGCCGAGCCCTTCAGCTTCCAGTCCCGCGGGTCGCGCGGGGCCGCGTCATTGGCCGAGGTCAGCGCGTACGTGACGACCTTGACCGGGCTGTCGAGGTCGAACTCCAGCCAGGCGGTGGGCTGGAAGGCGAGCCATTTGGTGCTCGGCTGGCCGTCGACGAGGTTCTCCTTCACCTCGCCCGAGCCGTCGTTCTCGGCACTCGCCCGCACGGCCGTCACCCGGTCGGTGACGCTGCCCGGTATGCCGCTCGCGAAGCCGCCGTCGACGCCCGAGGCGCGCTTGCTGCCGTCCGGGCCCCTCTCCACGGTGTCGTGCCAGTCGGGCTGCGGCTGGCCGGTCTCGAACGAGGTGCGGAACTCCTGGCCGGTCCGCGAGGGCTGGGCGGCGGCCTGGGCCGTCGCGGCTCCCTGGGCCGTCACCACGAGCAGGAAGGAGGCCGCCGCGAGGGCGGCCGACGGCCCTTGGCGGAGCCGGGATCTGGGCAGCATAGGGGGCCTTCCATTGGCGGGCGCATGACAGGACACACCACGGCGAAGGCCGGTGCACGCCGGTCATACGATCTGGACAACGTTGTCAGGGAGAAAATGCAGGATCCAGTAGGAAGGCAAGTCGTCGGTGCTGTCAAGGGCGTTGAGGGCAAATGGCCTGGGCGTTTCGGGACGCCGCGAGAGGCTCGCGGGGGTCCGGCCCACCGCGCTCCGCCATCAGATATCCAAGAGGTCTCAACTCGGGAAAGGATGCCGTCCAACCGTGCTTTCGATCTTGCTCAGTTGACGGAAAGTGGACTATACCTGTCGGCGTCCGCTCCGCCGGGAAACCGGCGGGCCCGGGGGACGGGGGACGTCGGGGAAGCAACGGCACGTCATCCTCCGCACATCCGACGTATCCGCTGCGTACCCTGCACTACCCAAGCTTCAGCACAACTGACCGCGGTGGCGGGGCCCTTCGCCTGCAGGCGATTCGGTACGGGCGACCGGTACACCGCCTGAGTCCTGGAGAAGGCGAGGACTTGAGCATGGGATCCACCTCCGCCCACGAGAGCAATGAGGGCCTGGGCCGTCGCGATCTGATCAAGCGGTCCGCCGCACTCGGTCTGATCAGCGTTCCGGCGATGGGCTTCCTGTCCGCCTGCGCGAGCGGCGACAGCGGCGGCGACAAGAAGGTCGAGAAGGGCACCAAATCCGACAAGAACCCGCTCGCGGTGAATGAGTCGGCCCCTCTCGACGTCGTCATCTTCGACGGCGGTTTCGGCACCAAGTACGCCACCGACGCCAACGCCGTCTACCAGAAGGCGTTCCCGAAGGCGAAGATCAGTTTCCACAAGACCCAGAAGATCCAGTCGGAGCTTCAGCCGAAGTTCAACGGCGGCACCCCGCCGGACCTGATCGACAACTCGGGCGCCGAGCAGATGGACATGGGCGTCCTGGTCGGCAAGAGCCAGCTCACCGATCTGACCCCGCTCCTGGACGCCCCCTCCATCGACGACCCGGGCAAGAAGGTCCGCGACACGCTGCGGCCGGGCATCGTCGAGATGGGCCAGTTCGACGGCGACCAGTGCTGGGTCTTCTACTACGCGTACACCGTGTACGGCGTGTGGTACTCGCAGACCGCGCTCGACAAGCTCGACGCGAAGTACCCCGAGACCTGGGACGAGATGCTCGCCCTGTGCGCGAAGGCGAAGAAGCAGGGCATCGCGGGCTGGACCTATCCGGGCAAGTACCCGTACTACCTGCCCTTCTCGCTCTACCCGTTCATCGCCAAGATCGGCGGGCGCGAGGTCCTGGACGCCATCGACAACCTGGAGCCGAAGGCCTGGGAGCACCCGGCCGTCAAGGCCGCCTTCGAGGCGTACTACGAGCTCTTCAAGAAGGGCTACATCCTCCAGGGCACGCCCGGTATGACCCACATCCAGTCGCAGACCGCCTGGACCAAGGGGCAGGCGCTGTTCATCCCGAACGGCTCCTGGGTGGAGAACGAGGCCGCTCCCACCACGCCCAAGGACTTCAAGATGATGGTGGGCGCGCCCTCCGGCCTGGACGGCAACGACAAGATGCCGTTCGGCACCATCTGGGCGTCCGGCGGCGAGCCCTTCATCGTCCCGGCCAAGGCGAAGAACCCGGTCGGCGGTATGGAGCAGCTGCGCATCATGCTCAGCGAGGCCTCCTCGAAGAACTTCACCACCCAGGTGAAGTCGCTCTCCGCCTTCAACGGCGGCACGGACGGCCTGGCCCTGTCGACCGCTCTGCAGTCGGGTGTCGACGCGCTGAAGAAGGCCGGCACGAACGTCGTCAACCCGCGCCTTCAGGACTGGTATGTGAAGCTCCAGAAGGAGCAGATCGGTGTCGCCGGTCTCGGCGAGATGATGGCGGGCCGCGCCACCCCGGCCGAGACCATCAAGAAGATCCAGGGGTACGCCGACAAGGCCGCCCAGGACCAGAACATCAAGCACTACAAGCACAAGAAGTAGCGGCAGTGGCCAGGCGTCACCAGCGGCGGCACCCGCCAGCAGATCGGGGTCGGTAACCATGCAACACGGCAAGTACCGGTTCATCGTGGGATTTCTGGTACTCCCACTGGCGTTGTACTCACTCTTCGTCATCTGGCCGTTCATCCAGTCCATCTACTACTCGTTCACGGACTGGACCGGTCTGAGCCCGGACTTCACGATGGTCGGCTTCGACAACTACACGCGGATGTTCGACGACGACATCTTCTGGAAGTCGTTGCAGCACAGTCTGCTCTTCGTCCTGCTGCTGCCCCTGGTGACGCTGGGCCTCGCACTGTTCTTCGCCTTCATGCTCAATGTCGGGGGGCGGCGCCGAAAGGGCGCCGCCATCGCCGGAGTGCGCGGTTCCGGCTTCTACAAAATCGCCTACTTCTTTCCGCAGGTGCTCTCGATCGCGATCGTCGCGCTGCTCTTCCAGTTCGCGTACAACCCCAACAACGGTGTGATCAACTCCGCGCTCAAGGGGGTCGGGCTCGGCAGCGTCCAGCCGAACTGGCTGGGCGACCCGGATCTGGCGCTCTACTGCGTCATGGCCGTGCTGGTCTGGTCCACGGTCGGCTTCTTCGTCGTCCTGTTCTCGGCCGGGATGGCGTCGATCCCCAAGGACTTCTACGAGGCGGCGCTGCTCGACGGCGCCAGCCGCTTCACCACGTTCTTCAGGATCACCCTGCCGCTGCTCTGGGACACCGTGCAGTCCGGCTGGGTCTACATGGGCATCCTCGCCCTCGGCGCCGAGGCCTTCGCCTCCGTGCAGATCATGACGGTGGGCCCGGGCGGCCCCGACTACTCGACCACGGTCCTGCCGCTCTACGTCTATCAGTCGGCGTTCCGCGACGGTCAGGCCGGATACGCGACCACGATCGGTGTCGCGCTGCTCCTCGTCACGCTGCTGTTCGCGGCGGTCGTGATGCGACTGGGCCGGCGCGAGCGGCTGGAGTTCTCATGACCACTGACACCTCGACCGCCGACCTCGCCGAGGAGCGCCCGCCCGTGGCCAAGCAGGCGGCGCCCGTGAAGAAGGAGAAGAGGAGCGAGGGCGCGGCCCTCAACGTCTTCTCCCACGCGGTGCTCGTCCTGTGGGCGTTCATGGTCGTCATCCCGCTGCTCTGGGCGGTCATGGCGTCCTTCAAGGACGACAACTCGATCCTGTCCACCCCCTGGGCGCTCCCGGACAGGCTGCACTTCGACAACTGGTCACGGGCCTGGACCCAGGCCCATATGAGCGACTACTTCCTCAACACCGTCCTGGTGGTGGGCGGCTCGCTCATCGGCACGCTGCTGCTCGGCTCGATGGCCGCGTACGTCCTGGCCCGCTTCGACTTCCCCGGGAACCGGTTCATCTACTACCTGTTCATCGGCGGGATGAGCTTCCCGATCATGCTGGCGCTGGTGCCGCTGTTCTACGTGATGAACAACCTGAGCCTGCTGAACACCACGCACGGCCTGATCCTGGTCTACATCGCGTACTCGCTGCCGTTCACGGTCTTCTTCCTCACCTCGTTCTTCCGGACGCTGCCCAGCTCCATCGCCGAGGCGGCGATGATCGACGGCGCCTCGCACACCCGGACCTTCTTCCAGGTGATGCTCCCGATGGCCCGTCCGGGTCTGATCAGCGTGGGAATCTTCAACTTCCTGGGGCAGTGGAACCAGTACATGCTGCCGACGGTGCTCAACACCGACCCCGACAAGCGGGTGCTCTCCCAGGGCCTGGTCGAGCTCGCGACCAGCCAGGGGTACAAGGGCGACTGGTCCGGCCTCATGGCGGGCCTGGTGATGGCGATGCTGCCGGTGCTCGCCGCGTACATCGTCTTCCAGCGCCAGGTCGTCGCGGGACTGACCGCCGGAGCACTCAAATAGCGGTTCGTCACCCTCCGTATCCACCCCGGGACCGCCCGTCGGCGACACGCCGACGGGCGGTCCCGTGTCATGTCCCACTGCTCAGGTCTTGACGGGAGACAACCCGAAAGGCTCAGCTTAGAGTTCACATGTTGGAGATAGGGCGGGGCCTCAGAGTTGCGGTCCCGTGCGGGGGCGGCCGTCGTGCCGCCCGCCTACGGCGGGAGTGGATGAGTCGATGGAGACTCCGGGGTCGCAGACGTCATTGCACCGGGCCAACCTGGAGCGGGTCGTACGCGCGGTGCGCATGGCGGGCTCGCTCACCCAGGCCGAGATCGCCAGAGCCACGGGCCTGTCCGCGGCGACGGTCTCCAATATCGTTCGTGAACTGAAGGACGGCGGAACCGTCGAGGTCACGCCCACCTCGGCAGGGGGCCGACGGGCCCGCAGCGTCTCGCTCAGCGGCTCCGCCGGCATTGTCATCGGCGTCGACTTCGGCCACACCCACCTGCGTGTCGCGGTCGGCAACCTCGCCCACCAGGTGCTCGCCGAGGAGGCCGAGCCGCTCGACGTGGACGCCTCCTCCGCGCAGGGCTTCGGCCGGGCGGAAGAGCTGGTCAACCGCCTGATCGCGGCCACCGGCATCGGTCCGGACAAGGTCATCGGGGTGGGTCTGGGCGTGCCCGGCCCCATCGACGTCGAGTCCGGGACGCTGGGCTCCACGGCCATCCTGCCGGGCTGGACCGGCATCAACCCCCGCGAGGAGCTCTCGGGCCGCCTCGGCGTGCCGGTGTACGTCGACAACGACGCCAACCTGGGCGCCCTGGGCGAGCTGGTGTGGGGCAGCGGGCGCGGGGTCAAGGACCTGGCGTACATCAAGGTGGCCAGCGGTGTCGGCGCCGGTCTGGTGATCGACGGGCAGATCTACCGGGGCCCGGGCGGCACGGCCGGCGAGATCGGCCACATCACCCTGGACGAGTCGGGCCCGGTGTGCCGCTGCGGCAACCGGGGCTGCCTGGAGACCTTCGCCGCGGCGCGGTACGTGCTGCCGCTGCTCCAGTCCAGCCACGGGGCCGATCTGACCATGGAACGGGTGGTCCAGCTGGCCCGCGAGGGGGACCCCGGGTGCCGCCGGGTGGTCGCGGACGTGGGCCGCCACATCGGCAGCGGTGTCGCCAACCTCTGCAACCTGCTCAACCCCAGCCGGGTGGTGCTCGGCGGCGACCTGGCCGAGGCCGGGGAGCTGGTCCTCGGGCCCATCAGGGACTCCGTGTCGCGGTACGCCATTCCCAGTGCGGCGCGCCAGCTCTCGGTCCTTCCCGGGGCCCTGGGCGGCCGCGCCGAGGTGCTCGGCGCGCTGGCTCTGGTACTGAGCGAAATGGGCGATTCGACCCTGTTGGAGAGTGCTCTCCCGGCCGGGGCTCCTGCCTTCACTTAGATAACGGATGGCACCGTTGTCATCTCGTTAAGGATTTACTCCTTGACGGTGGCCCTACAGCCGAGTTGACTTCCAGCCACCTCGGCCGCAACGTCGCGGCCTCGTCAGGGAGGTTCCAGAATGAACACGCGTACGCGTCGTGCCGCCGTGGCCGTGGCCGCCACCGCGATGGCCGTCTCTCTCGCCGCCTGCGGCAGCGCCAAGGAGTCGGGCGACAAGACGAAGGAGTCGAACGGCTCCAAGAAGGGCGACGACATCAAGATCGGTCTGCTCCTGCCGGAGAACCAGACCGCGCGCTACGAGAAGTTCGACAAGCCCCTCATCGAGAAGAAGGTCAGCGAGCTGACCAACGGCAAGGGCAAGATCGTCTACGCGAACGCCAAGCAGGACGCGACGACGCAGACGCAGCAGGTCGACACGATGATCACCAACAAGGTCGACGCGCTGATCGTGGACGCGGTGGACTCCAAGGCGATCGCGGGCGCGGTGAAGAA
>NZ_JBVHPV010000014.1:0-186601 GCF_055567715.1 Streptomyces sp. NPDC026377
GCGGCATCATCACGGCCCTGAAGGCCGCCGGTCTCTCCAAGCTTCCCCCCGTCACCGGCCAGGACGCCGAACTCGCCGGAGTCCAGCGCATCGTCATGGGCGAGCAGTTCATGAGCGTCTACAAGCCGTACGTCCAGGAGGGGCCCGTGGCCGCGCAGATGGCCGTCGCCCTGGCTAAGGGCCAGCCGCTGACCATGATCACCAAGACAACGGTCGACTCCCCCACCCGGCAGGCCATCCCCTCGGTGATCATCCCGATCGTCTCCCTCACCCGGGCCAACATCAAGGAGACGGTCATCCGCGACGGCGTCTACACGAAGGCCGAGATCTGCACGGCCAACGTGAAGGACGCCTGCGACGCGATGGGCCTGAAGTAGCCGCGCCACGCGCGAGGCGGCACGCGTGGCCGCCGGGTGCCCCCCGATCGCCGGGGCCCGGCGGCTTCAGTGCGCCTGGTCCAGGGAGGTCGTGATCCGCCCCAGGAGCTGCTGGAGGGAGAGGACCTCCTCGACCGAGAGACCCGTCGCCGAGAGGATCTTCAGCGGGACGGGCAGGGCTCGCTCCCGCAGGCCGGAGCCCTCCTCGGTGAGGCGGACCGTGACCGAGCGCTCGTCCTCGGCGCTGCGCTCCCGGGTGACGAGGCCCGCCGTCTCCAGCCGCTTGAGCAGCGGCGAGAGCGTGCCGGAGTCGAGCCGCAGCCGTTCGCCGATGACCTTGACCGGCTGCGGCCCGTGCTCCCACAGCACCAGCATCACCAGGTACTGCGGATAGGTCAGGCCGAGGTCCTTGAGCGCCTCCCGGTAGACACCGCCGAAGGCGCGTGACGCGGCGTGCAGGGAGAAGCAGACCTGGTGGTCCAGGCGGAGGAGATCGACGTCGGACGGCAGGGGCGCGGACGACGCGGCGGGGGTCGACGAGGAGCTCATGTCACCAGAGTAGCGGGCCGGACGCCATTTAGTTGCGCACAATTTAGTTGTGTGCAACTCTTTGTGCGAAGGAGAGCGGCAGCCGCTCACCACCGGACGGAAGAAGAGGCATCCCATGGACGCGCTGTACACCGCCGCCGCCACCGCCAACGGGCGCGAGGGCCGGGCCGTGAGCTCGGACGGCCGACTCGACCTGCCCCTGGCCATGCCCCCGGCGCTGGGCGGGAACGGCGAGGGCACCAACCCCGAGCAGCTCTTCGCCGCCGGGTACGCGGCCTGCTTCGCCAGCGCCATGGGAGCCGTCGGGCGCGAGATGAAGCTCGACACCAAGGACGTCTCCGTCACCGCCGAGGTCTCCATAGGCAAGGACGACACCGGCTTCGGCCTCGCCGTCGTCATGCGCGTGGAGCTGCCGGACGAGCTGGGCGGCGAGACCGGTCGCCGGCTGGTGGAGGCCACCCACGCCTTCTGCCCGTACTCCAAGGCGACGCGCGGCAACATCGAGGTCGAGCTCGTCATCGAGTAGCCGACAGCGAAAAGCCGCCGGTCGCACGGCGGCCGCCGGCACGCACGCAAAGGCCCGGGTCTGCGAGGACGTCCTCGCAGACCCGGGCCTTTGCGTGCCCCGTCCCGGCTCCGCGCGGCGCTCAGCCCGCGGCCGCCGCCTCCTCGCGGATGCGGCCGAACTGCGCCCCCATCGCCTCCGACAGCGCCCGAGCCCCCGACAGCGGGCGGACCATGACCGTGAAGTCGTCGATGAGGCCGTCCTCGTCGAAGTGGAGGAAGTCGCAGCCGTTGACCTCCAGTTCGCCGACCTTCGCCGTGAAGACCAGCGCCTGGTCGCGGCCGTCGACGCCGACGATCTCCCGCACATAGCGGAAGTCGGTGAAGACCCGGCTCACCCCCCGCAGGATCGCCGCCGTGATCGCCCTGCCCGGATACGGCTTGAACGCCACCGGGCTGGTGAACACCACGTCCGGCGCGAGCAGTTCCTCGATCGCGGCATGGTCACCGGACTCCACGGCCTTTCGGAAGGCACTCGTCGTCGCCATCTTCCCGATCTCTCTTCCCTCGTCAGCCATACTCAATTTTTTGAATAGGTGACGGCGACAGTAACCACCCACCTCTCCCCGGTCCAGGCCCTCGCAGGCCCCTTCACATCTCGCTGGGTCACTTTTCAGCCACAACGGAACGTGACAGCCGGTTCACAGCTTGACGTGCGACGACCTGGGGCGCCCGAAATCCCTTGACCGGAAAGCCACTTCCCGTTCCGCCCCGGCTCGGCGCCCCTCGGATGCTTTCCGGTCATTCTGCTGACACCTCAATGACATGTACGCGCCCCTCCTGCAACGCTGTGCTCGCACGTGGCACCCGCACCCCCCACCTCCCCCTCAGAAAGGGACGCTCGCGTGACCTCTCGTATAACGCGTTCTACGCGCGTCGTCGGCCCCGTCGCCGGCGCCGCCCTGCTCGCCGCCGGACTGACCGGCCTGGCCTCCGGATCCGCCGGAGCCTCCCCCACGGCCGACGGTCCGTCCGCGCAGCCGCTCCGCCTCTCCGCCTCCCAGCGGGCCGAGCTGATCCGTGAGGCGAACACCACCACCGCCAAGACCGCGGCCGAACTGGGCCTCGGTGTCCAGGAGAAGCTCGTCGTCCGCGATGTGATCAAGGACGCCGACGGCACCGTCCACACCCGGTACGAGCGCACCTACGCCGGACTGCCCGTCCTCGGCGGCGACCTCGTCGTGCACGAGACCGAGGCGGGCGCGACCGCGGGCGTGACCCGGGCGACCAGAGCCGCCATCAAGGTCGCCTCCACCACCCCCGCCCTCGGCACGGCCGCCGTCCAGCAGAAGGCGCTCGCCGCCGCCAAGGGCGCGGGCGCCGCGAAGGCCACCGCCGACCGGGCGCCGCGCAAGGTGATCTGGGCCGCGGGCGGCACCCCGGTCCTCGCCTACGAGACGGTGGTCGGCGGGCTCCAGGACGACGGCACCCCGAGCCAGCTGCACGTCGTCACCGACGCCACCACCGGGAAGAAGCTCACCCAGTGGCAGGCCGTCAAGACCGGCACGGGCAACAGCGAGTACAGCGGCAAGGTGACCCTCGGCACCACCAAGTCCGGCTCGTCGTACCAGCTCAGCGACGCCGCGCGGGGCGGCCACAAGACGTACAACCTCGCCCACAAGACCGGCGGCAAGGGCACGCTCCTGACCGACACGGACGACGTGTGGGGCAACGGCCTGGCCTCCAACACCCAGACCGCGGCCGTGGACGCGCACTACGGCGCCGCCGTCACCTGGGACTTCTACAAGAACGTGCTGGGCCGCAACGGCATCAAGAACGACGGCGTGGCCTCCTACAGCCGCGTCCACTACGGCAACGCCTACGTCAACGCCTTCTGGGACGACAGCTGCTTCTGCATGACGTACGGCGACGGGACCGGCAACGCCGCCCCGCTCACCTCGCTGGACGTCGCCGGGCACGAGATGTCGCACGGTCTGACGGCGGCCACCGCCAACCTCCAGTACAGCGGTGAGTCCGGCGGCCTCAACGAGGCCACCTCGGACATCTTCGGCACCTCGGTGGAGTTCTTCGCGAAGAACGCCACCGACGTCGGCGACTACCTCATCGGCGAGAAGATCGACATCAACGGCGACGGCACCCCGCTGCGCTACATGGACAAGCCGAGCAAGGACGGCGGCTCCAAGGACGCCTGGGCCTCCGGCATCGGCAACCTCGACGTGCACTACTCGTCGGGCCCGGCCAACCACTTCTTCTACCTGCTCTCGGAGGGCAGCGGCGCCAAGACCATCAACGGCGTCAGCTACAACTCGCCCACCTCGAACGGCTCCACGGTCACCGGCATCGGCCGGGACAAGGCCGTGCAGATCTGGTACAAGGCGCTCACCACGTACATGACGTCCACGACCAACTACGCGGGCGCCCGCACCGCCACGCTCAGCGCGGCCGGCGCGCTCTACGGCACGAGCAGCACCGAGTACAAGGCGGTGAACGCGGCCTGGGCCGCGGTCAACGTCGGCTGACCCCGGCACACGGCCGGAGGCGGGCGTCCACCCCGAAGGGGGCGGGCGCCCGCCTCGTCGTGTCAGAGACCCGTGCCACGCATCGGCGCACCGCCGAAGATGCCGCCGAGCAGCTGGCCCGCGAACTGCAGACCCGCCTGCTCACGGGGCGTCAGATCGTTGGGCCCATCGGTGGGGAGGGCGGTCGCGGTGCCCGCGGTGAGGCAAGCGGCGGCGGAAAGAGCGGCGAGAACGACGGCGAGACGACGGAGCATGGGAATCCCTTGGCTGCTGTACGGGGCCGGCGTGCGGCTGGACGGTACGATTTTCGCCAACCCGGGGCACCCGACACGGGAGGCGGGGCTGGGGGATGCCCCGATCGGATGAGCGGACCGCTTCCATCGCGCGCGATTGTGGGGAAGGTCTCCTCCGCGACCGGGCGCCGCGGGCGTACCCTCATGGCATGACTCTTCTGGTGATGCGCCGACACGTGGACTACGTGCGCGTCACCAGCATGAGCTGTCGCCCGCAGGACTGACCCTCGCGGCCTTCGCGGCCATGGCCCCGGCCCGGCTCTCCGCCCGCCCCGGCCCTCGCCCTTCGCCCACGGTCCTGTCGCGGTCTCCCGGTTCCGGCGCACCCCTTCGCCCTGCCGTCCCGGCCGTCCTCCCGCCAACCCCGGGAACAGGACCTCCGTACATCCCGGAACGGAAACGGAACCGCTCATGTCCAGCACCACCCTGCTTCCCACCTCCCTGCCCGTCGTCGACCTCTCCCTGGCCGACGACCCGGCCACGCGCGACGCCTTCCGCGACGGGCTGCACCGAGCGGCTCGCGACACCGGGTTCTTCCATCTCACCGGGCATGGCGTCGACGCCGCCGAGTTCGCCCGCATATTGCGGCTGACAAAAGAGTTCTTCGCGCTGCCCGAGGCCGACCGGCTCGCCCTGAGCAATCTGCGCTCGCCGCACTTCCGCGGCTACACCCGCATCGGCCACGAGCTGACCGGCGGGCGTTCGGACTGGCGCGACCAGCTGGACGTGGGGGCCGAGCGGCCGGTGCCCGTGGTGGGCCCGGACGACCCCGCGTACCGCTGGCTGGAGGGGCCGAACCAGTGGCCCGAGGCGCTGCCGGAGCTGCGTACGGTCGTGCTCGACTGGCAGGACCGGCTCGCGGCCGTCGCGCACCGGCTGCTCCAGGAGCTCCTCGCCTCGATCGGGGCCCCGGCCGATTTCTTCGACGCCGCCTTCGCGGACCGCCCGCATCTGCACACCAAGCTGATCCGCTACCCCGGCAGCGCGCCGGAGGGCGACGGCCAGGGGGTGGGAGCCCACAAGGACTACGGCTTCCTCACGCTGCTGCTCCAGGACTCGGTGGGCGGCCTCCAGGTCCGGCTCGGGGACGGCTTCGTGGACGTGCCGCCGCTGCCCGGCGCCTTCGTCGTCAACCTCGGCGAGCTCCTGGAGATCGCGACCCGGGGGTATCTGTCCGCGACCGACCACCGGGTGGTCTCGCCGCCCGGAGCGGTGGAGCGGTACTCGGTGCCGTTCTTCTACAACCCGCGCCTGGACGCCCGTATCGACACGGTCCCCGGCGACTATCTGGCCCAGGCACCGGGAGTGGCGCACAGCGCGGACAACCCGCTGCACGCCGAGTACGGCCGCAACGAGCTCAAGGGGTGGCTGCGGGCCCATCCGCAGGTGGCCCGGCTGCACCACCCGGAGCTGGTGGCCTGAGCACCCCTTTTCGGGGCGCCGTCCTCCCGCGGTCGGCGGCGCCCCGGAGGGAGCGGGGCCGTCTGCTCGGGGTGAGACGGCCCGGCTCCGCTTCCAGCTTGCGCCGCAATTCCCGGAAAAGCACCAGGTGTGCGACCACGTAAAGTGGCCAATTCGGCTGCGCCAGGGCGCCCTGTGGAGGGCGTGCCGGGTGGGGCGCGCGTGGTCACCTGGCGTAACCGTGTGAGCCTGTCAGGGTGACCGAGGAGTGGAGCGGCCCCGGTGCCGTCCTCGGCTCGGCGCGCGGCTACCACGGGCGGCCTACCGCCGGGGTATGAGCCGCCCGCCGCGGCTACCCCTGAGGTTCATCCGGGTTCAACCCCACGGTGAATGCCGTGCGGTGACCGTGATTCCTAGGGTGTTCGACACACCGGGGACAGCGGTCCTCGGGGGAACCCTCAGGAAGGGAACGAGTCCATGACCACGGTACGGGGGAAGTCCGGGTTCGCTTACGGCGCGGTCGTCGCGATGGCGGTCGCCGGGATCGGCGCCCTGCCCGCGCAGGCCGCCCCGGCGCACGCCAAGGCCGCACAGCAGCAGTCGGCCGCGTCCGCCACCGGCACCACGGGCGCCACCGGCAAGGCCGCCGCGTCCCGCAGCTACACGTATCTCTCCTTCAAGATCAACCGCAAGGACACCTCCAACTCGCGGCTGAGCCTGGTCTACGTCCAGGTCGTCAACCCGGACAAGGTCCGCACGTACACCGTGAAGACCTGGCGCGCCGGGTCGGGGACGGGCAGCACCAACTCGTGCCTGAAGAACCGCGGCGTGCTGCCGAGCGGCGACTACAAGATCCGCACGTTCGAGGCCCACAAGGACGGCGGGCGGGGCGGGATCCACGGTCTGGCCTGGTACATCGGCGAGCGCCTCTGCAAGCCGCACGGGACGAAGAGGGACGCCCTGTTCGTCCACAGCGAGATGCTGCCCAACGGCAAGCAGGGCTCCACCGAGCCCTACCGCTGGGACGGCAACAAGGACTACAAGTCCAACGGCTGCATCAAGCTCAAGCCGTCCGACGCCCGTTCCCTGGCCGGTTTCCGGTCCACCTACCCGCACCCCGGGAAGCTGTACGTGTCATAGCCGCGGCGCGCGCCTGGGCCCTCCTCGACATCCGTCGAGGAGGGCCCTTCGGCCGTGGGTCAGCCGCCGACGAACTCCTCGTCCCCGTACCGCACCTCCGCCTTGTTCCAGTCGACACCCAGCTCGCCCACGAACTTCCTGGCGAGCGCCAGGTCGGCGAGGGGGGCGATGAGGACGAGGCGGCCGTCCCGGACGGTGACCGAGCCGCCGCCGAGCTCGTCACGGGCCTCGGGGTCCGCCAGGAGCGCGTCGTGGAGCGTGCGCGCGGTCACCCCGCTCGCCTCGATGCCGACCGCGTCGGTCTCGGGCGAGGTACGCGGGAGGTGACGGAAGGTCAGCACGGACTCCTGGTGGTACTGCTTGCGGATGACGTCGGCGATCTGGTGCAGCCCGGCCGCGCCGACGTGGTTGACGTCGAACTCGCGGGAGCGCTCGTACGTCGCCTGCTTGAGGTCCGAGGACCAGAAGACGCCGTCCAGGAGAGTGGAGCGGCCGGCCTTCGCGCCATGGGCGCGGATGATGTCGCGGACCTGGTGGCCGAAACGGACCAGCCGCGTCCGCAGGCGCGGGTCGGCGGGGTCGGTGATGGTGGCGGTGTTGTCCGTGGCGAAGATCTCGGCCGTCGCCGTGGCGTGTCCCGTCCCACCCGAGGACGGGGCCGAGGCCGTCGCCGTGCCCGCGCCCGTCACCGCGAGGCTCAGCGCGCCGGCCGCCGCGAGGGTGCCCAGTCGTCGTCCCATTCCCGTACTCCCCGGCCGCGGCCCGCTGGGCCGTCTGGTGCTGCGTCGGCCGACGCATCGGGGAACACGATAAGGGTCGCGAGGAGGTGTGTTGTGGGACTTGTACGCGTATGGCCGACCGTCGATGTCGCCGCCGTACCGTCCTAGAAGAACACCCCGCACCTGAGCAGCACGTTCGCGTACGGCCGCGCCTCCCCCGTCCGTACGACCAGGCGCGCGCCAGCCGACAGCGCCTTCAGCTCGTCGTGCGCGACGAAGCCGAGCCCCGGGAGGCGGGCCGCCAGCAGCCGCGCGGCCTCCGGGTTCGCCTCGCGCACCTCCCGCGCGGCGGTCGCGCCCTCCACCACCAGCTCGGCCAGCAGCCCGTCGAGCACCTCCGCGAACGAGGGCACCCCGGCCCGGAAGGCCAGGTCGACCACGCGCGGGCCGGCCGGGATGGGCATGCCGGCGTCGCAGACGAGGACCCCGTCGCCATGGCCCAACTCGGCCAGCGCGCCCGACAGATGACGGTTGAGGATGCCGGCCTTCCTCACCGCGCGAAGACCTCGTCGGCGGTGGGGAAGGACTCCTGCGCCCCCTGCCGGGTGACGGCGGCCGCGCCGACACGCGCGGCGAACGCGGCGGCGTCCGCCAGGCTCTCGCGCAGGCTCAGCCGCCAGGCGAGCGCCGCGGTGAAGGCGTCGCCGGCGCCCGTCGTGTCCACCGCCTCGACCCGCGGGCTCTCCACCCGGACGAACGAGCTCGTACTGCCGGCCGCGACCAGGGCGCCCGCCGCGCCCAGAGTGATCACCACCGAGCGCGGCCCGCGCAGCAGCAGTGCCCGCGCCCAGTCCTCGGGGGCGGGGCCCGCCGAGGGGCCCAGCAGGGACCGGGCCTCGTGCTCGTTGACGATCAGCGGGTCGCAGGCGGCGAGCACCTCGGCGGGCAGTGGACCGGCCGGCGAGGGGTTGAGGACGAACCGGCTGTCGAAGGCGAGGCTGCGGACGGTCTCGACGACCGTCTCCAGCGGGATCTCCAACTGCGCCGAAACCACCCGGGACGCCTGGAAGAGACTGGCGGCGGCACGTATGTCCTGCGGGGTCAGACGGGCGTTGGCGCCGGGCGAGACCACGATGCTGTTGTCCCCCGACGGATCCACCGTGATCAGCGCGACCCCGGTGGGCGCCCCGCCGACCAGCAGGCCGACCGTGTCGACTCCGGCCGCCCGCTGGGAGTCGAGCAGCAGCCGCCCGTACTCGTCGTCCCCGACGCGGGCGAGCAGCGCGGCGCGCGCCCCCAGGCGGGCGGCGGCCACCGCCTGGTTGGCGCCCTTGCCGCCGGGGTGGACCGCCAGGTCCGAGCCGAGGACCGTCTCGCCGGGCCCGGGGCGCCGGTCGACGCCGATGACGAGGTCGGCGTTGGCGGACCCGACGACCAGGAGGTCGTAGTCGTACATCCCTGTCCTGCTTTCGCTGAGTGGCGGACGGCGTCCGTCAGGAGAAGTCGGCGACGTTCTGCCGGGTGACGACCTTGACCGGGACCTTCACGGCGCTCTCGACCGTGCCGCCCTTCGCCGCCCGGACCGCGTTGCGCACCGCGATGCGGCCGAGTTCGGCGGGCTGCTGCGCGACCGTCGCGTACAGCGTGCCCGCTGCGACCGCCTTCAGGCCATCGGGGGTGCCGTCGAATCCGACGACCGTGACGGAGGCGCCGGCCCGGTCGCCGAGCGCCTTGACCGCGCCGAGCGCCATCTCGTCGTTCTCGGCGAAGACCCCGGTGACCCCGGTGTGGGACTGGAGCAGGTTGGTCATGACGTCGAGGCCCTTGGCGCGGTCGAAGTCGGCGGGCTGGCGGGCGACGACGGTGATGCCGGGGTACGCCCTGATGCCCTCGGCGAAGCCCTGGCCGCGCTCGCGGCTGGCGGAGGTGCCCGCGGTGCCCTGGAGGACGACGATCCGGCCCTTGCCGCCGAGCCTGTCGGCGAGGGTCTTCGCGGCGAGCCTGCCGCCCGCGACGTTGTCGGAGGCCACCAGGGTCGCGGTGTCGGCCTTGTTGACGCCCCGGTCGGCGGCGACCACCGGGATGTCCGCCTTGTTGGCGCCGCGCACCGAGGGTCCGACGGCGTCGGAGTCGACCGGGTTGACGATGATCGACTTCACTCCGGCGCCGGTGAAGTTCTGGATCTGGTTGGCCTGCTGGGAGGCGTCGTTCTGGGCGTCGGTGACGGTCAGGTCGACTCCCGCCGCCTTCGCCTCCGCCCTGGCCCCGGCCTCCATCTGCACGAAGAAGGGGTTGTTGAGGGTGGAGAGCGACATGCCCACCTTGGTGGACGAGCCGGAGGAGCCGGTGTCGACGAACGACAGGGCGCCCAGGACCGCTGCCAGGGCGACGGCCGCGACCGCGAGCTTGGCCGCGCCCCGCCTGCCGCCCGACCCGGGCGCGCTCCCCGCGGCGGAGGCGCTCGTCGCCCCGGCGCGACGGCGTGCCGTGTCGAGCAGCACCGCGAGCGCGATGACGACGCCGATGACGACCTGCTGCCAGAAGGCGGACACCGACAGCAGGTTGAGGCCGTTGCGCAGCACCGCGAGGATCAGCGCGCCGATGAGGGTGCCGGACGCCTTGCCGACGCCGCCGGACAGACTGGCGCCGCCGATGACGACGGCCGCGATCGCGTCGAGTTCGTACCCCTGGGCGGCCTGCGGCTGGGCCGAGACGAGCCGGGAGGCGAGCACGATGCCCGCGACGGCGGCGAACAGGCCCGAGAGCGCGTAGATCGCGATCTTCTGCCGCCGCACGCGCAGCCCCGAGAGCCGGGCCGCCTCCTCGTTGCCGCCGATCGCGTACATGGAGCGCCCGATGTACGTACGGGACAGGATCAGGGCGGTCAGCAGGCCCATCACCACCATCACGATCACCGGGACCGGCAGATGCCCGCCGAGGGTGTCGCCCACGCGGGAGACGGACTCGGGGAAGGCGATCGGACTGCCCTGCGAGAGCACCAGGGACAGGCCCCGGCCGACCGAGAGCATGGCCAACGTGGCGATGAACGGCGGGAGTTTGCCGTAGGCGACGAGGGCGCCGTTGACAGCGCCGCAGGCCAGGCCCGTGCCGATGGCGAGGAGGACCGCGAGCCAGACGGGCAGGCCCTGCTCCGTCGCCGTCCAGGCGAGCACGGTGGCGCTGAGGGCGGCCACCGAGCCGACCGAGAGGTCGATGCCGGCCGAGACGATGACGAAGGTGACGCCGAACGCGAGGATCGCGGTGACGGCGGCCTGGACACCGACGTTGAGCAGGTTCTGCGTGGTGAGGAAGTCACCGGAGAGCAGCGACATCGCCACCGCCAGGACCACCAGGGCGCTCAGGGCGCCGTTGTCGAGCAGCAGACGGCGCACGGCCCGGGCGCCGCTCGCGCCCGTGGTGCTCCGGAGCGTGTCAGTGGCCACGGGGGCCCTCCTCTTCGTGCGGTGCCGGGGCGGCGGCAAAGGCCGTGCCGACGGCGAGTTCCATGACCGCTTCCTGGGTGGCCCGGGCGGCCGGGAGTTCCCCGGCGATCCGCCCCTGGGCCATGACCAGGACCCGGTCGCTCATGCCGAGCACTTCGGGCAGATCGCTGGAGATCATGAGGACGGCGTGCCCGGCGGCGGTCAGTTCGTTGATGAGCCGGTAGATCTCGACCTTGGCGCCGACGTCGATGCCCCGGGTCGGCTCGTCGAGGATGAGCACCCTGGTCTCGGCGAGCAGCCACTTGCCGATGACGACCTTCTGCTGGTTGCCACCGGACAGGGTGCGCACCTGCTGGCCGATCCCGGCCATCCGTACGCCCAGCCGCTCGGCGATCCGCGCGGCGGCCGTCCGCTGGCCCCTGCGGTCCACGAGTCCGGCGCGGGTGGCGGAGCGGAGGGTGACCAGGCCGAGGTTCTCCTGGACGGAGGCATCCAGGACCAGGCCCTGGCCCTTGCGGTCCTCGGGGACGAGGCCGATCCCGGCGCTCATGGCGGCGTTCACGTCGTGCCGGGCGACGGGTGCGCCCAGCACCTCGACGGTTCCGCTGTCGTAGCGGTCGGCGCCGAAGACGGCCCGGGCGACCTCGGTGCGGCCCGCGCCGACCAGCCCCGCGAGACCGACGACCTCGCCGGCGCGCACCTCGAAGCCGACGTCGTGGAAGGCGCCGTCGCGGGTGAGCCCGCGCACCGAGAGCAACGGGGCGCCCGGGTCGGGGCGTTCGCGCGGGTACTGCTGGTCGATGTCGCGTCCGACCATCAGGCGGACGAGTTCGGCCTCCGGGGTGGCGGCCGGCACCTGGCCGACGCTCCTGCCGTCGCGCAGGACGGTGACGCGGTCGCCGAGCGCCGCGATCTCTTCGAGGTGGTGGGTGATGAAGACGACGCCCACGCCGTCCGCCCGCAGCGAGCGCACGATCGTGAAGAGCGTGTCGACCTCCTCGGAGGTGAGGACGGCGGTGGGCTCGTCCATGATGAGCACGCGCGCGTCCAGGCTGAGCGCCTTGGCGATCTCGACCATCTGGAGCCGGGCGATGCCCAGGTCCCGTACGCGCGCGTGGGGCGGCACGTCGACGCCGACCCGCTCCAGGAGCACGGCGGCGTCCGCCTCCATCCGTCTGCGGTCGATCATGCCGAAGCGGCGCGGCTGGCGGCCCAGGAAGATGTTCTCCGCCACCGAGAGGTCGGGGACGAGGGTGAACTCCTGGTGGATGGTGGCGATGCCGAGCCGTTCGGCGTCCTGTGCGGAGCGCAGGCGCACCTCGCGTCCGTCGACCAGGACGCGGCCGCTGTCGGGGTGGTGGGCGCCGGAGAGCACCTTGATGAGGGTGCTCTTGCCCGCCCCGTTCTCACCGAGCAGGACGTGCACCTCGCCGGGGCGCAGGGCGAAGTCGACGCCGTCGAGGGCGAGTACGCCGGGGAAGGCCTTGCGTATGCCCTCGACGCGCAGAAGTTCGGCGGAACCGCTCACGGGGTGCTCCTCCGGGTGGGGGCGGCCTCGCCGCAGGAGCTGCGGACGACCAGGCGCGCGGGCAGGGTGACGGACTGCGGGGGCCGGCCCTCGATACGGTCGACGAGGGCGCGGACGGCGGCGCGGCCCAGTGCGCCGGTGGGCTGCGCGATGGCGGTGATCGGCGGGTCGGTGTGCACGAACCAGGGGATGTCGTCGAAGGCGGCGAGCCCGATGTCGTGCGGCACGCGCAGGCCGTGCGCGCGAATGGCGTCGAGCGCGCCCAGCGCCATCAGGTTGTCGGCGGCGAAGACGACGTCGGGCGGCTCGGGGAGGGCGAGGAAGCGCTCGGTGCTGCGGCGGCCGCTGTCTGCCTGGAAGTCGCCGTGGCCGATGTAGGCCTCGGGCAGGGGCAGGCGGTGCTCGTGCAGGGCGTCGCGGAAGGCCTCGACGCGTTCGCTGCCGGTGGTGGTGGCGGCGGGGCCCGCGATGATGGCGAGCCTGCGGTGGCCCAGGGCGTGCAGATGGGCGACGAGGTCGCGGACGGCGGCCCGGCCGTCGGCCCGTACGACGGGCACGTCCACGCCGGGGATCCAGCGGTCGACGAAGACCATGGGGGTGCCGGCCCGGGCCGCGTCCAGGATCAGCGGGGAGCCGCCGTCGGTGGGCGAGACGAGCAGGCCGTCGATCCTGCGGTCGAGGAGGGTGCGGACGTGGTGGTCCTGGAGCTCGGGCCGCTCGTCGGCGTTGCCGATGATGACGCTGTAGCCGAGCGTGCGGGCCTCCTCCTCGACGGAGCGGGCGAGTGCGGTGAAGTACGGGTTGAGTACGTCGCTGATGACCAGGCCCAGGGTGCGCGTCTGGTCGGTGCGCAGCGACCTGGCCACGGCGTTGGGCCGGTAGCCGAGGGCGTCGACGGCGGCGAGGACGCGGGCGCGCGCCTCGGGGCTGACGGACGGGTGGCTGTTGAGGACCCGGGAGACCGTGGCGACGGACACGCCCGCGCGGGCGGCCACGTCCTTGATGCTCGCCATGTGCCGGACCACCTCCTTGTGCGTCCGTGGAATCGATTACACGGAGGATTGGAATCGATTACAGGCCTCCCGGCAACCCCCTGCCCCGGCTCCGAGATCCGATCGTGATGAACCCCCGCTCCGGGCGTGCGCCACGGCGGGACGTGCGGCCCGGCGCGGGCCGCCCTCGTCGGCGGCGCCGCCCCGAGGGACGGGGGGCGGCGCGTCCGGGTCGCAGGTGCGCCCCAACCACTGGTGGGGACACGGCCGTTGCTGAACACTCTGCTGCTGTCACGTGCCGGGAACGCTCTTCCCCTCGTCGCGCGCCGGGCACACCGGCCGCGGAAGGAGCCGTCCATGCGTACAGGGAGATCGAGAGCTCTGCGTACGGCCGCGGTCGCCGTCCTGGCGATCGCGGGACTGCTGGTCCCGGGCGGTCCGGCCGCCGGAACCGGAGCCCAGGAGGAGGACGACGAGGGCGGACCGGCCGCCCCCGCCGAGTACAGCTACCTGCAGAAGGCGGTGCCGGGGCAGCCGCTGCCCCGGCACGCCTACGACACCGCTGCGGCGCAGGCCGCCGCCCTGCCCGCCACCGGCGGCACCTGGCGGTCCGTCGGGCCCACCAACATCGGCGGCCGGGTCGTCTCGCTCGCGCTCGACCCGCACCGGGCCGGCACCGTGTACGCGGCCGCCGCCAGCGGCGGGGTGTGGCGTTCGGCAGACGCGGGCCGGACGTTCACCCCCGCCTGGCCCGAGCGCGGCACCCAGGCCATGGGCGCGCTCGCCGCGGCCCCCGACGGCACCCTCTACGCCGGGACCGGCGAGCCGAACCCCGGCGGCGGCAGCGTCACCTACGAGGGAACCGGCGTCTACCGCTCCACCGACCGGGGCCGCAGCTGGCGGCCGGCCGGGCTGCGGGACTCGGGGGCCGTCGGAGCGTTCGCGGTGGACCCGCGCAGACCCCGCCGGGTGCTGGTCGCGGCGACCGGCTCGCTCTACAACCCGGGCGGCGACCGCGGTGTCTACCTCTCCGAGAACGCGGGCGGCTCCTGGCGCCGGGTGCTGGACGTGCCCAACGCCTTCACCGGCGCCGTCGACGTCCAGCGCGACCCGGCCGACCCCGACCGGGTGTACGCCGTGCTGTGGGACCACCGGCGCGAGCCGGACAAGCGCACCTATGGCGGCGCGGGCTCCGGGGTCTACCGCTCCGACGACGGCGGCGCCCACTGGCGGCGCCTCGGCGGCGGGCTGCCCACGGCCGGCTCGGGGCGGATCGGCCTCGGTGTCGCCGCCTCCGAGCCCGGCCGCCTCTACGCCCTCGTCGGCGCCACCGACGGCACCTTCGGCTCCTTCCTCACCTCGGCCGACGGCGGCGACAGCTGGACCGCGCTGCCGCCGGACGAGACCCTGGCCGACTCCCAGTCCAACTACTCGTGGTGGTTCGGCAAGGTGTGGGTGGACCCGGCCGACGCCCGGCACGTCCATGTGGCCGGGGTGGCCCTGCTCACCACCAAGGACGGCGGGGCCACCTGGAGCGCCGAGGAGGACGCCGTCCACGCCGACCAGCACGCCATGCTCTGGGACCCGCGCACACCCGGCCGCGTCTACCTCGGCAACGACGGCGGGGTCTACCGCTCCGACGCGCGCGGGGACGGCGGCTGGACCAAGGCGGTGTACGAGCCGTGGACCCAGCTCTACACCGTGGCGGCGACCCCGCAGGGCCCGAGCCGGATCTCCGGCGGCGCCCAGGACAACGGCTCCGTCCGGTCCTGGGGCGGCGACCGGTTCAACGAGTACCTGGGCGGCGACGGACTCCAGAACCTCATCGACCCGACCGACGTGAACCGGGTGTACGCCTGCTACCAGTACGGCAACTGCTTCCGCTCCACCGACGGCGGCGCCACGCTCACCGAGTACACCGACGCCACCACCGCCGACCGGCGCAACTGGCTCACCCCTGTCCAGTTCGACCCGGTGAATCCCGATGTCCTCTACTACGGGGGCAACCGGCTGAACCGTTCCACCGACGGCGGCGCCACCTGGCAGCCCATCAGCCCCGACCTGACGGGCGGCCCCGGCGACGACTCCTACCCGTACGGCACGATCACCACGGTCGCGGCCGCGCGGGACGGGCACACCGTCTGGGCGGGCACGGACGACGGCCGGGTATGGGTGACGCGGGACCTCGGCGCCCACTGGACCAAGGTCCTCACCGGCCGGCCGTGGGTGACCCGGGTCGCGGTGGACCCGGCCGACCCGGCGACCGCGTACGTATCGCTGTCCGGGTACCGGTCGGGCTCGCCGCGGCCGCATGTGCTGCGGACCCGGGACGCGGGGGCGCACTGGAGCGATCTGTCCGGAAACCTTCCCCAGGCACCGGTGAACGACGTGGTGCTCGGTGGCCGGAACACGCTCTACGCCGCCACCGACCAGGGTGTCTTCGTCGGTGGCCGGGGCGGCTGGCGCAGGCTCGGCGGCGGGCTTCCGCTCGTACCGGTGTCGGACATCACGTATGACCCCGTCCACCACCGCCTGCTGGCGGCCACCTTCGGGCGCGGCTTCTACAGTCTCCTTGTGCGCCAGTAGATCTGACGGCGTATCAGGCCCCCGGCGGCATGCCCGGCCGGGGGCCCTTCACCGTCCGGGCGCGGGGCCGCCGGGCCGGCAGCCATCCGTCGCCGTCGTGGCTCTTGTCTTGTGGGGCGCGGCTCACTACCGTCCGGTGGCCACATCGCACCGTGATTGTCATGCCCCCCCCACGAGATCATCCGGAGTGACGATGCCCGTCCACCGAACCCTCGGCTCCCTGGCGGCCGTGATAACCCTTGCCGTGACCGGTGCCTCCGCCACCGCTTCCGCGTCCCCGCCGGCTTCCGACTCCCCCAGGGCGCGGGGCGCCGGTGCCGGGGCCCTGCGGGAGGTGATGTTCGTCGGCAACAACTGGGACGGCACCGCAGATGTGGTGAGGTCCGGTGGCGACCTGGCCCGGATCGGACGGATCAGTGTCATCCCGGACAAGGACCAGCGGCTCGCCGAGATCTACCTCAACCCGATCAAGCTGGCCTATTTCCTCGGCATCCGACAGGGCCCCGGCGAGGGTCACGACCAGTTCGTGGACGACATGTACTCCACACCCGACGGCTCCGCGGTCGTGGTCTCCCGGCCCAGCTTCGCCGACGTGGTCTCCATCGACCTGGCCACCGGACACCTCAACTGGCGCTTCCCGGTGTCGGGTTACCGCTCGGACCACATGGCGGTCTCCCCCGACGGCACCCGGGTCGCCGTCTCCGCCTCCACCTCGAACACCGTGCACGTCCTGGACATCGCGACCGGCCGGCAGCTCGGCTCGTTCGCGACCGGCGACAAACCGCACGAGAACGTCTTCACCGACGGCGGGAAGTACCTGTGGAACATGGCGATCGGGGAGGTGAACACGGCCCTCGACGACCCGGCGTGGGACTGGACGAAGGGCGACCGGCGCATCACGGTCGTGGACGCGCACACCTTCAAGCCGGTCAAGGTCATCGACATGCGCGACCGGCTCGACGCGTTCGGGCGCAAGGACCTCTCCGACGCCGTACGGCCCGTGGTCTTCACGCCCGACGAGTCCACGCTCTACTTCCAGGTGTCGTTCTTCAACGGCCTGTTGGAATACGACATCGCCACCGACCGGATCACCCGCTCCAAGACCCTGCCCAAGAACCCCGCGACCAGCGAGGACCGCACCACCTGGGTCAATGACTCGCGCCACCACGGCCTCTCGATCAGCCCGGACGGGGCCCGCCTCTGCGTCGCCGGGACGATGGACGACTACGTGACGGTCCTCGACCGCGCCACCTTGCGGGAGGGGCCGCTGGTCCCCGCGTCCAAGCCGTACTGGGCGACCGTGAGCGGGGACGGGAAGTCGTGCGTCATCTCCGAGAGCGGCGCGGACCGGATCACCGCGATCGACTTCGCGACCGGGCAGAAGACGGTGTCCGTCGCGGTCGGCGACCATCCACAGCGGGTCCGTCTGGGCCATGTCACCGCCGACTGGACCGGCCCGGCGGCCCACCGCACGGTGAACTGAACCGGCTGGGGCCGGGGCTGGGGCTGCGACTGCCGTTGCGACCGCGACTGCGCCCCGCCAACGATCCGTGCATTTCCGCCCGTACACGAGGAAATCGCCGCCCGCGCACTGTGATGACCGGCACAGTGCGCGGCAGGCGCAACCATCCTGGTCGGGTGCGCATCTGGACCGGTGGGATGATCGGGGGAACACGCACTCCGCACGGCCGGTAGCCCTGTGTCCACGGGGGCGGGGGAGATTGTTAAATCTCGGCTCCAAAGACGCCCAAGCCGCACAAACGGCTTTACATGCGCATGTCAGGCGTAGCAGTGTTCGCCCGGGACCACACAGTCCCCGCGGTGCTCAGAAACACCGTGCGTACGGGCGGTCGCAGCCGGCCGCCCCGCAACACCTAAGGATCCTCCATAGTGCGTACACCCCACATACGCAGACTGGCGATCGCCCTGGCCGTCACCACGGCCGCGACCATCACGGTGGGGGGCGTGGGCACCGCCGTCGCGACTTCCTCCGCCACCGGGACCTCCCCCGTCGCCTCCGCCAGGTCCGCGAAGTCGGTCGTGGACGCGGCGCGTGCCGCCGCCTTCGCGCACGCCGCCGCCACCGGTGTCTCCAAGGACGACACCCTGACGGCCACCGACACCCTGGTCGACCCGGACGGCAAGCAGCACGTCCGGTTCGCCCGCGCCCACAAGGGGATGCCGGTGCTCGGTGGTGACCTGGTCATCCACCTCGACGCCAAGTCCGCGTACCTCGACGTGACCCGGGCCACCCGCCGCCAGGTCGCCGTCACCGCCAAGGCCCCGAAGCTGACGGCCGCGCAGGCCAGGGCGAAGGCCGCCGCCAGGGCGAAGGGCGAGCCGGGCACGCCCGAACTCGTCGTCGACGTCCGCGCGGGCCGCACCGCCCTCGCCTACCAGATCAAGGTCAGCAACAGCAGGACCACCGAGGCGGGCGGCGTCCGCACGGTCGTCATCGACGCCACGACCGGCGCCGTGCTCACCGACATCCCCGCCGCGGACACGTTCATCTCGCCGCGCCTGAAGAGCAAGCTGCGCAAGAGCGGCGTGAAGGCCGCGCCGCTCACGGGGGCGAAGACCTCGGCCGCCGCCGTCACCGCGTCCGCGGCCAAGCCGTTCAACCCGCCGCGGACCGCGGGCATCCCCACGGTCGGGTCCGGCTCGTCGCTGTTCGTCGGCAAGGTGCCGCTGAACACCCTGAAGACCGGCGGCACTTCGTACCTGCTCAAGGACGCCACCCGCGGCAACACCGAGACACGCGACGCGGGCGGCCGTGAGCTGGAGCGGTTCACCCAGGGCAAGGCGTTCACCAGCACGTCCAACACCTGGGGCAACGGCGCCACGAACAACCGGCAGACCGCCGCCGTGGACGCCCAGTACGGCATCGCCAGCACCCTCGACTTCTACAAGAAGGTGCTGGGCCGCAACGGCATCAAGAACGACGGCGCCGGGGCCCGCGCGATGGTGCACTTCGGCTCCAACATCGGCAATGCCTTCTGGTACTCCGAGTGCGGCTGCATGCTCTACGGGGACGGCGACGGCGCCACCTTCACCAAGCCGCTGGTCGTCCTCGACGTCACGGGCCACGAGCTGAGCCACGGCGTGGTCGACGCCACGGCCAACCTGCAGCCGACCCGGGTCGACGACCAGGGCAACCAGTACGGTGAGCCGGGCTCGCTCAACGAGTCGCTCGCCGACATCTTCGGCAGCAACGTCGAGTTCCAGACCAACAACCCCAACAACGAGCCCAACTACCTGGTGGGCGAGAAGCTGGGGCTGGCGCAGACCTTCCTGCGCCGCCTGGACAAGCCGTCGCTCGACGAGCTGGAGGGCACGGTCGACTACTGGTCGCCGGCCTCCTACGACGCCGAGGTGCACGGCGGTTCGGGCGTCTCCTCGCACGCGTACTACCTGCTCGCCGAGGGCAGCGGCAAGAAGACGATCGGCTCGGTCGCCTACGACTCGCCGACCTACGACGGCGCCGCCGTGACCGGTATCGGCCGCGCCAAGGCGACGCAGATCTTCTACCGCGCCCTGACCCGCTACATGGTCTCCACGACCGACTTCCACGACGCCCGCACGGCGACGCTGAAGGCGGCGGGCGACCTGTACGGCACGTCGAGCGTCGAGTACAAGACGGTCGACCGGGCCTGGGCCGCGGTCAACGTCACCGCGGCGAACACGCCGAGGCGCTGACACCCCGGCGCGGACAGGGAGGCGCCCCCGCGGGAATCCGCGGGGGCGCCTTCGCGCTGTCCGGCCGCCCCAGGACGGCGCTCCGCCACCTCAGTCTCCGGCGGCCGCCTCCCGGGCCGACAGGGGTGTGGCGATGTCCTCCAGCGCCTTGCCCTCGGCGTCGACCGCGAAGAACGCCGCCACCCCGCCCGCGATCGTCATCAGGGCGGCGCCGACGCAGAACGCCACCACCGCGTCGTCGACGATGCCGCTGGACGTGAGACCGGAGAAGACCAGGGGCCCGGAGATACCGCCGGCCGCTGTGCCGATCGCGTAGAAGAAGGCGATCGCCATCGCCCTCGTCTCCATCGGGAAGATCTCACTGACCGTCAGATAGGCCGAACTGGCCCCCGCCGAGGCGAAGAAGAGCACCACGCACCAGCAGGCGGTCATCGTGGTCGCGGTGAGCCACCCCTGGCTGAAGAACCAGGCGGTGACGAAGAGCAGGGCGCCGGAGAGCAGATAGGTCCCGGCGATCATCACCCTGCGCCCGATGGTGTCGAAGAACCGGCCGAGCAGCAGCGGCCCGAGGAAGTTCCCGAAGGCGACCACGGCGAAGAAGTAGCCGGTGTGGCCGCTGTCGACGTCGAAGAACTTCACCAGGATCGAGCTGAAGCCGAACGTGATGGCGTTGTAGAGGAAGGCCTGCCCGATGAAGAGGGCGAAGCCGAGCACCGCGCGCTTGGGATAGGAACGGAAGAGGGTTTTGGCGATCTCCAGGAACCCCACGCTCTCGCGCTGTTCGATGGTGATGGCCCGCCCCGGGGCGGGCAGCGGCTCGCCCCTCTCCTCCTCGACCTGCCGTTCCACGTCCTTGACGAGCCCCTCCGCGCCCTCCTCCTGGCCGTGGATGAACATCCAGCGCGGGCTCTCCGGCACATGCCGCCGCACCAGCAGGATGACCAGGCCCAGCACCACGCCGAGCGCGAAGGTGAGCCGCCAGCCGAGGTCCTTGGGGAAGATGTTGGTGTTCAGGGCGAGTACGGACAGGAGCGCGCCGCCCATCGCGCCGAGCCAGTAGCTGCCGTTGATGATGAGGTCCACCCGGCCGCGGTACTTGCTGGGGATGAGCTCGTCGATCGCGGAGTTGATGGCCGCGTACTCGCCGCCGATGCCGAAACCGGTGAGGAAGCGGAACAGGAAGAACCACCAGGCGGAGAAGGACAGCGCGGTCATGGCGGTGGCCGCCAGATAGACCGCGAGGGTGATGAGGAAGAGCTTCTTGCGGCCGTACCGGTCGGTGAGCCAGCCGAAGAAGAGGGCGCCGAAGCAGGCACCGGACACGTAGAGCGCGGCGCCGAGACCGGTGATCTGCGCGTCGGTGATGGCCAGGCCGCTGCCGTCCTCGGAGAGGCGGCTGGCGATGTTGCCGACGACGGTCACTTCGAGACCGTCGAGAATCCACACGGTGCCGAGCCCGATGACGATCATCCAGTGCCAGCCGGACCAGGGCAACCGGTCCAGCCGCGCGGGGACCTCGGTGGTGATGGTCCGGCCCCGCGCCTTACTGCCCACCGTCGCACCGTCCATGCGTGCCTCCTGCCTGCCGAGGTCCGATGAGCGTCCGGGATACCGGACGTGTCCGCCACGGGTACCCGAAGATCATCGCGATTAACCCGCCCGGACGCGGCGCGTACCCGCTCGTGCCGGCACCCGGCGGGCCCGGCACGCCCCCTCTTCGCGGCGCTCTCAGCCGCCCCTCAGCGGTCGGGCGTAGGTCACGTACTCGCGGTGGGCGGTGAAGCCCAGCCGTTCGTAGAGGCCCAGGGCGCCGGACGGGTTGGCCGTGTCGACGGTGAGGGAGGCGCTGTCGTACCCGTGGGTGAGGGCGGCGTCGAGGGTGGCGGCCATCAGGGCGGGGGCGGCGCCGCGGCCGCGGTGCGAGCGGCGGGTGGCGAGGTAGCCGACATGGCAGTCGCGGGTGCCGTCGGCGGCGGTGTCCGCCTCGTACTCCTCGGCGATCAGATACGCCACCACCTGCTCGCCGTCCAGCAGCAGCCGGGACAGGGCCGGGCGGAACGAGCGCGCGCCCACGACCTGGGTCCGCCAGTCGGTGGAGTCCATCGCCGTGAAGTCCCAGTGGTCCCGGAAGGCGTCGTTGTGGGCCAGCCGGGTGGGCTCGTCCCAGGCGGGCCCGAACGGCACGAGCCGCAGCCCCTCCGGTACGCCCCCGGTCATCGGGCGGCCCGTGCTGAGCGGATGGGTCATCTCGAACCACCAGCGGCAGGCGGTGAACCCGCCGCTCGCCGCCAGCGCCTCAAGGTTCGGATCCCCGGACTTCCCGCTGATCAGCAGTTCGCCGGGCAGGTGCGCGAAGCGCTCGGCGTGGAGCGCGCGGGCCCGGGTGTCCATCCAGGAGACCAGATGGCGGCCGATGCCCTGGCGCCGCCAGTCGGGGTGGACCGCCGCGTCGCCGCGGAAGCGGGCCGCGTCCACGGCTCCGTCCGGGGCGTGCACCAGGGCGTGGGCGACCAGCCGGGCGCCGTCCCACAGCGTGAGCGTGTCCCGCTCCAGGTCCAGCTTGGGGTTCTCCAGCTCTTCGGCGAGGTCGTCGGCGTCCACGTGGTGGCCGCTCCTGTCGACGCGCTCCGCGTCGGCGCGCAGCTTCAGCCAGGCGGGCACGTCGGCCTTGTCCATCGGGCGCGTCAGGAATCCCCCGGGTGCGATGTGCGACGTGGTGTTCACCGCCCCATCGTCGGTCGCTTGCGCGGTGGCCGCCCGCTGGCCCGTCCGGGTGGAGTACGCGGGGACCGCGCGCCCCTCACCACCGGGGACGGCCGCGCCTGTCAACGTGGGACCTCGTGCCCATGCCACCTCCCGCGTCCTCGTCGCGCGCTCCCCGCCGGGCCCTGCTGCGCGCCGCCGTGGCCGGCGGGCTCGCCGCGCTGGCGGCCCCGACGGCCCGCGCGGCCGGGCGAGCCCCCTCCCCCGCCTCCGCGCCCCGCTACCCGCAAGCGCCGGGGACCCAGATCCTCGCCTGCGACCAGGCGTCCCAGTCGGTGATCCTGCTGGACGCGACCAGCGCCTACTGGCGCTCCGGGAGCCCCGACCGGACGGCCCGGGCCGCCGATCTGCAACCGCTGTGGTCCTGGTCGCCGCTGGCCGACCCCGCCCTCGCCGATCTGGATCCGGGCAGCGGCTGGCAGAACGTCAGCGAGGCCAAGGCCCGTGCCACCACCGCCGGGCCGCTGCTGCTGACCTGCGCCTCCGGCGGTTTCGTGGCGGCGGTGCACCGCGAGGGCGGGGCGGTGTACTGGGCGGCCTCCCTGCCCGCCGCCGCCAACCCGCACAGCGTGGAGCTGCTGCCGGACGGCAATGTGGCGGTGGCGGCGAGCACCGGCGGCTTCGTCCGCGTCTATACCGCCTCGCGGGGCGCGCGCTCGGGGACGCACGCCTCCTTCGCGCTGCCCGGGGCGCACGGACTGCTGTGGGACGCGGGCAGCGGACTGCTGTGGGCACTGGGCGAACGGCTCCTGGTGGGCCTTGCCGTGGAGGGCGGCGCCGCGAGCCCGAGGCTGACGGCGGCGCGGACGGTCACCCTGCCTGAGACCGGCGGCCACGACCTGGCGCGGGCGCTCGGCACCGACAGCGCGATGTGGCTGTCGACCAGCACCCATGTGCGCCGGTTCGCCGTCCGCACCGGCACGTTCGTCCCGTACACGGACGAGGGCGCCGTGGACCGTCCCTCGGTCAAGAGCATCAGCCAGAACCCGGCCACCGGGCAGCTCCTGACCGTGAGCCCGGAGCCGGGCGCCCCCTGCACCTGGTGCACCTCGCGCATCCGCTTCCACGGGCCGGGCGGGGAGGAGGAGCTCAAGGGGTCGAGCCTGTACAAGGCGCGGTGGTGGACTGCCGACGCTCCCTGACGCCCCGCCGCGGGAGCGTGGCCGGGCGCGGGCGCCGCCTCCGGGGGACGGTCACTGCCGTACGGTCCAGTGGTCGTTGGCGCCCGCCTGGAGGAACTTCAGGGGCGGGCAGAGGAAGTCCCGCCCTGACGGGTTGGCCTCGGTCCAGGGGGAGTCGGCCGGGCGCGCGGGCTTCCAGACGCCCGCCTTGCGCAACTGGATGGCACTGCTGTCGAAGACGGTGTTCCTGGCCTCCGTGCAGTAGTAGCCCACACCGGTGGCCGGGTTGACGCTCGCGTAGATCTCGAAGATGTCCCAGCCGTGGTCCAGGTCGCTCCGGTCGGTGCCGGACTGGCGGTAGAGCAGTTCCCACCGCGCGGTGCGGTGGTTGTACAGGTACGAGGACCAGCGGTTGCCCGAGCCGCTGTCCTTGACGAGCTGGACGCTGAAGGCCGGGCGGCCGTCGACGGAGGTGGTGTACTTCGCGCGGAAGTCGGCGTCCAGCGGCAGGATCTTGGCGGGGCCGCCGTCGCGCGAACACCAGTCCCACGCCCACAGTTCACTGCCGCTGTTCCAGTAGGCGGTGACCACTTCGATGCAGGAGCTCTGCGCCTTGGTGGTGGGCGCGTAGGTGAAGTTGTCCGCGTCGCTCACGCGGTAGGCGGGGTCGAGGCTGTGGGTGGCGGTGATGCCGTCGTGGGTGCCGGGCTGCGGGAAGATCCCCCACCAGTTGTGGGTGAGGGCGGCGGGGCGTGCGGCGCGGCCTTCCTTGAGCGCCGCCACCGCCCGGTCGCGGCCCGCGTCGTGGCCGGGTGCGCGGGCCGAGACGACGGCGCCGCGGTGCGGGGCGTCGGGCGAGGGCGGGGTGCCGGGGCGTTCGGTGGGGCGGGCGGCGGCGGTTCCCGCGCTCCGCACGGTGCCCAATGCCGCGGCGGCTACGAGCAGGGCGGCCGCGAGGGCGGTTCTCGCGGATCTGGCAGACCTCGCCCGGGTGCGCGTTTCCGTGTTCACGTGGCTCCTCCAGGCCGGACTCGGAGTCCGGACGTCATGGGGTACGACGGTGGGGGGTGGGAGCACGGTCCGGCGGCGGCGCGGGGTGGTGCGCCGCGGCGGAACCGGATGAGCGACTAGTAATGTCCATGTCATTAACACGACTGTCAACAGCCGCTGGAGCCACACGCGTTGATTCGGGGCGCTTTCGAGCCGCGCCCGCTCCGGAGCGCCGGGGCGGGCGGCGGCCTCAGGAATCCGTTCCCCCCGTCTGGCCTACTGTGGGCCGTGGTCCAGACAGGGACACTCCCGGCCGCACCAGCGGCAGGCCGGGGCGGGCGAGGGGGTCGGCGCCAGCAGCAGCTCCAGGACCGCGTCCACGTCATAGCCGTCCAGCTCGCTTCCTTCCGGAACGAGTTGGTACGTACGGGAAAGGAACTCCGCGACGTCCTCCAGACCGGCCAGCAGATCGGCGCTGCCTTCGTCCGAATCCAGCCTGATCCGTAACCCCCCGTCGCCGCAGTACCAGACGCGGACGTCCCCCATCCCGACCGGACGGCGGGAGGTCAGCCCCTCAGCGACCAGGTCCCGGCCCATCGTCCAGGTGGTGTGGGTGCCGTTGCCGCACACGAAGTCCACGGACACCGCGAGCGGGTCGTCGGAGTCGTACGTCATCACGGCTTCCACCGGCGTCATGGCATCACCCCCCTCGTGCAGCAGCTCCACATACAGCGGTACGCAGATCTCTTCCATGTCTCCCCCCTCGGGACGGGCACCAGCGTTGTCTCTATGTCCTCTATGACGAAATGGACCGTGGTGTTAGTGACGGATTCCACCACCTCACATACGCACCGCGCGCCAGAACCCGCTCAACTGGCCACAGCGGCCCGGAAAACGTGTAGGCGCACCCCCGGTGAAGGGGGCGCGCCGGACACACGCAGGCGGCGGAGGGACCCAGCACGCCCCCTCGTCCTGCCACACGCCCCGCGCGCCGGAGGTCCCGGGCTCCTTGTCCGGGGCCCACCCCTTGGCGCACCCCCCGTTGTCAGTGCCGCGAGAGATGCTTGACGATCCGACACCTTTATCGACGGACACGAGGGAGAAGCCGAGATGACCGAACCGGAGCGCACGGCCGCCAAGGCGTACGTCCGGCTGCTGCAGACCGCGCAGGCCGTGCTCGCGGACCCGGCGACCGCGCCGCGCGCCCTGGCGCTGCTGGCCGGGCCGATGGCCGAGGCCGAGGAGTCCCTGCGGGCGGCGGGCCTCGCGGGCAACGAGGCCCGTCTGTTCGCGCTGGTGGAGGACCTCCAGACCGATACGTGCGCCTCGGGTCCCTGAGCCCGGAGCGCGCCTGCCACTATGGGGCCCGGGGGCGACGGCGACGGAGAGGGTGCATGCCATGCGGGACTGGGTTGCCGAGCTCGGGCTCGAACCCCACGCGGAGGGCGGGTACTTCCGCCGGATCTACACCAGCGGGCACACCCTGTCGCTCCCCCGGGGCCCCAGACCCGCCGCCACCTCCATCCACTACCTGCTCACCCGGGACCAGCCGCTCGGCCGTCTGCACCGCAACCGGAGCGACATACTGCACTTCCTCCTCGACGGCGGACCGCTCGAATACGCCACGCTCACCCCGGACGGCAGCCTCGACCGTGTCCGGCTCGGCCCCGACGACTCGCGGTTCCTGCTCGTCCCCGGCGGCCACTGGAAGGCGTCCCGGCTGGTCGACGGCGCCGAACACGGCCTGGTCGCCGAGGTGGTCACGCCCGGCTTCGACTACGCGGACCACGAGTTCGCGACCGAGGCGGACCTGCGCGGCTTTCCGGACGCGACCGACGCGCTCCGGCCATTCCTGCCTTTCTGACCCGCGCGCCGCCCCTCACGTATGTGGCAATCTCGCCAATGTCCGCCTGCGGTTCACCCTGGCGGTCTAGACCAATGATACAAAGGCAGTCGCTCCACAGAACCATTCAGGCACCCGCAGTAATCGATCTAGGGAGACACATGCCCGGCACACATGGTCATTCCCTGCCCCCCGTCCCCCGGTATCTGGAGATCGCCCACGACCTCTTGTCCACGATCGAGTCCGGCACTTCGACGCCCGGACACCGGCTGCCCGCCGAGCGGATCCTCGCCGAGCACTACGGCAGCAACCGCCAGACGATCCGCCAGGCCCTGGACGTCCTGCGCCAGGAAGGGCTCATCAGCACCGAGAAGCGTGGCTCCTTCGTCCGTGGCGACCGCCCCGGCGAGGCGCACGCACGACTCCTCCAGGCGCCCCCGGAGGCGCAGTTCCCGCTGGGCGCGCTAAGCCCCCGGGCGGGCATCGCCGCCGCGACCCGGCTGGTCTGGGAGGCCCCGCCCGCCCCGTACGCGGCGAAGCTCGGCCTGCGCCCCGGCGTACGCACCCTCGTCCACTACTACACGGCCTCGGCCGGTGAGAGGGAGATCCAGCACGCGGTCAGCTACCTCTCCCCCAGCCTGATCGCCCAGGTCCCGCTCCTCGCGCGCTACGAGCGGACGCTGTCCCACCACACCCACAGCGATCTGCGCCGCCTCTACGCCTGGGCGGCGGACGCGGGGCTCAGCCTGGAGCACAACGAACAGCTCACCATGGCCCCCGGCGACGACCGCTCCGACGGCGTCCCTCAGCTGGAGATCCACCGCGAGGTGCGCGACCAGCACCACCGCACCGTGGAGATCACCCTGCTGACCTTCCCCCATGCCGAACAGGGCCCGATATATCACTTCACGTCCCCGGCCCGGGATGTGCGCCCGCCGCTCTGACACCTACTCTTCCTGGTCATGACCAGATCATGGAAGACCGGGCTCACCGCCCTGGCCGCCGGCTTCGCCGCCGTCGCCGCATCCCTGGCGACGGCCGGTCCCGCACACGCGGCCACCCCGTTCGGCTCGATCGACAGCGCCGTCGTCAGCCAGTTCGCCCTCGACCCCGTGGCGGACTTCGGCGGGCAGCCCCAGAACACCTTCGACGTCTACGACGAGGCGATCAAGGCGGTGGAGGCCAGGGGTGCGGTCGCCCGCACCAACGCCACGAGCGTGCTCACCTCGGGCGGCCGCACCGGCACCAACGGCCTGTGCCACAGCACGGGCCTGGCGTCGAGCCTCAGCCCCACGGGCTTCTGCTGGGACAAGGCGGACGACACGTCCAACTCCTACACCGACGCGGGCGGCTGGACGCCGCAGGGCCTGACCGGCTCCTACGACGCCCAGCCGGGCGGTCTGTGGGACGGCCACAAGGCGTTCCTCGCCTCCTGGCACTTCAGCCGGGGCCTGGGCGGGGCGAACCCGGTGCCGAACGAGTTCGCCCGCGTCAGCCTGGTCAACGCCGACAACAACAAGATCACGTACAACCATCTGCTGCTCGTCGAGCCCACCGGCACCCAGGCGGGCGGCGACGGCAACTTCCGGGCCGTCCAGGGCACCCACGCCGACGGTGTGGTCTGGTACGGCAACAAGGTCTTCGTCGCCAACGGCCGCTGGCTCCAGGTGTACGACCTCCAGCACATCTGGAAGGTCAACTCCAGCCAGGAGTCGGTGGGTATCGCCGGCACGGCCTCCTCGGCGCGCTGGAGCACCTACGCGCTGCCCATGGTCGGCCGCTACCGCACCACCGTCGACGACAACACCGCCTGTGTGGTGGTCACCGGCACCAGCCCCTGTCTGAACTCGCTGAGCCTGGACCGCACCGGCCAGGACGGCCTGGTCTCCGCCGAGTACAAGTCCGGCGGAGCGGGCGGCCGGGTCGTGCGCTGGCCGCTGAACCACCTCACCGCGCTTCCCTCCACCACCGACCCCTCCGGCCACGGCGTCAGCCACGCCACCGTCGGCTACTCGTCGCCGGTCTGGGCGATGCAGGGCGCCACGACGAACGGTCAGTACTGGTACATGAGCGGCACCTGCCCCACCGGCACCGGCGGTGGCTCCGGTGACGCCGTCGACTACTCGTGCATCCACCGGGCGCTCCCCGACGACGCCCCGCACGTGTACACCACCTCCCCGGTCCTGACCCAGAACCTCGGTTACTCGCCGGACACGGGGCGGATCTGGGGAATCAACGAACGCATCAACTCCACCACCGGCATACGGGTCGTCTTCTCCATCACCGGCTGACTCCCTTCGGAATTACCGGCCGATCCCTTCGGAAGGCCACACCTCCAACCGCCCCGAGCGCGCCGCAGTCGCCGCGCCCGGGGCGGTCGGCGACCGCTCGGCGACGGCCCAGGGACGGCTCAGCGACGGTTCGACGACAACGGGAATGCAGCGCGTGTTGCTTGTCATGACTCCGTCGATTCACACTCTGCTGTCACCGTCCGACGAACAGCCGTCCCCCCACCGGAGGTCCCCGTGTCAGAACCGCTGCCCGGACGCCGCATCACCCGCCTGCGCACCACCCTGGCCGCCGCCGTCGCCGTCGGCCTCGGCCTGGCGCTCGTCGGCGCGGGCGGTGGCGCCGACGCCTCCGCCGCCGGTAACGACAGCCTGCCACTGTCCGGCGCCACCTCCTCGGGCCTGCACAACGCCTATGACCCGGCGTCCTTCCGGTATCTGGCACAGGCACTCGACACCGGCACCTCCATGATCGAACTGGATGTGTGGGACGACTTCATCACCAAGGAGTGGAAGGTCAGCCACTCCAACCCGCTGGGCAACAGCAACAACTGCGTCAACGCGAGCACGCCCGCACAGCTCTACTCCGGCAGCGCCAACAAGAACCTGGAGAGCTGTCTGGACAACGTGCGGATCTGGCTCGCGGCCCACCCCGGACACGGGCCGCTCGTGATCAAACTGGAGATGAAGGCCGGGTTCCAGTCCCGCTTCGGCCTCGGCCCGGCCCAGTTGAACCAGGCGATCAGCGCCCACCTCGGATCGGCGGTCTTCCGCCCGGCCGACCTGCTGGCCAAGCCGGACGGCGGCCAGTACGCCACCCTCGACGAGGCGGCCACGGCCGGTAACTGGCCCACCCGCGCGCAACTCGCCGGAAAGGTTTTCCTGGAGATCATCCCCGGCACGGTCGAGGAGGGCAATCCGACCGACACACTGTGGACGGACAAGGAGTACGCGACGTATCTGCGCGATCTGCACGCCGCCGGACGCACCGCGCAGGCGCAGATCTTCCCCACCGTTCACGGCGCCCAGTCCGGCGACCCACGCACCCGTTACGCGGACACCTCGCTGCGCCCGTGGTTCGTCCTCTTCGACGGTGACGCCGCCGCCTACCTCAACGGCACCATCGACACCGCCTGGTACGACGTCCGTCACTATCTGCTCGTGATGACCGACTCCCACGGCGTCGCCCCGGCGCTGGACGCCAAGAACCCGCCCGCGGCCGATGCCCGGGCCCGTATAGCGCTGCTTGCCAGGTCCCACGCCACCATCGCCTCCAACGACTGGACCGCCCTGCCCCAGGTCCAGGGCCTGACACTGCCCCGCGGCTGACCCGGGGCGCAGTACGCGGGGCCGCCCCAGCCCAGTCACGGCGGCCCCGCCGCACGCCGGAACACCCTCGTCGGTGATCATGGAACGATGCGCCCCGTACCCCTGTGCGTCCTCAGCAGCTCCGCCCCGCCGCGGGTGGAGCACGGCCACGACCCCGAACTGTTCGTCCAGATCGGCTCGTTGACGAAGCCGCTCACCGGCACGCTTCTGGTCCGTCTGGCCGCCGCGGGCTTGCTCGGGCTCGACGATCCCCTCGAACGCTTCCTGCCCGCCCCGGCGGGAACCCGCATCACCCTGCGGCACCTGGCCACCCACACCTCCGGCCTGCCCCGGCTGCCCCCGGGCCTCGACCGCCGCGATCCGTACGCCCCGTTCGACGCCGAGACCCTCGACGCCCTGGTCCGACGCCTGGACACCCTGGCGACTGCGCCCCCGGGCGAACGCGAGGAGTACTCCAACTTCGGGTATGCCGTACTGGGTTCTGCCCTCGCCGCCGCGGGCGGCGCCCCGTACGAGCACCTGCTGCGCCAGTACGTACTGAGCCCGCTCGACATCACCGACGTCACCTCCACCCCGCCGCCGGAGCGACGCCTGGTCGCTCGGGGACTCTTCGGCCGTCCCGTCCGACCGTGGACCATGACCGGCGCGATCCTCCCTGCCGGTGGCCTGTGGGCCACCCCGGTCGCGGCCTCCGGACTGCTTACCTCGCTGCTCGTCGACCACCGGCTGGGTGAGCCCGCCCCCTCCTGGCAACGGGCCGGCCTGCTGGTGTGGCACAACGGCGCCACCAAGGACGCCTCCGTCTTCGCGGGCGCGCTGCCGAACGGCGCCTGGGTCCTCGTCCACCGACTGGGCGGGGACGCCGACACCACCGACAAGATCGGCATCGAGCACCTCAAGGGCGCCAGCGGGGCCAGGGGGGCCGCATCCTGAGGGGGGACAGCCGCGCTCGCTTGCCCGCGTCCCGGGGGCCTGACAGCCTGGCCGCCCGCCGGTGCGGCGACACACGCCGTCCCCGACAGCTGGAGAAGGGATCACGATGGCGCCTCCCCAGGAGCGCGGTGAACAAGCCCCGGCGGCCGCATTCGAGGCGGCCACCGGCGACGGGCCGGCGTCGGCGGACCCGCCCGCCCAACGGGAGGCCGCAGTGCGGGTCGCCTTCGAAGGGCTGCGACAGATCCGGCACCTGATGAACAGCGGGCACACCGACCCGCTCTCCGTACCGGCCGCCTGGGAGCGGAACCAGATGGTGCGCGCCATCTCCCTGACCCTGGAGGCCGCCGGCATTCCTCCGTCAGCCGTGGACGGGACCGGACGGCGGACCGCGACGGGCTACCGCGTCTGCCCTGCGGACCAGCCCGGGACCGTCCGGGTGGAGTGGCTGGGCCCGACCGGGAGCGGTGCCGCCCAGCAGGAGGCAGAGGCGCTGCGCCGATGCGCGGACGCGCTGCGGCCGTTGGGCTGGGAGGCGCTGGCATACCGGGGAGCGCGCCGCCACCGCTATCTGGAGGTGGAAGCGGCGATCTGACCGCCGCCTCCACACACCGCCCCCACCACTGCCACTGCCACCGCCACCGCATCGATTTGCCCCGAGTCTCCTGGTCGCACCCCCATCCCTTCGCGCTGGGCACCCCCGACACCTGATCCACGCCCCGCACCCCCATCCATTTGAATATCCAACTCACTCGGCTAGAGTGAGTCCAGATTTCCTACTCACTCGGCTTCGGGCCGACCGGCTTCCATGACCCCCGAAAGAAGACGCGCATGCGGAACACCACGGCACTCGTGACCGGCGCCAACCGAGGGCTGGGGCGCGCCTTCGCCCTCGCCCTGCTGCAACGGGGCGCGAAGACCGTCTACGCGGCGGCGCGCGATCCGCGCACGGTGACCGACCCGGGACTCACCCCGGTCGCGCTCGACATCACCGATCCCGCCCAGGTGGCCGCGGCCGCCGAACTCTGCTCCGACACCTCCCTTCTCCTCAACAACGCGGGCATTCTGCGCGGCAGTTCCCTGATCGGCGCGGACTCACTCGAAGGGGCGAGGGCGGAGCTGGAGACCAATCTCTTCGGCACCCTGGCGATGTGCCGCGCCTTCGCGCCCGTGCTCGCCCGGAACGGTGGCGGCGCCGTCGTCAACATGCTCTCCGTGCTGTCCTGGCACACCCTCCCGCAGATCGGCTCGTACGGAGTGTCCAAAGCGGCCGCCCTGTCGATGACCAACGCGATACGCGAAGAGCTGCGCCCGCAGGGCACCTTGACCGTCGCCGTCCACGCGGCCTTCATCGACACCGACATGGCGGCCGGGGTCGACCAGCCGAAAACGAGCCCCGTCGACGTCGCCCACCAGGTACTCGACGCGGTCGAGGCGGGCCACGAGGAAGTACTCGCCGACGAGATCACCCGTCAGGTCAAAGCCGCCCTCTCGGGGGCCTCGGACATCTCGGAGTCGTCCCGTGCCACGCGCTGACCTCCGCACCAAGGGCAGCCCCACGGCTGTCCTCGTGGCCGCCTGCCTCGGCCTGTTCACCGTCTTCCTCCAGACCACCCAGACCATCGCCACCCTCAGCGCCGTCCAGGACGACCTCCACATCGCCCCGGCCGATCTGGTCTGGGTGCCCAGCATGTACACGCTGGTCGTCGCCTCCTTCGTCCTCGGCGCCGGTGCCCTCTCGGACCGTTGGGGGCGCCGCAGGGTCTTCCTCGCGGGCGCCGTGGCGATGGGTTCGGGAGGACTGGTCCTCGTCCTCGCCTCCTCCCTCCCGGCGGTCCTGACCGGCCAGGCTCTCGCGGGCCTCGGTGGCGCGCTCATCACACCGAGCTCGCTCGCGCTGGTCAGCCACGCCTTCCCCGACCCGCGCCGCCGTGCGGGGGCCATCTCCGCCTGGGCCGCCACCTCCGGACTCGGCCTGGCCATCGGCCCGGTCACCGCCGGACTCGCCCTGCGGTGGTGGACCTGGCACGCCGCGTTCTGGCTGAACGTGGCACTCGGCGTCCTGGCCGTCCTCGTGGCGCTGGTCCGGGTGGAGGAGTCACGCGTTGCGGGCGGCCGCCCCGACTGGTCCGGTCAGATACTCGGCACAGCCGGACTCGCCCTGTTCATCTACTGGTTGATCGACGGCGGTCACCACGGCTACGCCACCGCCCGCTCCCTCTCCTGCCTCACCGGAGCCCTCCTGCTCCTCGGCCTCTTCGTCGCCGTCGAGCTGCGCCGCGAGTCCCCCATGGTCGATCTTCGCCTGATGCGTGATCCGTCCTACAGCGCCTCCCTGCTGCTCGCGGCCACCGTCCTCTTCGGCTTCGTCGGCGTCTCCCTCCTTCAGGTCCTGTGGCTCCAACGGGTGCGTGGCCTGAGCGCGCTGGAGGTGGGCGTCCAGCTCCTGGCGGAGTTCGGCACCTTCATCGCCGCGTCGGTGGCGGCGGGTCTCCTCGTACGCAAGTGGGGCCCCCGACCGCTGATCATCGCGGGGCTCCTCCTGGCCGCGTCGGGCGCGGCACTGTTCGCCACCGTGGAGCCCGGTGACACCTTCCCCGCGTACGCCGCCGCGCTCGTCGTCTTCGGCCTGGGCTGCGGGCTGGCCAACGCGCCCTCCACCGCGCTCGGCGTCAGCCATGTCCCACGCGGTCGCGAGGGGGAGGCCAGCGGTACGGTCAACGCAGCCCGCCAGGTCGGCGCGGTCCTGGGGACCAGCATCCTCGGCACCCTGATGACCTCCCGCTTCACGGACCGCCTGGCCGCGGGCGTGAAGGACCCGGGCGCGGCCTTCACCGACGCGGTGCGGTACGCCGCGTGGACCGGGGCGACCGTACTCGTCGTCGCCACCCTCACCGGCGTCGCCCTGCTCGCCCTTGCGGGCCGCCGAGCGGGCGTGCCTGCCTACGAGGCGACCGGCTGACACCTTCCGGGGGCGGTCACGGGTTCCCTGATCCCCGGCGGGGGCCCCGCCGCCCCCCGCCTGTCGGAGCCGTCCGGTCGGCAGGGCCCCCTCCCGGGCCGCCGCCGACCGGTGGCCGCACGGACTCCGCTGCCCGAGAGCGCGGAGAAGCGGTGCGAAGAAACGTGCGGTGTACGTACACCTGGCACGTTCTTGGCCTGGACCACCAGGGGGGCAAGGGCGCGTCATCCGCGCTTTCCGGCCAGGGCCTGCGCGAGCGCGGCGCGATTCCGGCTTCCGACCTTGACAGGGCACCCACATGACCTAGCTTCAGCCGGAGCATTGCCGCCATATTTCCGCCGGGGGGCTCGTATGACATCCAGGTTCTCGCGTACATCGTTCCGTCTCACCCGCTTCAGACCGCGTGCCCTCGTCCTCATCGCGGCGGTCACGACGACCGCCGCGCTGCTGCCGCTGGTGCCGAGCGACGCCGCCGCCGGCCACCGCCCCGCACCCCCGGTGATCGATCCCAACGCGTCCCCTATCTCCCCCCACCATGGAGTGGTCCCCGCCGAGGCCATGCGGTCCACCGCACCGGCCCTGGACGAGTCCGGCTGGTCCGTCACGGCGAGCGGCACCTCCCTCACCGTCGACATGCACCGGACGGACGTCGTCTCCGCGCTCGTCTACCGACCGCGCAAGGCCGTCGACGGCAGCCGCCTGACCGAGTACGCCATCCGTCTCAGTACGGACGGACGGCGCTGGACCCCGCCCGTCGCCACCGGCACCCTGGCCGACGACTTCACCACCAAGACCCTCGACTTCGCCGCCCAGGGCGCCCGATACATACGGCTTTCGGCCACGACCACGGCCGGCGGTCACCACGGCTGGGCCGCCGGAACGGAACGCACTTCCCCCGGCTCCGCCCCCACCCCCCTGGCCGCCGGAGCCGACGTCGGCCTCCTCGGCGCCCCCGGCCTCCCGGCCCCCTCCACCGCCTTCCTGCCGGTCAACGGCTGGACGGCCACCGCGACCGACGAGGAGACGGCCAAGGAGAACGACCGCGCCTCGAACGTCCTGGACGGCGATCCGGCCACCTTCTGGCACAGCAAGTGGTCGCCGAAGAGCGCACGGTTCCCGCACGCCCTCGTCATCGACATGCACCGCACCACCACCGTCTCGGCGCTCACCTATCAGCCGCGTCGGACCAACGCGAACGGGCGCATCGGGACCTACGCGGTCTCCACCAGCCTCGACGGCGTCTCGTTCGGCGCACCGGTCGCGAGCGGCCACTGGAAGGACGACGCGACCACGAAGACCGCCCCCTTCACCCAGGCGGTCTCCGCCCGCTACGTACGCCTCGTCGCCCTCAGCGAGGCAGGACAGCGGGGGACCTGGAGCTCCGCGGCCGAGATCCGGCTCAGCGGTCCGAGCGACCCCTCCGTGGGAGGCTCCTGGGGTCCCGTCACCGGTTTCCCCCTGGTGCCGGTCGCCACGGCCGTCCTGCCCGGCAACAAGCTGCTCGCGTGGTCGGCGTACGCCGTCGACCGGTTCGGTGGCAGCAACGGCTACACCCAGACGGCCATCATGGACCTCACCACCGGCCGCGTGACCCAGCGCCGCGTCGACAACACCGGCCACGACATGTTCTGTCCCGGCATAGCCCTGCTGGCCGACGGACGGGTGCTGGTCACCGGCGGCAGCAACGCCGCCCGGGCGAGCATCTACGATCCCGCCAAGGACTCCTGGTCCTCGACGGCCGACATGAACATCACCCGCGGCTACCAGGCGATGACGCTGCTCTCCAACGGAGACGCGTTCGTCCTCGGCGGGTCGTGGAGCGGCGGGGACGGTCCCAAGAACGGCGAGGTGTGGTCGGCCGCCACCCGCACCTGGCGCAAACTGCCGGGCGTGCGGGTCGAGGGCGCGATGACCGCCGACCCCGCCGGCCCCTACCGGGCCGACAACCACATGTGGCTGCACGCCACCTCCCAGGGCCGTGTCCTCCAGCTCGGCCCCAGCAAGCAGATGAACTGGATCACCACCGCCGGCGATGGCACCATCACCCCCGCCGGCACCAGGGCCGACAGCCCGGACGCGATGAACGGCAACGCCGTCTCGTACGACATCGGCAAGCTGCTCACCCTGGGCGGCGCACCCGCCTACCAGAACACCCCCGCCACCCGCCGGGCCTACACCGTCGATCTCAACGGAGGCGGCCGTCCCGTCGCCACCCGCACCGGTGACATGGCCGCCGCCCGTGCGTTCAGCAACAGCGTGGTGCTGCCGGACGGAAAGGTCGCGGTCTTCGGCGGCCAGGAGACCCCGGTCCCGTTCAGCGACGCCACGGCGGTCATGACCCCCGAGATCTGGGATCCCGCGACCGGCCGTTTCACACCACTCGCCACCATGGCGGTGCCCCGCACCTACCACAGCACCGCGAATCTGCTGCCCGACGGCCGGATCTTCTCGGGCGGCGGCGGACTGTGCGGCGACTGCGCGACCAACCACCTCAACGGCGCGATCTTCACCCCGCCCTATCTGCTGAACCCGGACGGCACCGAACGGCCCCGGCCGGTGATCACCAGCACCCCGCCGGCCCATGCGGCACTCGGTTCGACCCTGTCCGTCTCCACCGGCTCGCCGGTCAGCGCCTTCGCCCTGGTCCGCTCCGGGGCCGCGACCCACTCCACCGACAACGACCAGCGCCGGGTGCCCCTGACCTTCCGACAGGTCGGCGAGGGCTCCTACCAACTCTCCATTCCGAGCGATCCCGGCATCGCGCTCCCCGGCACGTACCTGCTGTTCGCGCTCAACGCGGACGGCGTACCGAGCGTCGCCAAGGTGATCGGCGTGGGCTGACCCCTTCGTCACCCTTCGGGTGTGGGGGGAAGCACACCTGCGTCCCCCGATGAACGAGTCGTACCGGACTCCCGTCTTCCCTGCCGGGCTCCGCAGGCCCCTGCGAGCTGTCGACGTACCCGGCGGGGAAACAGGAGCTGAACGAACGTGCCGGCCATCAGTCAGCGGATGCACCTCGTGCTGCTCACCGCGTGGACCGTCCTGTGGTTCGCCGTGGTGGAGCCCAACGGCGGTTTCTCCTGGCATTACCTGCGCACCGGCGGGGAGCTGATCTACCAGGGACCGTCCGGCGACGGGACCGGCGGACTCAATCTGTACGCCCACCACCCCGAGCTCCAGATGGGGCCGGTCAGCTTTCTGATCGCCGGACTCTTCAATCCGTTCCCCGACTCGACCGGGCAGTTCCTCGCCGCGGCGCTGATGTCGGTCCTCGGGCTGGTGATCGTGGTGCTGGTCGGCCGCAGCGCCGCCTGGCACTTCCTGGGCACGGGCACCAACCACCAGCGCCTGCGCCGTCGCGCCCTCATCGCGGGGCTGGCCTTCATCCCCATGTGGATCGAGGTCTCGGTCCGGTTCGGCCATCTCGACGATGTGCTGGCACTGTTCTTCACCACCCTTGCCGTTCGCGCGGTCACCCGGGGCAACGCGGCCGGGACGGGCATCTGGCTCGCCCTGGCCATGGACTCCAAACCCACGGCGCTGGGCTTCGCCATGCTGCTCTTCGCCCTGCCCCGCCAGTCCTGGCCGCGCGCCGGACTGTGGTGCGCGGCTCTCGTCGCCCTGGCGTGGCTGCCGTTCTTCATCGGCAACGCAGACAGCTTCGCCGCCACCGGGTTCGCGATACCCAACCAACCGGCCTCGGCGCTGCGCTGGCTGGGGGTGGGTGACGCGGAGACCCCCGGCTGGGACCGGCCCGCCCAGGCCGCGCTGAGCCTGCTCCTGGGAGGCATCGCCGTCTGGCGTGGGCGCTGGACGGCGGTGGTGCTGCTGGGCGCCAACGCCCGCATCGTCCTCGATCCGAGCGTCTACACGTACTACACGGCGTCCGTTCTGCTGGGCACCCTGCTGTGGGATGTGATCGGCCAGCGCCGGCTGGTGCCGTGGTGGAGCTGGCTCGCGCTGATCGCCCTGTACGGAAGCGTCTTCGTCGTCCCGGACGACTCGGCACGGGGACTCATACGTCTCGCGTTCGTCGTGGTCTCCACGGCATACGTCCTGCTGTGGCCGCAGCGGGACCGTCGGCGCAAGCGCGGCCACGGGCGGCGAGGGCGGCCTTCGGCCACCGCTCAGCACACGGTGCAGACCTGAGCGGAGCGCCGCACCAGCCTCTTTGAGGAACCCTGATTTCACCATGGCGGCCGCCGGGTTCAGGGCGCGGTGGTCGTCGGACGGGCGGCCGGCCTGGGCCGCCGCAGACGCGCCAGGCCGCGCCTGAGCCTTCCGTGGCCGACCCTGGGCTCGCCGGGTTGCCCGTGCTCCCTGCGCTCCACCCGCTCCGCGCCCACATGCTGAAGCGCCCTCCTGTCGGGCCGACCTCGCATGAGCTCGCTCCGGCTGAGTGCGCTCGCCTCGGCCTCTACCGGTACGGGAGCCGAAGCGGCGACAGGGACGGGGACCGGCCGCGCGGCGCGGACCACATCGAATGCCGGGCGCGTGCCCTCAGGTCGCGGCGCCGGACGGAACGAGCGGGCGACACCGAGATGCTGGGCGAGATCCATGCGGTACCACAGGACCTCGTCCAGGTCCTGGGCCCGTTGCAGCTTCTCGATGATCTCCCGAGCGGCGGGCGAGTCCGGGCCGACCCGGATCGCTTCGGGCCGGAGATGGATCAGGTAGGCGCGCTCATGCGGGTCCGGAACCACCTCCGCCACGTGCGCGGGATCGAGTGCGGCGGCGATTCCCGCGGCCCGCTCCCAGGGGTCATCGGTCTGTCGCAGCAGCATGGCGGCGCGGCGGCCGCGCCAGTTGCGCGGCCGCCGATCCTCGCCGGCCCCCAGCCGGACCAGCGTCTCCTTCGGCAACTGCCGATCGTTGATCAGCTCGGGATGCCGAAGGGCCAGGTCGGTGACCTCCTCGGCCAGGTACAGCCAGACGACGGCCCTGTAGCGGTTGAGGTAGCACTTGACGGGCGTGAAGTGGCCGCCGCGGGCGAGCCGCGTGAAGCGGTGGGCGGGAACGCCGAGCAGTTGTGACGCCTCGGCCGTGCCCACCGCGCGTACCCGTTCGCGCAGGGCTTCCGGGAACCCCTCCGTCGAGCGGATCCGCTCGACCTCCTCCTGCGCGACCCGTGGGCGCCCGCCCACGGCTTCCCGGACGGTACGGACATGGCCCAGCTGGACAGCGAGCTCGCATTCGCCTCGCTTCAGCTGTAGTTGCTGGGCAGCCCGCCCCAGGGCGACTGTCCTCCCCGTCACTTCTGCCGTTGTCGTGGTGGTCATGAGGTCCTCCCCCGCGAGTTGTGAATACTCTCGGTGACGACCGTAACCCTCCGCGCAGACATCCCGCCGGGCCTGTGGATAACTTCCCCGAGCGGGACCTCACCCCCGGTAAGGCTGCTGGTCAGAGGCCGGATATCGGAGGGCCGGGGCGGCGCGCCGCCACACCGAGGTGCTCACCGACGCGGTTGACCAGCAGCGTCATCTCGTACGCGATCTGGCCGATATCGGCTTCCGCGGCACTCAGCACACACAGGCAACTCCCGTCGCCCGCCGCCGTGACGAAGAGGACCGCCTCGTCGAACTCGACCATCGTCTGCCGCACCCCGCCCGCCCGGAAATGACGGCCGGACCCCTTGGCCAGGCTGTGCAGGCCGGAGGAGACCGCGGCCAGGTGTTCCGCGTCCTCGCGCGGGAGTTCGGCGCTGGCACCGGTGACCAGACCGTCGTTGGACAGGACGATGGCGTGACGTACGTGCTCGACGCGCTTGGTCAGGTCGTCGAGCAGCCAGTCCAGTTCCTTGTTCAATGCCATTGCAGGCTCACCCCGTTCATGTGTTCCCCGTTTTTCCCCCAGGTCTGCGGCAAGCCTTACGCATGGTTCCCACGGGGGCAAGCAGAGGGTTCCCGACGGTAACGGCAAGGCCCGCCCGACGGAGCCGAAGGGGCGGGCGGGTTGGCTGGCCTCACGTACTCGACGAGGCGGGAGCGGGCTTCCTCTGCGGATTCGGAGAGCCCGTTGTCAGGGGTGTGCGCCTACAGCACAGCCGCCGTCGTCGTCGTGGGCTCATCGCGGGCATGCTCCTCGCAAACGTGCTCCTCGCGCGCATGGAGGGAGCATCGGGCGCGTGGAGGAAGCGTCGGGCGGACAGCCTGTGCGGGATCATGGACAGATGGCCAATGACCAGAAGCATGTTCAGGAATTCTTCGGCACCCGAGCTGCGGACTGGGACAGTCGCTTTCCGGACGACGGGCCCGCCTACGCGGCGGCGATCGCGGAGCTGGACCTGCCCGACGGGGCGGCCGTGCTCGACGCCGGGTGCGGGACGGGCCGCGCACTGCCGCCGCTTCGGGACGCGGTGGGCCCGGATGGCACGGTGCTCGGTCTCGACCTGACTCCGGAGATGCTGGAAGCGGCGGTACGGGCTGAGCGAGGACGCTCCGGTTGCCTGGTGCTCGGCGACGTGTCCAGGCTGCCGCTGCGGACCGGGGTACTGGACGCGGTGTTCGGTGCGGGTCTGATCTCGCATCTGCCGGATCCGGAGGCGAACCTGCGCGAGTTGGCGCGGGTGGTGCGCCCCGGGGGCAAGCTGGCGCTCTTCCACCCCATCGGCCGTGCGGCCCTCGCCGCACGCCAGGGGCGGCAGATCACCCCGGACGACCTGCGGGCGGAGCCGCAGTTGCGGCCGTTGCTCGCGGGGTCCGGTTGGCGGATGGTGTCGTACGTGGACGAGGACGCACGGTTCCTTGCGGTGGCGGTGCGGGAGGGGTAACCCCGGAGGGGGCGAGCAGGGGGCGGCCCCGGGTTGCGGTCACTCCCGACAGGACCGTCACCGGCCCGCCACCGCCGGGGCACTCGCCAAATCCCCTGCGGGGACGGGCGGCGCCACAGACGTCAACGGCGCGTAGAGGCGTCCGCGTAAGTCACTGCGACCGAACCGGCCGAACGGCGTGTCGGGGTCGCGCGGTTGGACGCGCCCGTGAGCCGTTCACGGCACGCGTCAGCGGTGCACGTCGGCGTTTCGGATCGGCTCTTCGCGTCAATCGACCCGTTCCGACCCCTATCTGTCACCAGCTCGGCAACTCTAGCTTGGGAAAGGCACTTTGGTTTCTACCGGGTGAGCGCACCTGCGAGGAAGGCGGTCCGGATGTTTCACATGTTCGGCAGATTCCGGAAGCCGATACGGCGCGAGCCCGCGCGGCAGCACAATCTCTTCGAGGCCGCTGCCATGTACGTCGCCGCCTGCGCCGACGACGACCAGGAGGTCTTGGAAGAGGCGGTCGGGTGGGTGTCACCGGAGGCGATGTCCTTCGGGGTGCGGGAGCTGGCGTGCCGGGCGGTCATCGCGCTGGCGCGGGAGCGGGACGAATCACCGCAGACCGTCGCGCGTTCACTGATGGGGTTACCGGTCGCCTGACTACGTATCGTCCGATCGGGCGGCGATATCAGACGTACGCGATCCGAGCCTGCTGCTTCGCCGTGCTCTCCGCCGCCCTCCGGCCCCATCACCACCTTCGGGTCCTGGCGCCACCTTGTGCTGCCTCAAACCCTCGACGATCGGGTTACCCACTGGTTAGGGTGCGCCGACGAGCGATCCGAAGGGGAGGGTTCCGTGACCGGGACGGACGAGGCCGCGGCTGTCACAGCCGCGGCCGATGCGGTCGATGACGACGCGCTGTATGTGCTCACGGCGGTGTTGCTCACGCCCGCGCAGTTCCCCAGTGTGCTCGGGGACGACTTCCCGGAGGCGTGCGCGGCCCTCGGCCTGGAGCCGTACCCGGGCGGCTACGGCCTGGTCCTCGGCCAGGACGGGAGCGGCGCCCGCTGGACCGTGATCGTCGACGACGTCTCCCTGGTCGCGGTGGCGATCGCGTCGTGGGACTGCGGGATGGAGTACGACCTGTCTCCGGACGAGCGTACGGTGGTGGCCGCGTTGCCGGGCTGGCCGCTGGAGCTGGCCGTCGCCGCGCCCGGAGTGGCGCCTCCGCACGATCCCGAGCCGGAGCCGGACGCCGACGGCGCCGTGCGTCCACCGCTCTCGCCGCCCGACACAAGCGTGTGGGGCTCGGCGCAACGACGCCTCGGCGCCGACCAGGTCGCCCTCCACTGGGCGATGTGGCGCGGACAGATAACCGACGACGGCGAAGGCCAGGACGAGGACGGAAGCAGCGGGGGGAGCGACGAATCCCTGGCGGCAGACGCATCCCTGGCGGCGAGGGAGGCAGCGGCGTCGGAGATCTCGGCCGAGTCGCGCGCCGCGGCGGGTGCCGCATCCATTGTGTCCGAAATGCCCGCAGCTGAGGCGACGGCGGGCGAACCGAAGGCCGTCGACGCGGTGGAGGAGCAGGCCAGTGCCACGGCCGACTTCCCCCGCGACCCTGACTCCGCCCTCGCCTCCGCCGGTCTCAGCGGGCGGGTGGAGCGAGTCCTCGACGAGGTGCGGCAATACCTCGACTCCCCTCCCCCGCTCGGGCGTGTCCGGTCGAGTTTCGCGCCGGGTGGCGCGCGTATGTTGCGGGCCGACGGTCCTGGCTGGTCGATCGTCGCGAAGACCGACGACATCGCTTTCGTGCTGCTGGACGACGAGCCGGGCGAGGTGGTGCCGGTGGGACGCGGACCCAGGTTGCCGGGGCTTCTCCAGGCCCTGGACGCGATGGCCGTACGGCCCTCTTGACCTCCTTTCCTGTTCCCGCTTGGGCCACCCGTCCGTGTCCGTCGTCGTGCGCGCACACTGATCACAGACGGCTGACCGGGGCGACGCAGGCTCCGGGGCTTGCCGGACTTCGGTCGACGGACGAGGCGATTCCAGGCGGCCGGACGACCGGGCGGGATCAGATATGGGATCAGATACGAGAGGAACGGACATGGCGGACGCGGGAACGGGCCGACCAGGCGACGAAGTGGTGTGCCGGGCCGTGGGGCGGGTGGTAGGCGGGCGGGCCGAGGTGGTCGACGATCACTGGGGTGGCGAGTCGGCGGTGATCCGGCTCGATGCCGAACAGTTCGGTCCCGAGGCCCTGTTCGGGCTGACGGACTTCTCCCATCTGGAGGTCGTGTTCCACTTCGACCGGGTGGCGCCCGAGAAGGTCGTGTCCGGTGCTCGCCGTCCGCGCGGGAACCCGGACTGGCCGCTGGTCGGGGTCTTCGCCCAACGGGGCAAGAACCGCCCCAACCGGCTCGGCGTATCGCGTTGCCGTGTGGTGAAGGTGGACGGGCTGGACGTGCACGTCACCGGCCTGGACGCGGTGGACGGCACTCCGGTGCTGGACATCAAGCCGTACCTGGCCGAGTTCGGCCCCCGGGGCGAGACCGTACAGCCGCAGTGGTCCAAGGAGCTGATGCGGGACTACTACGCGGGAGAGCCGGAGCCCGGGCGCGGCCTCGAGGAGTGAGGGTGAGGGGCTGAGCGAGCCGAAGGGGCCGATGGACGGGGCTGTGCGCCCGTTGCCTCGGCCTCGACGAACGCCCGAGGTCCCTCGGCCCGACCAGCCCAAGCCAACCCGTACCCGTCAGTCAGCCGGGCGGCACGTCCGCACCTTCGCACGTCCGCGTCCCAGCGCCGGGGTCGTCTCACGCTCGCCGCACCTCCGCGCGTCTGCACCTGCGCACGTCAAGAACGCCTCCGCGCCTTCGCACGTCAAGAACACAGCACAGGTCCCGGCCGCCGGGGCGACGCCACGGCCCCCGTCCGTCAGCGCAGCTCCTTGCGGCTGATGTGCCGCAACCTGCGCCGCTGACTGCGGTCCAGCATCAGATATCCCAGGACGGGCAGCCCTATCAGCACCAGCAGCGCCGGCAGGAAACCGATCAGCGGGATCAGGATGAGTCCCACCACCACTCCACCGGCGGCGATCATCGCGCGCTTCGACATGTCCGTCGCCTCCTTCGCGGCCGCAGCTGCCGCCGCTCTCTGTCCAGGGAACGCGCGAACGCGTCGTCCGGTTCCCGGCCCGGCACCGGCTTCCGTCCCCGGCGCCCCGGCCGCCTGCCTCCACTATGCGCCAGAAACGTCACGTCTATGCGGCAGCGCCTCGCCGCAGCGGTGCTCCGACGGCGTGCATGTGCCGTAGGGCCTGCCGGTAGGAGTCGAGCAGTGAGGTCTCGGCGTAGGCGATGCCGAGGCTACGGCAGTGGGCACGGACCAGAGGCTGTACGAGTCGGAGGTGGGGCCGGGGCAGGTTCGGGAAGAGATGGTGCTCGATCTGGTAGTTCAGTCCGCCGAGGAACCAGTCGGTGAGCGGTCCGCCGCGCACGTTGCGCGAGGTCAGGACCTGGCGGCGCAGATGGCCCCAGCCGTCGTCGTCGGCGTCGGGCATCTCCATGCCCTTGTGGTTGGGTGCGAAGGTCATCCCCAGGTGGAGCCCGAAGAGGGCGTGGTGCAGCAGGGCGAAGACCAGCGCCCGGCCCGGTGAGAGGACGCTCAGCAGGAGACCCGCGTAGCAGCCCAGGTGCACCAGAAGGAGCGTGCCCTCGACCGCGCGTTCCCGCCCCGCTTGCCTGCGCAGGTCCTGGAATCCGTACACCTTCAGGGCGATGCCTTCGAGCAGCAGCATCGGGAAGAACAGCCGGGCCTGGTTGCGGGTGAGCCAGCGTGCCAGACCCTCGCGGTGCTCGGCCTGCTTCTCGGTCCACACGAGCGCGCCGACGCCGACGTCCGGGTCCTTGTCGACGTGGTTGGGGTTGGCGTGGTGGCGGTTGTGCTTGTCGTTCCACCAGCCGTAACTCATACCCAGCAGCAGATTGCTGTGGAGCAGGCCGAGGATCCGTCCCGCGCGTCGGCCACGCGTGATCTGGGCGTGGCCGGCGTCGTGGCCGAAGAAGGCGGTCCGGGCCCAGAGGACCGCTAGCGGTACGGCGTACAGAAGGGTCCACCATGTGTCGCCGGTGACGGCCATCGCGCTCACGGTGGCGGCGAGGGCGATGAGGTTGACGGCGATACCCCTCGCGTACCAGCCGGTGCGCCGCTCAAGCAGCCCCTGCCCCTTCACCGCCTTCAGGAGCGGCGCGAATTCGCTCCCCCTGCTGCCGGTGGGGTCTCCCGTGGAGGCTCTTGCGGAAGGTCCGGTGAGGAGGGGGGCGTCGGTCGGGCACGGTGGTGCGAGCACGCGGGTGCTCTTGGCGTTCGCAAGGGCTTGGGGCATGGTCGTTCTCCGGTCGCTGGTCCACCGCAGTCACCTGCGCTGACCTCATAGAACGTAGGAATCCGGGGGCCCTTGCCGCCATGGCGCCACCACCCGGACCGTGCGGGGGGCTGTCCCGGGGCCGGGGTGGGGCTGACGCCACCCCGGACGGCAGCCCCATCCCGTACCATGTGCGGCAGTGATCCAGATCACATCAGGCATTCGCCCGTCTTCCCTCCTATCGGTGTACTCTCGGCGACTTGAGACCCGCAGTAGTCAAGTTTGAGGAATGCGTCATCGCCGAGCACAGGCTTCCCGCGCCCACACCCTCCGAGATCGACGAACTCGCCCGCTGCCACGTCACCTTCCTGCCCGCCGACCCCGCCCGGCTCGGCCGTGTCGCCTTCTGGCACCCCGACGGATCCGCCCCGTTCGCCCACTCCGGCCGCGTCGACGAAGTGGTGGAGGACCTGACGGTGATGGGAGTCGGCGTCGGACCCGACGCCGCTGCCGAACCGTACGCGGTACGTGCCGTCCTGCTGCCCGTACGCGACGCGCTGCCCGTCCTCACCCGCGCGCGGCCCCGTCCCGACGCCTCGCGGACCGCCGTCTTCTGGGGTACGGCCGCGCTGCGCGCCCTGCAACTCGTCGCACGTGGGCTGCTGTTGCCCGGACTCACCGCCACCGACCACGATGCGTGGCGGATCGGGCCGCTGGGCGCCGACGAGCTGGGACGCGTGCGTGAACTGGCGGCCTCGATGCCGCCCGAGGCGCACGCGGTGCCGCTCGGCGCCGATGGCGAATCCGACACCGGGGCCGACACCCGAGCCGATGCCGACGCGGGACCGTGGCTGCTGCCCGAACCCGAGGTGCTGGTGCGGCAGTTCCTCGACGCGGTCGCGGACGGGCTGCCGCGTACGCCCGCCGCCGCCCTGGTGACCGGCTCCCCCGCCTTCGCGGCCGACCCGCCCCGGCGGCTGCCCGAACAGCGCGTCTGGGCCTCGGAGGTGGCCGCCGGGCACGACGCGGGGGTACGCGTCTCGCTCCGCGTCGAGCTCCCCGGCCTGGAGTCGGCGGACCCCGGCACAGCGGGACCGGCCTTCCGGGCCGTGCTCCAGGTGCACAGCGTGAGCGACCCGGCCCTGGTGGCGGACGCGGCCGACGTGTGGGGCGAGTCCGGTCCCGCCGCCGGGGCCTTCGGTCCGCACGCGCGCATGGACGCGCTGCTGGCGCTGCGTCGCGCCACGCGCGCGTGGGCGCCGCTCGCTCCGCTGCTGGCGGCGGCCGTGCCGGACGCGATCGAGCTGGCCGACGAGGAGGTGGGCGAGCTGCTCGGCGGAGCCGCGCGGACGCTCGCCGCGATCGGCGTCCAGGTCCACTGGCCCAAGGGCCTGGCCCGGAAGTTCACCACGCGCGCGGTGATCGGCCCCGTACAGGACACGTCCGTACCGAACACGTCCTCCCAGGGCCCCTCCGCGCCAACCTCTTCCGCCGAGGACACCCATGACGCCTCCGTGGACGACGCCCGCCCGCACGACTCGCGTCAGGCGTCGCCGGACAGTGCGCGGTCCGGGGCACCCTCCATGCTCTCCGCCGACGCCCTGCTCGCCTTCGAGTGGTGGTTCGCGCTCGGCGACACCCAGCTCACGCGCGCGGAGCTGGACCAACTGGCCGAGGCCAGCCGTCCGGTGGTGCGGCTGCGGGACCAGTGGGTCCTGATCGATCCCGAGGAGGTGCGTCGCGCCCGCGCGGCACAGGACCGCAAGGTGACGCCCGTGGACGCGCTGGGTGCCGTCCTGACCGGCTCGACGGAGGTGGACGGGCGCCGGGTGGCGGTCGAGGCCTCGGGGTGGCTCGCGGGGCTGCGTGACCGCCTCGCGGACCCCGAGGGCGCCCGCGGCCGGCCCGTGGAGCAGCCGGCCGCGCTCGCCGCGCGGCTGCGCGACTACCAGGTGCGCGGCCTCAACTGGCTGGCCGACATGACCTCGCTGGGATTGGGAGGCTGTCTCGCCGACGACATGGGTCTCGGCAAGACGATCACCCTCATCGCCCTGCACCTGCACCGCCAGAGCGCCCCGGAGACCGCCGGGCCCACGCTGGTGGTCTGCCCGACGTCCCTGATGGGCAACTGGCAGCGCGAGATCGAGAAGTTCGCCCCCGGCACGCCCGTACGCCGCTTCCACGGCGCCGCGCGGCGCTTGGAGGACCTCGCGGACGGGGAGTTCGTCCTCACCACGTACGGGACGATGCGGCTGGACGCCGCGAGACTCGGCGAGGTGGCGTGGGGCATGGTCGTCGCGGACGAGGCCCAGCACATCAAGAACCCGTATTCGGCGACCGCGCGGCAGCTGCGCACCGTCGGCGCACGCGCGCGCGTGGCGCTCACCGGCACTCCGGTGGAGAACAACCTCTCCGAGCTGTGGGCGATCCTCGACTGGACGACACCCGGTCTGCTGGGCCGCCTCGGCACGTTCCGTACCCGGTACGCCCAGGCCGTGGAGGGCGGCAAGGACCCGGCGGCGGCCGAGCGGCTGTCCCGCCTCGTCCGTCCGTTCCTGCTGCGGCGCCGCAAGTCCGACCCGGGCATCGCGCCCGAGCTGCCGCCGAAGACGGAGACCGACCGGGCGGTCTCGCTCACCAAGGAGCAGACGGGGCTGTACGAGGCGGTGGTGCGCGAGACCCTCGCGGAGATCGCGGCCGCGGACGGTTTCGAGCGGCGCGGGCTGGTGGTGAAGCTGCTCACCTCGCTGAAGCAGATCTGCAACCACCCCGCCCAGTACCTCAAGGAGGAGCAGCCGCGCATCGAGGACCGCTCGGGGAAACTGGAGCTGCTCGACGAACTCCTGGACACCATCCTCTCCGAGGACGGTTCGGTGCTGGTCTTCACCCAGTACGTGCAGATGGCGCGGCTCATCGAGCGGCATCTGGCCGCGCGCGGGGTCGCCACGCAGTTCCTGCACGGCGGTACGCCCGTGGAACAGCGCGAGCGGATGGTGCGGCGCTTCCAGGACGGTGAAGTGCCGGTGTTCCTGCTGTCGTTGAAGGCGGCGGGCACCGGTCTGAACCTCACGCGCGCGGGCCATGTCGTCCACTACGACCGCTGGTGGAACCCGGCCGTCGAGGCGCAGGCCACCGACCGCGCCCACCGCATCGGCCAGACCCAGCCGGTGCAGGTCCACCGGCTGATCGCGGAGGGGACGATCGAGGACCGCATCGCCGAGATGCTGACGCGCAAGCGGGAGCTGGCGGACGCGGTGCTCGGCACGGGCGAGTCGGCCGAGGCCGCGCTGACGGAACTCTCCGACGCCGAACTGGCGGACCTGGTGGCACTGCGAGGGAGCGGGCGATGAGCGGATACGCGGACGGTTCGCAGGAGCGGATGTACGGGGAAGACGGCGCCCGGGGCGGTCGTGCGCCCGAGGAGCGGATCTTCGCGGCGCTGCCGCCCGCCCAGGGGCGCGGATTCGCGCGGACCTGGTGGGGTCTGGCCTGGCTGAAGGCCCTTGAGGACACGGCCCTCGACGGCGGACAGCTCAAGACGGGCCGCCGCTACGCGCGCGAGGGCGCGGTCGGGGCGGTGTCGGTGCGGCCGGGACGGATCACCGCGGTCGTGCGCGACCGGGACGGCACGTCCCACCGCGGTGACGTGCTGTGGCAACCGCTCTCCGAGGAGAGCTGGGACCGCTTCCTGGGGATGGCGGTGGAGCGGGCGGGGCACATCGCGGCGCTCCTCGACCGCGACATGCCGCCGCACCTGGTGGAGGACGCCGCGTCGGCGGGTGTGGAACTCCTGCCCGGCATAGGTGACCTGGAGCCCGAGTGCACCTGCGGGGCCTGGGACCACTGCCCGCACACGGCGGCGCTCTGCTACCAGATGGCGCGGCTCCTCGACCAGGATCCGTTCGTGCTGCTGCTGATGCGGGGCCGGGGCGAGCGGACGCTGCTCGCGGAGCTGGAGGAGCGCAGCGCGGCACCCCGACCGGCGGAGCCGGACGTTCCGGCCGGGGTGCCGGCCGCCGAGGTGTTCGCGGCGCGGGACGTCGTGCCGCCGCTGCCCGGGGCACCGGAGCTCCCGGCCGAGGCGGGAGCACCGCCGCGCCTCGACACGGAGACGGCTCCCGAGCCCGGTGTCGACCCCGCCGCGCTGGAGTTCCTCGCGACGGACGCGGCGCGCCGGGCACGGGAGATGCTGGCGGAGGCGCTGGCTCCGGGCCACGCGTCGCAGCCGACCACGGCTGGGCTGACGGCCGATCAGGACGCGGTACGGCTGGCGGCGGAGTGCGCGGACCGGCGGATCGCGGACCGTCTGGCGGCCGGTTCGGGGCGGCGCCCCGCCGAGCTGGAGCTGGCCGTACAGGCGTGGCGGCACGGAGGCGCCGCCTCCCTCTCGGTACTGGAGGAGGAGTGGACCCCGGGCCCGGAAGCGCTGGCCCGTGCCAAGGACGCGCTCGCGCGGGCCTGGCAGGACGAGGAGCGGCCGGTCCTGCGTGCCTCGGGGGCGAACCGCTGGACTGTGGTCGGGGGCGGCGCACAGCTCCGGCTCGGGCGGGACGGCCGCTGGTGGCCGTACCGCAAGGAGCGCGGGACCTGGGCGCCGGCGGGGCCCGCGGACATGGATCCGGGGGCGGTGCTGGAGCGGTAGGGGCGGGCGGCTCGCGGCACGCCTACTCATAGGAGGCGACGGCGTCGCCCGGTCCCCTCACCACCGAGGGGATGGCGCCACCGGGGAGCTCGCCGGGAGGGTCCGGCCAGTCCGGCAGGTCCGGCAGCTCACCGGGCAGGTCGCCGGGGAACCCGCTCGGCAGCGCCGTGGACAGTCCTGACGGCAGGGTCGTCGGAAGCGCCGACGGCAGGTTCGACGGGAGATTCGACGGAAAGTCCGTGGGGAGCTGGGAGGGCAGCCCGGTCGGGAGTCCGCTCGGCCGACTCAGGGACGGTGTCGGGGTCGGAGCCGTGGTGCCCGTCGGGCTGTTCGTCGGTTTGTCGTCGGCCCCGCCGCCGCTGCCGTTCACCATGAGCACGACGGCGACGAGCACCGCCGCGGCCACCACGACAGCGAGCAGTATGTACACGCCCCGCCGACCGCCCCCGCCCGGTGGGACAGGGGGCGACGGCGGCGGGGTCGGCGGCTGCCAGGTGGGGGGACCGAAGCCCCCGCCCGAGGGAGGCGGCGGCCCGGGAGGGCGCGGGGGTACGGGGGGCGTGGCCATGGCCCTCAGCGTCGGACGGAAACGGTTCATCTCGCGACTCCTGCCCGGAATTTACGCCAAAGTCGGTCAGCCGCGGTGCGTGCGGGAGCCGTCCGGGTGGTGGTGGCGCACCGCCCCGCGCGCGAGCGCCGCCACGCGCCGCCGCTTGTCTTCCACGCTCCGGCACCTCCCCGTACCGTAACCTCGGCGAGGTTCTTGCCGGTTGAACGTGACGTATCGACACACATACGACGCACACACGACGTACAGGAGCTCCGTTGACCGTGGACCGCCGAAGACTCCTCCAGGGCGCCGCCGCCAGCGTGGCCGCGAGCGCGCTCTTCCCCGCGACACGAGCCGAGGCCATGGCCGACACCGACTACCCCCAGGCGCACTGGGTCGCCGCCTCGACGTCCAACTACACCGTCTCCCAGCGTCCCGTCTCGTACGGCGTCGACCGGGTGGTCGTCCACGTCACCCAGGAGTCGTTCGCGACGACCCTCCAGATTTTCCAGAACCCGGCGAAGAAGGTCTCCGCGCACTATGTGGTGCGCTCCGCCGATGGCTATGTGGCACAGATGGTGCGCGAGAAGGACATCGGCTGGCACGCGGGCAACTGGGACTACAACACCCGCAGTATCGGCATCGAGCACGAGGGCTGGGTGGACCAGCCCGCCTACTTCACGAACGCGCTCTACGAGCAGTCGGCTCGCCTGACCGCCTCGATCTGCGACCGCTACGGCATCCCCAAGGACCGCGAGCACATCATCGGCCACTACCAGGTGCCCGGCAGCGACCACACCGATCCCGGGACGAACTGGGACTGGGTGCGGTACATCCGCCTGGTCAACTTCTCCTGACCGGAGCGCGCCGACGGCACACCGAGCCGAGCGCGGGGACCGGCCGGACGCGGACCCGTCCGTGCGAGGTGGCTTGCCGGGTGTGCGGGGCGGGCCGACGATGGTCCGGTCCCGTCCGCATCGCCCGTCCGGAGGCCCAGTTGACCGACACGCGGACCGACACGCGGTATGAATCGCGGTACGCGTCCTGGGTCGCCCTGGAGGCGGGCGCGGACCCGGCCGAGCGGACCGGCGAGCTGCGCCGCGCCCATGAGGCGTTCACTTCGGCCGGACGAGTGGTCCGGCCCGTGCGCCCGCTGGTGGCGGCGTCCTGGCGACGCTCGGTCCGCGCACGGGTGAACCCGGACGGCACGGCCGGTCTGGAGCTGGACGAGGACGAGCTGGCCGCTTACCGCGACGAGCACCCCCTCGCCCGCGCGATGGCGGTCATCCGCGAGCTGACGGGTACGTACGCGACCGACGGCGGACATCTCGTCGCCGTCTGCGACGCGCGCGGGCGGCTGCTGTGGGTCGAGGGTGACGCCGGGACCCGGCGCAAGGCGGGCGCGATGAACTTCGTGCCGGGGGCCCGGTGGGCGGAGTCGGCGGTGGGCACCAACGCGCCGGGCACGGCGCTGACCGAGGACCGGCCCGTACAGGTCTTCTCCGCCGAGCACTTCCGGCGCCCGGTGCACCCCTGGACGTGTGCGGCGGCCCCGCTCCACGACCCGCGTACGGGACGGCTGCTCGGCGCCGTGGACATCACCGGCGGGGACGGCCTGGCGCATCCGCACAGCCTCGCGTTCGTCCAGGCGGTGGCGCGGGCGGCGGAGGCGGAACTCGCCCTCCTCGTCCCCACGCCGACCGGCGACGCGATCGAGCTGAGCGCTCTCGGCCGCGACGAGGCGCTCCTGCTGGCGGCCGGACGCAAGCTGCGTGTGAGCCGACGCCACAGCGAGCTCCTGGTCCTGCTCGCCCGCCACCCCGAGGGCCTGACGGGTGATCAACTGATGATCGGCCTGTACGAGGACGAGTCCGTGACGCCGGTGACGCTCCGCGCGGAACTGTCCCGCCTGCGCCACCTCCTGGGCCCCGACCTCCTCGCCTCCCGCCCCTACCGTCTCACCCTCCCCGTCGACACCGACTTCGACATGGTGGCCCGCCGACTGGCCTCCGGCGCGGTGGCAGCGGCGATGGGCGCGTACCCGGGCCCCCTGCTGCCCGCCTCACAGGCGCCCGCGGTGGTACGGATACGGTCCCGGCTTGCCGCGCAGCTGCGCGCGGCCGTGATCGAGCGGGGCGACCCCGGACTGCTGGCGGACTGGGCGCGCAGCCCGTGGGGCGAGGAGGACCCACGGGTGTGGCGGGCACTGGTAGGGGCGCTTCCGGTGGGACAACGGGGTTCGGCGCAGGCCAGGTTGGTGGAGCTGGAGGCGGAACTGGGGCTGATGGCGGGGCCGGGCGACACCATCTGACGAACGGGCCCGCGCGCCGCCCCCGCGACTACGACGGCGACCGCGACGGCGACCGCGACGGCCCAGGGCCGATCGCCCGGGCCCCCAGGACCTCGCAACGAGGGCGCAACGTCGTCGTCCCTAGCCTGCGCTGCGAGTGCCGTCCCAGGGCGGCGGCGCCGGAGGGAGGCCCCGGACATGACCCGTTACGCAGCGCCCGGCACCGAGAGCGCGATCGTCTCGTACGAGTCGCGCTACGACCATTTCATCGGCGGCGAGTACGTGCCGCCGGCGGGTGGCCAGTACTTCGAGAACCCGAGCCCCGTCAACGGCCGCCCCTTCACCGAGATCGCCCGGGGCACGGCCGAGGACGTGGAGCGCGCGCTCGACGCGGCCCATGCGGCGGCCCCCGCGTGGGGCCGCACGGCCCCGGCCGAACGCGCCGACATCCTCAACAAGATCGCGGACCGGATGGAGACGCATCTGGAGGAGCTGGCGGTCGCCGAGAGCTGGGAGAACGGCAAGCCGGTCCGCGAGACGCTGGCGGCGGACATCCCGCTGGCGATCGACCACTTCCGCTACTTCGCGGGGGCCCTGCGGGCGCAGGAGGGGTCCCTGAGCCAGATTGACGAGGACACCGTCGCGTACCACTTCCACGAGCCGCTCGGCGTCGTCGGCCAGATCATCCCGTGGAACTTCCCCATCCTGATGGCCACATGGAAACTGGCGCCCGCGCTGGCGGCGGGCAACGCGGTGGTCCTCAAACCGGCGGAGCAGATGCCGGCGTCGGTGCACGTATGGCTGGCCCTGGTGGCCGACCTCATCCCCCCGGGTGTGCTCAACATCGTCAACGGCTTCGGTGTGGAGGCGGGCAAACCACTGGCATCGAGCCCGCGGGTGGCGAAGATCGCGTTCACCGGCGAGACGACCACGGGCCGTCTGATCATGCAGTACGCGTCGGAGAACATCCGCCCGGTGACGCTGGAACTCGGCGGCAAGTCCCCGAACATCTTCTTCGACGACGTCTGGTCGGCGGACGACGACTTCCGCGACAAGGCGCTGGAGGGCTTCACGATGTTCGCCCTCAACCAGGGCGAGGTCTGCACGTGCCCGTCCCGGGCGCTGATCCAGCGCGGCCACTACGGCGAATTCCTGGACGCGGGCATCGCCCGCACGGAGGCGATCGTGGCGGGCCACCCGCTGGACACCGACACGATGATCGGCGCCCAGGCATCCAACGACCAGCTCCAGAAGATCCTGTCCTACCTCGACATCGGCCAGCAGGAAGGCGCCAAAATCCTGACGGGTGGTCAGCGCATCGAGTACGACGGCGAGCTGGCGGGCGGCTACTACGTCCAGCCCACGATATTCGAGGGCGACAACCGCATGCGGATCTTCCAGGAGGAGATCTTCGGCCCGGTCGTCGCGGTGACGTCCTTCACCGACTTCGACGACGCGATCCGCACGGCGAACGACACGCTGTACGGCCTGGGCGCAGGCGTCTGGACCCGCGACGGCGCCCAGGCGTACCGCGCGGGCCGCGCGATCCAGGCGGGGCGCGTCTGGACCAACTGCTACCACGCGTACCCGGCGCATGCCGCCTTCGGCGGATACAAGCAGTCGGGGATCGGGCGGGAGAACCACAAGATGATGCTGGAGCATTATCAGCAGACGAAGAATCTTCTGGTGTCGTACTCTCCGAAGAAGCTCGGATTCTTTTAGAGGCCCGAAAAAAGGCGCCTGACCTGGTCTTTTGCCGGTCAGGCGTCTTCCGTCCGGCTCGCCTGGGGCAGGGGCCAGTTTGTGCCGCAACTTTCGCTATCTCCCCCTGCTCTCCCGCTCCTGACCAGAGCTTCCGGACCAGTCACGGACCAAAACCCGGCTCACCCAGCCCGTTCCAGCCCCTGACTGACGCGGTCCCATTCCGGCGTGGATTGCTCGATGAGGCGGTAGGCCTGCTCTTGGACGCCGTCCAGGAACTTGGCACAGAAGCGGAAGAGAACATAAGGTCCGTCGTCGCACGCTCCGTCTACGCAGACCCCCATCGAACCAAGCCATCAGAAACGCCTCACGTGTCACGTTCCTGTCACCAACACCATCGACACACCCGGCCACAATGGGCTCCGCCTGCGTGAACAGCGTCGATCTAGACCACGACCCCAGAAGACGGTTCTGCCCACCTGTGCCCTGTGGAACCGGGGGGCCTCCCCCACGTACAGCGGCGACCGACCAAGATCCGGACCAGGGGCGGGCCAACTCAACTTCACATCAGCGATTGCACGCGCCACCCCAGGTCAGAAGCAGATAGGGACGTGTACCACCGGCAGACGAAGAACGTCCTTTGTTCCTAAGCCCGAAGAAACTTGGGTTTCCTGAAGCCTGAAGTCGGTTGCCCCGAGGCCTCGGCAATCCCACGGGTCGTTACCCTCTGCCGGTCCCCACCGCCGTAGGGCGAATGAGCGCAGGTCACCATCCGACCCCGCCTCTGAGCACGCGAGCAGCAGCCACGTCGACACAGGACCCGGGCCTCTGAGGTCCGGGTCCCTGCGAACGAAGTATCACGCAGTGTCACCATGTGCCAGCGTATGGGCCTTGGCCGCCCACTCCCCCATCCTCGTGATGGCGGAAGTCATCTGCTTCACCGCGGCGGAGATCTCCTTCACCGGCTTGCGGAGATGCCGGCTAACCCGAACCAGGGCACCCGCCGAGGCGCCGAAGGAGCCGATCTGCGCCAGACTGTCTTGCGCAGCCTTGTCCAGGGACATCAGCTGCTCCAAAAACTCCTCGGCTCCGTCACCGCGCTCGTCGGGCGGCGTCATCTCGATGAGCCCCAGCACGGCCCGTACCCCGCTGTCCAAGGTCACCATCCGCTCTGCGAACGTGGCGGCGACGGTGTTCAGTTCACCCGCCGGTGCGTTGATCGTCTCCGCGTACCGGGCGACGGCGGCGAGCCTGGCGCTCATGGGCGCGTTCGCCTGGGTCAGATCGAGCATCTCGGTGCCGGACTGGTCGGTCAGGGCTACGATCGTCTCGATCGTCTTCGTGATCGCCTCCATATCGGCGACCATCTCGCCCAGCCCGTCCTCGATCACGGCGAAGTCATCAAGCAGACCTGGCGAGTCTTCGCCCTCCCCCTTCCCGCCGTCGGCCTCCGAGGCGGAGGACGGTCCGTCACCAGCCTGGAGTCCGCGCAGCACCCGTGCTGGCGTGAGGAGTTCGAAACCGTCCCGGAGTCCCGCTTCCAGGGCGCTCTCGATCTCCTTGCGCGCAGCGGCCAGATGGCTGCGCGTCCGCTGGTAGCGGATCGTCCTGATCGACGCGATGTCGAAGGGCAGCTGCCCGACCTCCCCGATGTGAATCGTCGGCTTGCCGGTGATGTGCCGCAGCCCCAGCTCGTACATCACGTTGGGGTTGCCTCCGCTGACGTCTGCGACGACCAGGTCGGACTCGACGACGTGCCGGCAGATCTGCTCGTTGATGTCACCGGCGTGCGCGATGCCGTCCGCGCGCACGGCAGTCATGCCGTGCTTCTCGCAGGCAGGGACGATCACCTGCTCGAAGATGCCCAGGTGGTGCTCGTACGCTTCCCGCTCCGGGCTGCCGTGGGTGGCATGCGGCTCGCCGATCGGGCCGATGACGAAGCACCTCCGGGGCTGGCCGGACTCCTGTCGGAGCGTCTGTGACGTGATCATGCGGGAATCTCCGATGCGTTAGCGTGGGTGTCGTGGGGCCGCACTGCGGGCGCCTCGTCGCCCTCCAGGGGGACGGTGTACACCGGCCGCTCCTCGATGCCGAGGGTGTGCAACAGGTAGGCGGTGGGGATGCGGTAGCGTCCACCGACCCGCAGCACGGGGCACGGGAAGACGCCGAGGCGAATCAGCTTGTACGCCGTCGCGGGGCAGATGCCGAAGGCTCGGGCGGCTGTGCGCAGGTCGACGCTCAGGGGGAGGTCGAGAGCCTCCGCGAAGCCGAGCGGTGGGCCGGACCGCCGGCTCACCGCCGTGCTCCCGCGGGACGCAGGACCAGCGTGCCGATAAGGTCGGCCTCCTCGTGGCGGCGAGCCCGGAACACCAGGTCGGGCAGGCGGCTATTGGTCCGCCGACCGTCGTGCTGACCGTGCGGCTCGACGAAGCGGAGCGTGGCGTACACGTCCCTGCGGCGGGGCGGGGGCGAGATGTGCACTTCCCATCCCTCGGGCGGGCGGGGCTGTTCCTCCGGCGGTACGACGGCGTTGCGGACCTCGGCGAAGGCGCCGATGTCGACGTAGGGGATCTCCCGCGTGACACGCTTCGCGTAGTCCCACATCCGGTTCACCGCCTCCTTGATCAGGCAGCCGCCCGCGTCCCGACCGTCCGGGTCCGCCGAATCGAGCACAGTGAGCACGGCCAAGACGGCCTCCGCCTCCAGGTCAGCCCGGTCGACCTGCCGCCAGAGGCGCAGGATCCGGTGCAGGTTCCGGTACAGCCCAGGGAGGACCAGCCAGACAACGAACAGCCGTCCGGTGCCGTCGCCGTCCCGCGGCTCCAGCCGGGCCTCGGTGACGGCCTGTCGCCAGATGGCCGCGCCCAACGCCGTGTCCCGTCGTGGGCCGTAGAGCACCCTTCTGCTCTCTTCCGGGGAAAGCAGGAACACACGGGAGCCGACGTGCACTGTGAGGGACGGTCGCGTGGCGCCGGGCGGCCCGAGGACGCCCCGGTCGATCCGGGCGAAGATGCTCCCAGGTTGCGTCGAAGTCATCCTTCCTCCTTTCCGGCCTCGTCGGGCCGGAGGTACGCCAGGGCAACAGCGGCTCCATCGCAGGCACGCGCGAGGTCGTTCAGGGCCGACCGCACAGCCGCGTGCCACGTCATGCGGGTCGGGTGCACCGTCCCGTTCCGGTGCCGGTACGGGACGGCGAGCGAGGCTGGCGGGTGGAAATGAACGCCGCCGTACACGGCGTGGCCGACGTTCACTCCGTAGTCCGCCCACTGGCTGTCGGCCCGCTCGCGCCAGGGCGGGGCCTCGTGCGGGGCCGTCACCGGGCGGGCCCGGAGCCGGCTCGCGGAGAGGGCACGGGAGGGCCGACGGTGAGACCGCCGACGACATCCCGGCCGACGGCGGCGCCGTGGTGGACGTACTGGGACAAGGGCGCCCGGCTCGGAGCATCGGTACCTGGCGTGGGCTCCGGTACCCCCACCACGGCCGACCGCACCTCGACCGGCGTGTGGCCCGGCACGTGGATCCAGCCGTAGCCACCGAACTCCTTCACCCGCACATGGGCCCGCACATACTGCGCGGGGTCGAGATCCCGACGCCCGGAGCGCACGACATCCTGGTACAGCCGATCCGAAACGATGACGACGAGGTCCGCCGCAGCGAGAGTCGTGAGTACGGCCTTGAGGTGCGGCGCGTTGACGTAGCGCGCCACGGCGACCGGAGCCGGGCCGGCGTGGCCCAGTGCCGCGTCCGCGACCACGCCGGTGTCCACCGCCATCCGCAGCCTGATCCGCTGAGCGTCCGGGCGAGCGTTGCGGTCCCCGAGGCGGACCGCGAGATGGCGGACGAAGGGGCCCAGCACGACATCCTCCGGCGTGGCCTCTGGGAGGACGGCGAACTCCAGGTCGCCCTGTGGCTGACGCGTCCAGGCTGCTCGGTCCAGCCCGGACAGCGCCGCCGCCTCGTCCAGCACGCGGACCAGCTCGAACTGGACGACCGACTGCGTCCGGGTGTCTAGACGGCTGTAGTGCTCCACGTCTGCGGCCAGGCACAGCCGACGGTGCGGCAGGCCCACCGGCGGCCGGGGAGAATAGATATCTTCCATGACAACTCGCCACCTTCCGAAGGGGTTGGATGCTGTGCACGCCAACTGTGAGCGGAAGGGGCTGAAGCAATGAAGAAAGCCGCATTAATGCGGCTTTCTGGGGCTGCCGCTAAGCGGTCGGCACACTCAGTAAGGCAGCTTCGCGCAAACGAGCCATGTCCTCGATGGAGGTCTGCCGGCAGCCGGTGCTGATGATTTCGTCCCTCCGCAGTTGGGTGAGAGCCTTGTGGACGGTGTGCTTGGTGGATGCGGTGAGCGCGGCGAACTCTGATTGAGACAAATTCACCTCTATTCGCACCCTGCTCCAGTCGAGCCCTCTGAGCGTGCGCCTAGGCTGCCCGTAGGACTCCGCAAGTTCGACGAGGACGCGCGCCAGCCGGACGAGGACGGGGTATGCGCCCTGCTCCAGTCGTAGGCGGTCGGCTCGGCGCAACCGGCCGCAGAGCATGCGGTTGAGTGCCAGTGACGCCTCGGGGTGAGTAAGGAAGAAGGGTTCCAGTTCGTTACGCGGGACGACAGTGGCGGACACATCGCCGCAGGAGGTGACTGTGGCCGATCGCGGTCCGAGACCCATCGCCGCTATCTCGCCCACGACGTCCCCGGCGATCCTGATGTCCCTCAGCAACACCCGGTCACGGTCCACCCGGGCGGTCACCTTGACCAAGCCCTCATGGAGGACCACCAACTCCTGCGCATGATCGCCCTCGTGGATGAGTACGTCTCCCACGCCGTAGCGGAGTCGAGTGCCGAGTCGGGTGAAGGCCGAGCGTGTTTCAGGCGGCAATGTGTCGAGGAAGGCCGCGCGACCGTTGGGGTTCGTGCTGTGCATCATCTGCACAGCACAGCACTCGGCCACCGCGGCGGCGGATGTTTCCGCCCGCTCCGCCGGTGCGGCGGACGCACGCCGGGGCGCACAGCGGCGCACAGCCGGAGCATCCTGCGGGTGGCCCCTGCCAGGCGGCCGGTCACGTTCAGCTCCGGTCGAAGTCGTGGATCGCCTCGGCCACGCCGTAGGAGCCGATGAGCAGCAGTTGGTCCAGGAGATCGAGGATCTCGGACCGGCGCGCGGGTGAGGATGCTTGGGCATACGCGCGGACCAGCAGGCGGCCGACGTGGCGGGCGTCGGCCGCCGCACTGCGGGCCAAGTCGGTAACTGCGGCTCCAAACACCAAGACAAATCGCCGCACGCATGCCAGAACCAGTTCGTCCACGCGGTCAGGGGCGTATTCAAGCGTGATCAGCAGCTGAGGCAGAGCGGCCCCGAAGGCGCGGGAGTCGATCAGTGCGGTCAGTGTCCGCCGGTAGGGCCCCAGGCGTCGGCCACGCAGAGCGGTGGCCACCGTAGCAGCGGCTTCCCGCACCTCCTCCTCGGGATCGTGGAAGAACCGGACGAGTGCGTGATGGGCGAGCGTCGCGTCGCCCGTGTTCAGGAGGCGCTGGGCGCACACGTCGGCGGCTCCCTGCCGCTGTGCCGTGTCATTCCCGGCAAGCACCTTGGCCAGTAGGTCAGGTGCTTCCCACTCCATCGCGGCAAGCGCGGCAACCTGGCCGCCGACCCGGCGCACCGGCGCCACCGGGGAACACAGCATGCGTTCCGTCAGCGGTCCGGCCGATGTCGTATCTCCGTGCATCAGAGCAACGGCTAGGCGGGGAACGTATGGTGACGCCAGCAGGTGGTCGGGAGCCTGGACGAGCACCGCGAAGGCATCGGCCACCGCTGGACGGTCGTGACGAATCGCGGCGCGCAGCAAGTGGGCCACGCACGCCCGGACGTCGAGGGAAGGGTCGGCTGCCAGTCGTTCCAGATGGGGGACAATCACCGCTGCGCGGGACCCGCCCGCATCGTGGACGAGCAGATCGCCCAGGCTCACAGCCGCGCTGCCTCGTACGGTGTTGATCCCAGCGGTGAGAAGGTCTCGCGTCACATCGCCTCTGTCCGCGCCGGACAGATCGTCACCGCTCAGCTCACCGGAGCCTAGGGCACGGCTCAGGAGCGCCTCCACCAGGTCGAGCGGCACATCGTCGAGGTACTTCTGCAGGGCATGCCCCAGCCAACGGTCCTGTTCCGGCCTGCCCCTGCTCGCGAAGTGGCGCACCGCCGCGAAGACGGTCTCCGGATCGTCGTACGGCTCGGCCTCCCCGAAGCCGAGGAGCAGCGAGGCACCATAGGCCGGGTGCGTCCCGGCGTCGATCCGCAGGGCGAGGCGGGCGAACCGGCCAGGGTCCGCCACCGTCATGCTCCGCAGCACGTGGGACAGCTCGCGCGCCCCACCGGTATTGGTCGTCCAGTCGATTCGGTCCCGACTGTGCTTCCTCATGGCCCGCAACCACTGGTCGTCACTCATGCGCCGAGCCACTTCCGCCGGAATGGGCGGTCCGACGAACCCGCCCGTTACCCCCTCCGGTTCATCCGGCTCCCGTCGGTCACCGTGGAGCCGGCGGAGCTCTCCGAGCCGGCGCGCCGGCCGCTCGGAGAGCCGCCCTTCGGGAAGCGCCGTCAACAGGGTGAACTCGTGCCAGGGCGAGAGTTTCTCCTCGGGGGGAAGGCGCAGATGGAACAGGGACTGCTCCACCCGCCTGAAAGTGTTGTCAGGCAGGGCGCCGCCGATGGCACGGAGGACCTCCCGGGCGTCCCACACGGCATTGGCGGCGTAGCCGGACAGCCAACGGTGCCCGCCCTGGAGAAGGATTTCGGCGGACCACGGGGCGAGCTCAGGTCCCCCCGCGGCCAGCACCTGGTAGAGCAGCCACTGCGCCGCCTCGTACGGTTCGCTCACCAGATGTTCCACGAGCTGACGCGCTCGTGCGGCGTCCCGGCCTGCCGTACTCCGCAGAGCTTCGGCCGCGCCTTGCAGCAGGGCGTCACCCACGTCGCCGGGATCGACGCCGGGATGGCGGTGCGAAAAATGGCGATCATGGACGGGCCGACCCCTCTGTACCGGATAGGCGGTCAGGCTCATGACGGCCAGCAGGACCGGCAGCACACGGACGCAGAACTCCTCCGGTGCACCGACGGCGGCGGCAGTCACCATCCGGAGTGCTGCGTAGTCCCGGTTCAGCAGTACCGCCACCCTGCCTTGGTCGTCGAGCCGGAGGGCGTCCGGGCGTTCCGCGAGCAGTGCGCCCAGCAACTCGACCGCCCACACGGGTTCTTCGGCCGCCAGGTCGGCCGCCGGGTCCCAGAGGGCGTGTTCGACTCCGTTGAGGAGGCCCGCTCGCACGCCGCCGAGCAGGAGATCGAAAAGCGGTCGGCTTCCGGCGAGGCGGGCGTGGGGAACGACCCGGATCAGCCACGCACTGAATGCGGGACTGGCGGCGTGCGGTTCCAGAAGGCGGGCCACACGGTCGGGCAGGGCATCGGCGACCGCCACCAACAGCCTCACCGCCCAGTCCTGTTCTCTCGTGTCAGCACTGCTGAGCCAGTTCTCGAAGACCCCCTCGTCGTCCCCGCGACGGAACCAGGCGGGCATGCCCAGCATGTCGACGAGGCGGTCGCGGAAGGGCGGGCGTGTGTCCAGCACGCGGGCGACGACGCCCCACTCGGTGGCCGTAGGAGCGTCCATGCCGCGCAGCACGGCCAAGGTCAGGTACTTGAGGTGGTAGCGGATGTCCGTACTGGTCAGCAGTGCCTCGACCTCCTCGGCGAACCGTCCCGGGTCGAGATCCCGCAGGTGATCAAGCACCTGCCGAAGTTGTCCGCGGCGGAACAACTCCTGCTCCCCGCCGGTGAGGAAGGCGACCAGGCTGTCTTCGCGCCGGAGCCAGTCGCGCGCGAAGGCGTAGTCGAAGAAGCTTTCGTGAAAGAAGGCCAGTTGACGGCCGTCGCGAACACAGACATGCTCCGACTCCAATACCTTCCGGCTGGCTGCGAGGTCGTCCGTGTCGAGCACGCTCTGCGGCACGGACAGCCGCTGGCGCGCACTCATGGCGGCCACGACGGCCGAGACCGCGTCGTGGAAACGGACGGACGGACGCCGGGCGCACTCCTCCTGTTTGGTGTCCCAGAAAGCGTCGAAAAGCTGCCGGGTGGTGTGGAGGAGGAGGGCCTCTTCCTGGTCCGCGACCTGGGCGAGGAGGACGAGGTGCAGCGGTGAGCGCAGCAACCCCCGTTGGGACGGCCCCAGTCGGGAGACATCCAGGTCCATGCCAGTGACGGCGGTGTCGATCTGAGCGTCGGAGAGCGGCCCGACCGTGACGCGTGTGCAGTGGTTCGGGGCGGTGAGCCTACGGATGCGGGCGTCGGCCTCGGCATCGAACGCGCGGCAGGCGAGGATCACCCGCATACCGGGATGTGCCGCGGCCTCGTCCACCAGGTCGGCCACCGCGTCGAAGGTTTCCGGGATGCGTCCCGATGCCATGCTGACGGCGTCGAGCTGGTCCACGACGAGGAAGCAGGGCCGCCCGTCCGCCACAACGCCGAGTGCGCCGACCGGGGACATGGGCAGGCCGACACGCTGCCCCAGTTCATGGGTGGAGCCGAAGGGTTCCAGGCGGTCGAGACGGAAGGCCAGAACCGGAACGGCCGCCTGGTCGAGGGCGGTGAAGGTCTGGTGCAGCACGGCGCTCTTGCCGCTGCCCGCGGTTCCGGTCAACAGGACGAGCCGCTGGGTGCCCTCCTTGACCTCCGCGACCAGACAGGCGGCCTCCTCCTGGGGAATTGAGGGCCGCAGCAGCGTGCGTTCGACACTGGCCGCCCACCGGCGCGTCACCGTTCTCACAGTGTGGGACACAGCGACAGCGTCGACCCGCAAGAGGCCCCGCAGTCCGTACGGAGCCAACCGGGTGGTGAGAGCGGCGGCGTCGAGCGTGGTTCCCAGGTTGTCGAGCAGGACTTGGCCGAGGGCCAGCGTCGCCACCCGGCCCGGTGCTCCGGCCAGGACCTGTTCGGCCAGGACTGCGTTGGTATGCACGAGGTCCCGTTCATCGTGCCACTCAACCCGGAGCCCTCTCAACATCCTCCAGGCCGTCACGGTCGACCCGTAGATGCCCCTCGAAGCGAGGGCGTCGAAGGGTCCCCGGAGTTCGTCCGTCAGCCACTCTGCCTCGAAGGAGGCGAGATCGTCGGAGCGGCGGGCGCGGTCGGCGAGTTCGTCGACCGCGCGGGCGGGGAGCATGGAAACAAAGTGGAACGTCCGACCGGCCTCGACATGCGAACGCAGGACCTCCCACACTCCCTTGTCGTGGAGAGAAGCCACATTCCAGCTGTTCGCGTTGCGGTTCTGCCGCTTGACCTGGTGCACCTCCGTCCCGTGGTCGTGCCGGTAGACGAACTCGACCCCGTCGCCCAGCGGCCCACCCGGTTCGACGCAGAGCGACGTGCCCGAGCCCATCAGTACGTACAGGGCATGCCTGATCGTCCAGGCTCCCTCATAGCGGTTGCCGAACTTGTCCGTCTCGCCACCCGGCCGCGGTGCCACCGTGCCCCCCTCCGGCCCGGCCGGACGGGCCGCGCGCGTGCGCGGACGCTACCGCATGCGTGTGAGGCGCGCCGAGGGACCGCTGAGTGAGTCTCATTTGCGCAGGGCCGGCGGCGGTCCGCCTTCTGCGACCGCGCCTCCCAGCGGAATCAAAACCAAGGTCCAGACCATCACCGGGCCAACACCCGACAAGAAAAGGCGCCTGAGCTGGCATTTCGCCGGGCAGGCGCCTTTTGCTCGGCCCGCTCAATGCCGGGCCCGGACCCGAGTCCTCGTGCCGCTGCGAAGCACGCCCCTCCCCGCGTGACCGGTCATTTCACCGATGCCTTCCCCCGGCGCCGCCCCGACAGTGACGGGGCCGGTCCACACCGGTGCGCCGGTCGTTCCGCGGTCGGCGTCGCGCAGCCCACGTCATGACGGCACACGACTCGAGAGGACGGCTCCGTCGTGAAACGACACATCGCCGCCGCCGCGGCCCTGTCATCCCTGGCCTTCCTGGCCGCACCCACCGCCACTGCCTCCACCGCCTCCACTGCTTCCACCGCCGCCGACAACCCCTATGAGCGCGGACCGGCGCCCACCGTGGCCTCCATCGAGGCGGTCCGCGGGTCCTACGCGGTCTCCCAGAGCAGCGTCTCCGCCCTCTCGGTCACCGGGTTCGGCGGGGGCACCATCTACTACCCCACCTCCACGAGCGACGGCACATTCGGCGCCGTGGTGATCGCCCCCGGCTTCACCGCGTACGAGTCCTCCATCTCGTGGCTCGGGCCACGGCTCGCCTCGCAGGGCTTCGTCGTCTTCACCATCGACACCCTCACCACGCTTGACCAGCCGGACAGCCGAGGCCGCCAACTCCTCTCGGCGCTCGACTATCTGACCCAGCGGAGCTCGGTCCGCGGCCGCGTCGACGCCTCGCGGCTCGGTGTCATGGGCCACTCGATGGGCGGCGGAGGCGCCCTGGAGGCCGCGAAGAGCCGGCCCTCGCTCAAGGCCACCATCCCGCTGACCGCCTGGAACACCGACAAGACCTGGCCCGAGATCAGCACCCCGGCCCTGATCGTGGGTGCCGACGGTGACACGATCGCCCCCGTCGCCACCCACTCGGAGCCGTTCTACGAGACCCTGCCGGGCTCACTGGACAAGGCCTACCTGGAGCTCAACGGGGCCACCCACTTCACCCCCAACAGCTCCAACACGACGATCGCGAAGTACAGCATCTCCTGGTTGAAGCGGTTCATCGACGACGACACCCGTTACGAGCAGTTCCTCTGCCCCCTGCCACGGCCGAGCCTGACGATCGAGGAGTACCGGGGCACCTGCCCCCTCGGCTCCTGACGGGCCGGAGGTCCTCGCCGCGCACCGCGGACAACCTGAGAGGCACGGGTCCGGCCGCCCGGACCCGTGCCTCTCAGGTTGTCCGTGTGCACAACGGATGAGCCCGAGGTGTGGACACCGGCCCAACGCCTGGCTCTTTCCTGGCCACTTACCGGCCAGTACGGTGATGATGTGAGTGGAGCGTCGAGGGTCGCCGCTGCTCCGCGGCTGTACGACCGTACGTCCGAACTCGCCGCCGTGGCGGAGCTGTCGGCGCGGGCCGCCGAGGGGAGGGGCGCCGTCCTGCTGGTCACCGGAGGCCCGGGCACCGGTCGGACCGCACTGCTGGACCAGGCCGTACGGGACTCCCGGATCCGGGCCCACCGGGTGGCCGCGCCCAGCGGCAACCGCGTCCCCTGGAGCGGGGTACGCGCCCTCATGTCCGCCCTCGCCCCCACTCCCTCGGCCGCGCGACGCGCCCTGCGGGCGGCCCGTGGGCCGGGCGGCGTACCCGGCGCGCTGGCCGCCCTGTGCCCGGGCGAGCCGCTGCTGCTCTGCCTGGACGACCATCACCTCTGGGACGCCCACTCCCGCACCGCGCTCGACGCGGCCTGGCGGGAGAACACGGGGCCGTGGGCCTGGGTCGTCTCGTTCGCCGCCCATCGGCGGCCCCCCGATGTGCCGGGCGCCCGGCTGCTGTCCCTGGGGCGGCTGAGCCGGGAGGGAGCGCGGACCCTGCTCGACGACGTGTGCCGGCTGCCCCTGACCGCGTCCTTCCGCACGCGCCTGCTCGACGAGGCCGCGGGCCACCCCGGAGTCCTGACCGCGACGGCCGCCCGTGTCCGCGCCGAACCGGAGCGCGGAGACGGCCCCCCGGGCCCGGTCACCGACGACGTCTCACTGTCGCAGGTGTACCGAGGACTCCTCGACTCCCTGCCGGCGGAGTGCGGGCGGGTGCTGACCCTGGTGGCAGTCGCCGGGGAGCCGCAGCCCGGCACCGGGCAGCCGGATCCGGTGGCCGGGGGGCCCGCCACCGTCCGTCCGGTCGGCGCGGACGCGGTCCTGGCGGCGGCCCGCGCCGTGCGCGCGTCGTCCGAGGCGCTGGACCGGCTGGTCGCCGACGGGTTCCTGCGCGGGACCCGGGAAGCACTCCGGTTCGACGACCCCTTTCTGCGGCGCGCGGTCCTGGGTGCCGTGCCACCGTCCCGGCGCCGGGAGCTGTACGCCCTCTTCGCCCGTCCCGCCGGAGGCCGCCCCGGAGCCCGTTCCGGAGCCCGCTCCGGCGGCAGGAGCGGGCCGGTGGGCGGGGACGACGCCACGGCGGGTGATCGTGCGGCGGCGGCGCGTACGCCGCACCTCGCCACGCCCATCGCGAGGCCCTCGGTCCGGTCCGGGGCCGGGATGTCCGCCGCTCCCCGCGCTCCTGGAGTTCCGGTCCGACCCGGGCCTCCCCGCCACGTTCACGACACAGGCCACCGGTCCGGCCAACTCCGGACGGCCGGGGGCGTGGGCGGGGTGACCGGCGACGTGCGGGCCCCCGAGGGCGCACGGGTACCGCCGGATGTGCTGCGGGGAAGGGCCGAGCTGGCGCGCGGGCTGGCCGGGCTGGGCGGCGGGCCGGTCGGGGACGCCCATCAGGTGCTGCTCCTCGCCGCCTCGTTGCTGCGCGAGGGGGCGCCCGAGGAGGCCTCGGACGCGCGGTTCCTCGCCTTGGAGGCGGCGTGGGCCGCTGGGGACCCACAGGCCTGCGCTGTCGCTCTCGGCGGGGGCGGCTTCGGCGGCGAACGCACCGAATCCCCCGTCGGTATGGACGCGGTGGAGCGGGACTTCCGCGACGGGATGTGCGCCGCGCTCACCGTGCGGCTGGAGGAGGCGCGGGCGCCGCTGGCCCGGGTCGTGGCCCGCGACGGCGCGTCCGACGAGCCGCGCCGCCTGCTGCGCGCGGGCGCCGCCGCCCTGGTCCTGGGGGACGCGCCCGCCGCCGTACGCGTCCATACCCGAGCCCTGGCCACGCTGCGCGCCACAGCCGGGACCGCGCTGCTGCCCCGGGTCCTGGAGCATCTGGCGTACGCCGAGTTGCGAGCCGGACAGCACGAGCGTGCCGCCGCGCACGCCAGGGAGGGGCTCCGTACGGCGGAGTCGGCCGGGCAGCGCAACGCGGCCGCCCACCAACACGCGGTCCTCGCCCTGGCGGCCTCCGTCCGGGGCGACGCCCCGGCCGTCGTGGAGCACGCGGGCCGTGCCCTCGGGACCGCCCGGGCACACGGTCTCGTCCAGGCGACGACGCTCGCCGAGTGGTCGATCGCGCGGGCCGAGCTGGCGGGCGGGCTCGCCGCACAGGCCGCGGCGCGTCTCGCTCCCCTCGTCCAAAGGGGGCCGCGCGGCGGCCACTTCGCCCTGCGGATGCTCGTGGTGCCCTGCTTCGTCGAGGCCGCCTGCGCGTCAGGCCGGGAGGTCGAAGCCGGTGCGGCGGCCGAGGAGTTCGCGGTCTGGGCCGGGCTCGGCTTCGATGCCCAGGCGCCCGCCCAACTGGCCCGCTGCCGGGCGCTGTTGGCCGGGGGAAGCGACTGCGCGGACTGGTACCGGGAGGCGGTGCGGCACCACGAGGCGAGCGGCAACGACTTCGAACGGGCCCGGACCCTCCTCGCGTACGGCAAGTGGCTGCGCCGGCGCAGGCGTCTGGTCGAGGCCCGGGGCCCGCTGAGCGACGCGCTGGTCACCTTCGAGCGGGCGGCGGCCGGGGTGTGGGCCGATCAGGCGCGGGCCGAACTGCGGGCGACCGGAGGGGCGGTGGGCAGGAGGGCCGTACCCGGTCCGGCGGGCGAGCTGACTCCTCAGCAACAGCGCATCGCCGGGCTGGTGGCGGCGGGGGCGACGAACCAGGAGGTCGCCGACCGGCTGTCGCTGAGCCCCCGCACGGTCGACCACCACCTGCGGAACGTCTTCGCCCGGCTGGGAGTCCGCTCCCGCGTCGAGCTTTCGGGGCTCCTGCTCCTGTCCCCCACCCCGGGGGACGGCCACCGCTCCGACCGGTGACCCGAGGGGGCCCGGGGGCCCGCACTCGCCCCCTTCGTCCGCAACCAGCCGCCCGGGCGGGTGCCGTACGGCCTCAGCGCCGGGCGGGTGGCATACGGCCCCCGCCACAGGCGGTGGTCGTGCGGTCTCAGGACGAGGCCGTCAGGCGGAAGGCGTCCAGGGCCAGGGTCATCTCCGTGAGGTCCCTCGGCCGGGACAAGGAGCGGGACGTCAGCTGCTCCAGGCGGCGCAGCCGGTTGAAGACCGTGTTGCGGTGGCAGTAGAGCCGAGCCGCCGCGCGCCCCGCCGACCCCTCGCACTCCAGCCAGACGTCCAGTGTCTCCAGCAGAATCGCGCGGTCGGCCGGGTCCAGTTCCAGCAGGCTGCCCAGGACGTCCCTCACCAGAAGGCCCGCCAGCTCCGGCTGTCCTACCACCAGGGCGCCCGCCATCCGGCGGTCCAGCCGGACGATCTGCCGTGAGTCCGGCGGGCTGGTCCGCAGGGCCAGCTCCGCGAGCCCGCGTGCCCGTCCCAGCTCCGCCAGCCCCGTCACCACCGGGCTGATCCCTCCGGGCCCCGGGCAGCGCCCGTCGAGCAGTTCGGAGAGCGCGTCCAGACCGACGCCCTCCGCCAGCGACGCCACCCCGATCTCGCAGTCCGCGCCCATCCGCCACAGGAAACGCACGCCCGTCCCCCGCACCCGCCGGTGGAAGGGCTCGGGGGCCTCCCGCCGGTCGGGCCGCAGCACCACCACCGCGTACCGGCCGTGCTCCGGCAGATCCAGGCCGGCCGCCGCCCGCGAGGTCACCTCCGGGGAACACTGGCCGTGCAGCAGCGCGTCGAGGAGCGCCTGGAGCTGCTCGTCGGTACGCCGCCGCAGCTCCCGTTCCGTCGCCCGGTACGCCTCCGACGCGGTGTCCGCCTGCGCGTCCACGGCCTGCCAGACCATGGTCGCCGACTGGGTCAGCACCGCCAGTCTCGACGGGAACGCCGACGCGTCCTCGATCAGCGCCTCCCACACCAGGTGACCGGCGTGCCGGTAGGCGTGCACCACCAGCTCAAGCGGCATCCCCTGCTCGGCGCGCCGCCGCCCCAGCTCGTCGGCGTGCTCCAGGTCCCGCCGCGGCGAGTCCCGCGGTGCCGAGATCGTCTCGATCCCGATCCGCAGCGCTTCGTGGGCCTCACGCCAGTGCTGGTCGTGCGGCACGATCCGGCCGTACGCCGGCTCGTACTCGTGCAGTTCTCTCAGGTGCTCGTCCACCAGCTCGGGCAGCCGCTCCAGAAGCGCCGTACACGCCTCGGCCAACAGCTTCCAGTCATCGCCGGTCCGTGGTCTGCGCCGTCCCATGCCCGGAGGATGCCACCCCCTCCCCCTTCCCGACAGGCCCCTGACACGCGGTGTTGTGCGCGTGCACAACCCGTACCGGCGCCCGCTGGTCACCGGCAGCGTTTCGGCCGCCGCACGTGGACGGGGGGCCACCGCGGTGCTGGGGTGAGCGCCACTGCACAGGCCACGGAAGGGGAACCATGGGAGGGACCGGACTCGCCCTGGAGGTCACGGACCTGACGGCGGGCTACGGACCGGTACGCGCCCTGAGGCGGGTGTCGCTCACCGTGCCGGAGGGTGCCGTCGTCACCGTTCTCGGCGGCAACGGGGCGGGGAAGTCCACTCTGCTGAGGGCACTCTCGCGCACCTTGTCGTTCCACGGCGGGGCCGTCACCTCCGGCACCATCGCCTTCGGCGGCCGACCGATCGGGGGGCTGGCTCCGGACCGGGTCGTCGCCGCCGGGGTCTCCCAGGTGCCGGAGGGGCGGAAGGTCTTCGCCCGGATGACCGTGGAGGACAATCTGCGGGCGGGGGCGCTGGGCGCGCGGGGCGACAGGAGGGCCAAGGCGGCGGCCCTGCGACGGGTCCACGAACTCTTCCCCGTGCTCGCCGACCGGTCCCGCCAGCGCGCCGGACTGCTGTCCGGCGGCGAACAGCAGATGCTCGCCGTCGCACGCGCGCTGATGGCCTCGCCGAAACTGCTTCTCCTCGACGAGCCCTCGCTGGGCCTCGCCCCGCTCATGACGGCCCGGATCGCCGACACGATCCGCGAGATCAACGCCCAGGGCACCTCCGTCCTCCTCATCGAGCAGAACGCGGCGCTCGCGCTGCGGCTCGCCGACCGGGCGTACGTCCTGGAGGTCGGCGAGGTCGCCCTCTCCGGCCCGGCCGCCGAACTCGCCGCCTCCGACGAGGTACGGCGCCGTTACCTGGGCGTCGTGGACGAGACCGCGGCGGCGGACGCCTCGCAGGCCTCCGTCCCGCACCCCGTGCTCGCCCGCTGGGAGGAGACCCGGTGAACGAGCCCGCCGCCCGGGGCCCGGACTCCGTCGGCCCCGACTCCGTCGGCCCCGCGAAGAAGCCCGCCGCACCCGGCAAGGGCGCGGAGGCGGACACCCGGTCCGCACAGGGCCCCGCCGCCACGACGGACGCCCGGTCCGCACCGGCCTCCACCCCTACGACGGACACCAGGCCCGCAGGCGCCTCCGTGCCCGCGCGGTCGGCCGCACCGGCCTCCCCGAAGGCCCCCGTATCGGGAGGGCCCGCCTCCCCGGAGGCCCCCGTTCCGGAAAGACCCGTCTCCCCGGAGGCCCCCGCCTCCGTCCCCGCCCTCGACGTCCGTGACGTCACCGTCCGGTTCGCCGGGCTCACCGCCCTCGACAGTGTCTCGTTCACCGTCCGCCCCGGCACCGTGCACGCCGTCATCGGCCCCAACGGAGCCGGCAAGTCCACCTGCTTCAACGTGCTCTCCGGCGTCTACAGGGCGACCTCGGGAAGCGTCCGGCTCGGCGCACACGAACTCACCTCCCTGCCGCCGCACAAGATCGCCGGACTCGGGGTCGCCCGCATCTTCCAGAACCTCGCGCTCCCACCCCGCGCCACCGTCGAGGACAGCCTGATGCTCGGCCGGCACCGGCTCACCCGTACCGGCTTCCTCGCCGCCGGGCTCCGGCTGCCCTCGGCCGCCCGCGAGGAGACCCGCCACCGCGCCCGGGTCCGCGAGATCGCCGCTTTCGTCGGCCTGGAGAAGCAGCTCACCCAGCCCGCGGGATCCCTCCCGTACGGGCAGCAGAAGCTCGCCGAACTGGCGCGTGCCCTCTGCATGGAGCCCACCCTGCTGCTCCTCGACGAACCCGTGGCCGGGATGACCGCGGACGAGCGCCGCCGTACCGCCGCCGTCATCGCCGGTGTCCGCGACAGCCTCGGGATCTCCATCGTGCTCGTCGAGCACGACATGGGGGTGGTGATGCGGCTGGCCGACACCGTCACCGTCCTCGACTTCGGCCGCCGGATCGCCGACGGCGCTCCCGGCGACGTCCAGAACGACCCCGCGGTCGTCCGCGCCTACCTCGGAGAGGAGACCGCCGGGTGACCACCTTCGTCGAACTCCTGCTCAACGGCGTCTCGCTGGGATCCGTCTACGCCCTGATCGCCCTCGGTTTCGTGGTCATCTTCCGCGCCACCGAGGTCGTCAACTTCGCCCACGCCTCCCTGCTCCTCGCGGGCGGCTACGTGACCGCCGTCCTCCACGAGAGCATCGGCTTCTGGCCGGCGCTGCTGGCCGGGATCGGCGGCGCGGCCCTGCTCGGCGCCGCCGTCGAGTTCCTCGTCATGCGCCGCTACCGCGGCTCCGACCAGAGCGTCCTCGCCATCGTCACCATCGGTGTCGACATCCTGCTCGCCACCGAACTGACCCGCCGCATCGGTACCGACATCCTCTCGCCCGGCGACCCGTGGGGCGACGCCGTCGTCACCGCCGGACCGGTCACCCTGGCGCAGACCCGCATCGCGGCCTTCCTCGCCGCCGGACTGCTCATCACCGCCTTCCTGCTCGCCTTCCGCCACACCTCGTGGGGCGTCGCCATGCGCGCCGCGGCCGAGAACCAGGAGACCGCCGCCCTCATGGGCATCCGCCTCGGCCGGGTCTCGCTCGGCGCGTGGGCGGTGGCGGGCGGGCTGGCCGCCGTCGCCGCGCTCTTCCTCACCGTCTTCCCGACCCCCGGCCTGGAACGGACCACCTCCCTCGCCGCGATGAAGGCCTTCCCGGCCGCCATCCTCGGCGGGCTGGACTCCACCACCGGCGCCCTCGTCGGCGGCCTGCTGGTGGGGGTCACCGAGTCCCTCGCCGCCGGGTACCAGGGCGATCTGACCTTCCTCGGCCGCGGCATCGGCGATGTCGCCCCGTACCTGGTGATGGTCGCGGTGCTGCTCCTCCGCCCCGCCGGACTCTTCGGCACGAAGGAGCTGTCCCGTGTCTGACGCGCTTCCCCGCCGTGGAGCGGCCCCGCTCGCCCGGCCCCGGGTATACGGATGGGTCGCCGCCGGGCTCGTGCTCGTCGCCTTCCCCTTCTACCTGGACCGGTTCTGGCTCCAGGCCGGGCTCTTCGCCATGGCCGCCGCGATCGGCGCCATCGGCATCAACCTGCTGACCGGAGCCACCGGCCAGCTCTCGATGGGCCACGCCTTCTTCCTCGCCGTCGGCGCGTACGGCTACTGCGCCTTCGCCGGGGACGGGACGGACGGGCTCACCGGACTGGGCCTGCCCGGCTGGCTCGCCGCCGTCCTCGCCGTCGCCCTCGCTGGTGCGGCGGGCGGGGCGTTCAGCCCCATCGCCGGCCGGCTGCGGGGCGCCTACCTCGGCATCGCGACCCTCGCGCTGATCTTCATCGGCCAGCACGTCCTGTTCAACGCCCACGACGTCACCGGTGGTTTCAACGGCCGCGCCGTGCCCCCGCTGAACCTCTTCGGCCTCACCTTCGACGACAGCGAACTCCTGGTCGCCCAGGTCCCGTTCGGTTCCACCGAGAAGCTCTGGTACCTGGGTCTCGTCTTCCTGCTCGCAGGGGCCCTCTTCGCTCGCGGCGTCCTGCGCGGCCGCCCCGGCCGGGCCATGAACGCGATCCGGGACCACCGGATCGCGGCCGGCGTCATGGGTGTCCCCGTGGCCCGCTACCGCGCCGCCGTCTTCGTCCTGTCGTCCATGTACGCGGGGCTGGCGGGGGTGCTGCTCGCGCTGGTCTTCCAGCGCACCGTGCCGGAGTACTTCGGTATGCAGCTCTCCCTCGAATACCTGGCCATGATCGTCATCGGCGGTCTCGGTTCGGTCGCCGGGGCGGTAGTGGGCGGCGTCTTCGTCTCCCTGCTGCCGCAGCTCCTCAACCGGTACAGCGACGCGCTGCCCCTGGTCTCCGCCCCCGGGACGGGCGGGATCGCACCGGGGGAGGCCTCCCGCTACCTCTACGGCGCCGCCGTCGTCGCGGTGGTGCTCTTCCTGCCCGGCGGCCTGATACGGCTCGCCGCCCGGCCACGCGGGCGAACCGCCCAACCCTCGCACTCCTCTGGGGAGGAACGATGAACCACCGACGCCAGGCCCCGAGAACGACGGCCGCCGCACTCGCCGCCGCACTCGTACTGACCGCCGCCGGCTGCAGTTCCAAGGCCAAGTCCACCGACGGGGCGGACACCGGAGCCGACGGGGTGAAGTCCGGCACGGGCGTCACCGCCAAGACCATCGCGGTCGGTGCGCTCACCGACATGACCGGTGTATACGCCACGCTCGGCAAGAGCGTCACCCAGGCGCAGCAGCTGTATGTGAAGCAGGTCAACGCGGCCGGCGGGGTCTGCGGCCGACAGCTGGAGCTGACGGTCCGCGACCACGGCTACGACCCGCAGAAGGCGCTCTCCGCCTACACCGAGCTGGAGCCGAAGGTCGCCGGTTACGTGCAGTTCATCGGGTCTCCGTTCGTCGCCGCCATGAAGCAGCGCATCGACGGCCGGGACAAGGCACTGGTGCTGCCGCAGGCCTGGTCGGCCTCCCTGCTCGGCTCCCCGTACATCCGCGTCCTCGGCTCCACGTACGACATCGAGACGATCAACGCCGTGGACTTCCTGGTGAAGGAGAAGGGACTGAGGGCGGGCGACAAGCTGGGGCACGTGTACTTCGAGGGCGACTACGGCGAGAACGCGCTGACGGGGTCGAAGTTCGCAGCCGGGAAGGCGGGGCTGACGGTCGTGGAGCAGAAGATCAAACCCACCGACAACGACATGTCGGCGCAGGTGGCGGCGTTGAAACAGGCGGGCGTCAAGGCCGTGGTCATCAGCGCGGGACCGCGCCAGGCCGCCTCGCTGGTCGGTGTCGCGGCGGCGGCGAAGCTGCTGGTACCGGTCATCGGCAACAACTCGGCCTTCGCCCCGCAGCTGCTGGGCACCCAGGCCGGACCGGCGCTGGAGAAGATGTACTGGTTCGCCTCTCCGAGCCGTCCGATCGGCGCCGACACCCCGGCCGCGAAGAAGCTCGTCGCCGACTACCGGGCCGCGTACCCGAACGACAGCCTCGACAACGGCATCGTGGCGGGCTGGACTGCGGCCGACGTCTTCAGGCAGGCGCTGAAGAAGGCGTGTGACGCCAAGGATCTCACCCGTGAGGGCATCGACCGGGCCCTGCTGACCCTGAACGCGTACGACGCCGGGTTCGGAAGGCAGGACTTCAGCGATCCGAAGGCGCCGTCCTCACGCGAGTCCGTCATCCTCCGGCCGGACAAATCCGTCCCGGGCGGCATGCGGACCGTCCGTGAGCCGTTCGTCTCCGAGGCCGCGAAGGGCTACACCCCGAAGGCAGGCTGAGCGCGGGCCACCGCGACGCCCGCCCCACGCCGTACCGGTACTCCAACGCCCCGGTACGGCGGCAGGGCCCGGACCGCGTGTCGCGGTCCGGACCCTGCCCCCTGCGGTGCCGCCCCGCGGCGGCGGTACGTCAGCTCTGCTCGGTGTCGTCGCCCGTCTGCGTGGCGCCCTCGGCCTCGCCGGTCTTCTCACGCATCTTGCGCACCAGCTCCGCCTTCTGGTCGGCGGCGCCCTGGCGGTCGAGGTTGCGGTGCGGGCCGTTGTTCTGCCGCTCGGCGCGGGACAGCTTCTTGCGCTGGCCGCCGCCCATGCCCACGGGGTTGTTGATGTTCTTGCTCATGGGTTCTCCCGGAATGATGTGAAGTGATCTACGGATTCATCGGTGGGGACGGGCGCGGCGACGTCGGACGACGTCAGCAGGGGCCCATCACGCTCTCACTCGTAAATCGGTGTCTGGAAGAACATGACCACGAGATTACCCGGTCCCACCCGCCCCGCACACCACGTTTTTTTCGCGGCCCTGCCTCCTGCCGGGCTTCCAGCGAGTGCCGGGGACCACTTCCCCCGCTCGCCACCCGGCTGTCACCGAGGCGCTCACGCGCGCGGAGGAGAGCTGACGCTCGCCGTGCGGTCCCGGCGCGTCCCGGGGCGCCCCGGCGCTTCGGTGCGCGTGCCCCTGTGGTCTGCTGACCTCTGATCGAAAACATGTGATCGGAAGGGAAGTAACCCCCATGCAGGAGCACTTCGACGTAGTCGTCCTCGGGGCGGGGCCCGGTGGTTACGTGGCGGCCATCCGCGCCGCCCAGCTCGGCAAGCGAGTCGCGGTCGTGGAGGAGCGGTACTGGGGCGGTGTGTGTCTGAACGTCGGCTGTATCCCCACCAAGGCCCTGCTGCACAACGCCGAGCTGGCGCGCATCTTCACCCACGAGGCCAAGGCCTACGGCATCACGGTGAATGGTGAGGTGTCGCTGGACTACGGCGAGGCGTACCGGCGCAGCCGGCGGGTGGCGGACGGCCGCGTCAAGGGCGTCCACTACCTGATGAAGAAGAACGGGATCACCGAGTTCGACGGCCGGGGCACGTTCCTCGACGCGCACACCCTCGAGGTCGCCCAGGCGGACGGCACCCGGCGGACCGTCTCGTTCGACAACTGCGTCATCGCCACGGGCGCGACCCCGCGCCTGCTGCCCGGCACCCGCCGCAGCGAGCGCGTGGTGACGTACGAGGAGCAGATCCTCGCCGAGGAGCTGCCGGGGTCGGTGGTGATCGCGGGCGCGGGGGCCATCGGGATCGAGTTCGCCTATGTCCTGCACAACTACGGCGTCAAGGTCACCATGGTCGAGTTCCTGGACCGGATCGCGCCGCTGGAGGACGCCGACGTGTCGGCGGAGCTGGCCAAGCAGTACCGCAAGCTCGGCATCGACGTGCTGACCTCGACCCGGGTCGAGTCCATCGACGAGTCCGGGGCGCAGGTGCGGGTGACGGTCACCGGCAAGGACGGCGCGGCCAGGGTCCTGGAGGCCGACAAGGTGCTCCAGGCGATCGGCTTCGCGCCGAACGTCACCGGTTACGGTCTTGAGGCCACGGGTGTACGGGTCACCGAGCGCGGCGCCATCGAGGTGGACGGGCGCTGCCGTACCTCCGTGCCGCACATCTACGCCATCGGCGACGTCACGGCGAAGCTGATGCTCGCGCACACCGCCGAGTCCATGGGCGTCGTCGCCGCGGAGACCATCGCGGACGCGGAGACGATGGAGCTGGACTACCCGATGATCCCGCGCGCCACCTACAGCCGGCCGCAGATCGCCAGCTTCGGCTGGACGGAGGCGCAGGCGCGGGAGAAGGGCTTCGACGTCAAGGTCGCCAAGTTCCCGTTCACCGCGAACGGGAAGGCGCACGGCCTCGGCGACCCGGTCGGGTTCGTCAAGCTGATCAGCGACAACACGCACGGCGAGATCATCGGTGCCCATCTGATCGGGCCGGACGTCACCGAGCTCCTGCCGGAGCTGACGCTGGCGCAGCAGTGGGACCTGACCGTCCACGAGGTCGCCCGCAATGTGCACGCACACCCGACGCTGGGCGAGGCGGTCAAGGAGGCCGTGCACGGGCTGGCCGGTCACATGATCAATTTCTGACCGCCGGTCCCGGATCGCCGGTCACGGATCCCGCATCGGGCACCGGGCATCGCGGATCGCCGGTCACCGATCGCCGGCGGGTGACTGCCGGTGAGGGGCCGTGGGGGGCCTCTCCCCCGGGACGGCCTTCGCCGGCAGTCCCGGGGCGGCGCGCGGTTACTTGCCGGGGTCCCGGAAGCGGCCGAACGCCTTGGTGAGGGCGCTCAGCGGCGAGGCGTCCGCCTTGGCCCTCGGCGCGGGCAGCACGGGCACGCCGTCGCCGCCGGTGGCCTCGGCCAGTGCTGCCTGCGCCGCCTCGGCCGCCTCCCGGTACAGGTCGCGGGAGGTGGTCATGGCGTCGAGCGCCTGCGCGTACCGGGCGACCATCGCCTGGGCGTGGACCAGTTCCTCGTCCGGGGTGAGCAGGTGCCAGCCCTGGCGCAGCCGTGTCAGGGCCCGCTCGGCGTCCGCCGTCATCGGGCGCGCCAGAGCGGCGAACTCCCTGATCCTGTCGAGGAGTTCGGTCGGCTCGGAGCCGTCGAGGATGACGGTGCGGACCGTGAAGCGGTCGGCGTCGTAGCCCGCGCCCTGCGGCTGCGTGGGCAGGACGACGGCGCCGCCGCGCGGCAGCCGCACGCCGAGCTCCTTCTTCATCGCGAAGTCGGCGATCTGCGCCTGCTCCGGGGTGCCCCGGTGCTCGATCACCTGGTGCCGCAGACTCGGCGGCAGCCAGGCCGCGACCGGCCGCTGCCCCGCCGCGTCCGGCGTCATCGCCTCGTGCACCACGACGTGCACGAACCAGCTCTGCCGGGCGCAGTCCCGCAGCAGGTGGCGCAGCTCGTCGTCGTCCTTGGGCAGATGGTTGGTGGTGCGCATCCGCAGGTCCGCGACGGTGTCGTGGTCCCAGGCGATCCGGTCGCTGTCGGGCCAGAACATGGTGGCCGGGGAGGGCCAGCCGGTCTGCCACGCCCGCTCCGCCTCGGCGGCGAGGACCCAGGTGACTCCCTCCCCCTCCTTGCGGCGGTTCTCGGGGTCGTACGTGGTCAGCTGGGCCCGCACGGTGACGTCGTCGGCGACGCGCCAGCGGGCTTCGAAGACGCGCCGGGCCGTGGGGCCGGGGTCGGCGGACTCGTCGCGCGGGTGCAGGACGGTGGAGCGGGCCGCCTCGACGGGGTCGAGGTCCAGGAAGTCGTCGAGCACCCCGGCCGCCTTGAGGGCGATCAGGTTGCGCCGGACGTCCTGCTCGGGCTCGGGCCCGAGGTGGCGCGCGCGCCCCAGCCACGCGGTGTCGGGGACGGTGGGCGGGGAAACCGGGTTCTTGGCCATGGAGTCGTTCTGTAGGTGATCGGGGCGGGACCAGTATCCTCCGTCGGCCCGCGGAGGGAAGTAGTACCCGCCCGGGGTTTCGCCACACCGGTCGCCCGCCCCGGCGCTACGCGCACGACGGGCAGAGCCCCCGGTAGGTGACCTCGGCCGTGGCGACCGTGAAGCCGAACCGGTTCCCGGCGGGCAGATGGGACAGCAGGTCGCCGGTGGTGGTGACATCGCGGATGGTGCCGCAACCGGAGCAGACCAGGTGCTGGTGGGGGCGGTGCACGTTGGGGTCGTACCGCTTGGCGCGGCCGTCGGTGGAGACCTCCATGACTTCGCCCAGCGAGACCATCTCCCCCAGCGTGTTGTAGACGGTCGCCCGGGAGATCTCCGGCAGCCGCAGCGCCGCGCGCGCGTGCACCTCGTCGGCCGTGAGGTGCACATGATCGCCGTCGAGCACCTCCGCCACCACACGCCGCTGCGAGGTCACCCGCCAGCCACGCCCGCGGAGCCGCTCCAGCAAGTCACTCATAAGGGTCCATCCGTTCCGGCTCGGTGGAAAGTCGAGTAGGGGCCAGTAGTGGTGTACCCGCGATCGGCGGTCGGCGTACAGCTTCCGACCGAGGACGAAACCGGTGAACTTCTTGACCTGGACACCGTCCATCGTAGGATCGATACCAATGACGGCCAAGGGAACGGACACCTCCGGTATGGCGTTGCGGCAGCAGACCGAGCCGGTCCGTCCGCCTTCCCGGGCCCCTTCCCGAGCGACCTTCCACCGTCCACCGATCGCGACGGGACCGTCCGCCGCATCGGACTCTTCGACCACGCGTACTCCCCTGAGCAGTGTGATCCACCCAGCCCGGAAGGATTCCGATGTCTGAGAACCACGACGCGATCGTCACGGACCCGAAAACGGAGGACGCAGGCGGCGGCTGCCCGGTCGCGCACGGTCGGGCCCCGCATCCGACGCAGGGCGGGGGCAACCACCAGTGGTGGCCGGAACGGCTCAATCTGAAGATCCTCGCCAAGAATCCCGCCGTGGCCAACCCGCTGGGTGAGGAGTTCGACTACGCCGAGGCGTTCCAGAGCCTCGACCTGTCGGCCGTGAAGCGGGACATCGCCGAGGTGCTGACCACCTCGCAGGACTGGTGGCCCGCGGACTTCGGCCACTACGGGCCGCTCATGGTCCGGATGGCCTGGCACAGCGCCGGTACGTACCGGATAAGCGACGGCCGCGGTGGCGCCGGGGCGGGCCAGCAGCGCTTCGCTCCGCTCAACAGCTGGCCGGACAACGTGAGCCTGGACAAGGCCCGCCGACTGCTGTGGCCGGTCAAGAAGAAGTACGGCAAGAGCCTGTCCTGGGCCGACCTGCTGGTCCTCACCGGCAACGTCGCCCTGGAGTCCATGGGCTTCAAGACCTTCGGCTTCGGCGGTGGCCGGGCGGACGTGTGGGAGCCCGACGAGGACGTGTACTGGGGCCCCGAGACCACCTGGCTCGGCGACGAGCGCTACACCGGCGACCGGGAGCTGGAGAGCCCGCTCGGCGCGGTGCAGATGGGTCTGATCTACGTCAACCCGGAGGGCCCCAACGGCACTCCGGACCCGCTCGCCTCGGCGCGCGACATCCGTGAGACGTTCCGCCGGATGGCGATGAACGACGAGGAGACCGTCGCGCTGATCGCCGGCGGCCACACCTTCGGCAAGACCCACGGCGCGGGCCCCTCGGAGGCGGTCGGCCCCGACCCCGAGGCCGCCGGGCTGGAGGAGCAGGGCCTGGGCTGGCGCAACTCCCACGGCACCGGCAAGGGCGGGGACACGATCACCAGCGGCCTCGAGGGCATCTGGACGAACACCCCGACCACCTGGGACAACAGCTTCTTCGAGATCCTCTTCGGCTATGAGTGGGAGCTGTTCAAGAGCCCGGCCGGCGCTCATCAGTGGCGGCCGAAGGGCGGCGCCGGGGCGGGCACCGTGCCCGACGCCCACGACCCGTCGAAGAGCCACGCGCCGACGATGCTGACGACCGACCTCGCGCTCCGGCTCGACCCGGTCTACGAGCCGATCGCGCGGCGCTTCAAGGACGACCCCGACGCGTTCGCGGACGCGTTCGCCCGCGCCTGGTTCAAGCTGACCCACCGCGACATGGGCCCGGTCTCGCGCTACCTCGGCCCGGAGGTCCCCTCCGAGACGCTGCTGTGGCAGGACCCGCTGCCGCGGGCGACGCACGAGCCGATCGGCGCGGCGGACATCGCCACCCTCAAGGAGCGCGTCCTCGCCTCGGGCCTCACCGTCTCCCAGCTCGTCTCCACCGCCTGGGCGTCGGCCTCGACCTTCCGGGGCAGCGACAAGCGCGGCGGCGCCAACGGCGCCCGCGTCCGGCTGGAGCCGCAGCGCGGCTGGGAGGTCAACGACCCGGACCGGCTGTCGGTGGTGCTGAGCACGCTGGAGGGGATCCAGCGGGAGTTCAACACCGGCGCCAAGCAGGTCTCGCTGGCCGACCTCATCGTGCTCGCCGGGTCCGCCGCGGTGGAGAAGGCCGCCAGGGACGCGGGCTTCGCCGTCGAGGTCCCCTTCACGCCGGGCCGGGTGGACGCCTCGCAGGAGCAGACGGACGTGGAGTCGTTCGCCGCCCTGGAGCCGAGTGCGGACGGCTTCCGCAACTACCTCGGCAAGGGCAACCGGCTCCCCGCCGAGTACCTGCTGCTCGACCGGGCCAACCTGCTCACGCTCAGCGCTCCGGAGCTGACCGTCCTGGTGGGCGGTCTGCGCGTACTGGGCGCGAACCACCAGCAGTCGTCGGCGGGCGTCTTCACGCGGACGCCGGGAGTCCTCACCAACGACTTCTTCGTCAACCTCCTCGACATGGGCACGACGTGGAAGGCGACCTCCGACGACGCGCACGCCTTCGAGGGCCGCGACGCCGCCACCGGTGAGGTCAAGTGGACCGGCACCCGCGCCGACCTGGTCTTCGGGTCCAACTCGGAGCTGCGCGCCCTCGCCGAGGTGTACGCGAGCGACGACGCCCAGGAGAAGTTCGCCCAGGACTTCGCCGCGGCGTGGGTGAAGGTCATGAACCTGGACCGGTTCGACCTCGTCTGAGGAGCTTTCGGCCTCGTCCGAGGAGCTGAGGTGTGACAAGAGGCGCCTGCCGGGCGAAAAGCCCGGTCAGGCGCCTCCTGTCATGGTGCGGTGGTGCGGGCGGGGCTCAGCTCGTCGGCACCGGGTACGTCGGGTACTCGACGCCCGAGACGTGCTGGACCACGCGGATGACCTGGCACGAGTAGCCGAACTCGTTGTCGTACCAGAGGTAGAGGATGGCGTTGTCGCCGTCCACCTTGGTGGCGCCCGCGTCGACGATCGAGGCGTGGCGCGAGCCGACGAAGTCCATGGAGACGGCGTCGGGGGCGGTGGTGAAGTCGATCTGGCGCTTCAGCGGCGAGTGCAGCGAGACGTCGCGGAGGTGGTCGAGGACCTCTTCGCGGGTGGTCTCGCGGCCCAGGCGCAGGCTGAGGATCGCGATCGAGACGTCCGGGACGGGGACGCGGATCGAGCTGCCGGTGATCGGCGCCTTGAGGTCGGGCAGCGCCTTCGCGACGGCCGAGGCGGCACCGGTCTCGGTGATCACCATGTTCAGCGGCGCGGAGCGGCCGCGGCGGTCCGCCTTGTGGTAGTTGTCCAGCAGGTTCTGGTCGTTGGTGAACGAGTGGACGGTCTCCACGTGGCCGCGGAGCACACCGTACTCGTCCGCCATCGCCTTCAGCGGCGGGACGATCGCGTTGGTGGTGCAGGACGCGCAGGACAGGATCCGCTCGTCCGGCTTGATGGTGTCGTGGTTGACGCCGTGCACGATGTTGGGCACGTCGCCCTTGCCCGGGGCGGTCAGGACGACCTTGTCGATACCGGGGCGCAGGTGCTGGGAGAGACCCTGGCGGTCGCGCCACTTGCCGGTGTTGTCGATGAGGATGGCGTCCTTGATGCCGTACGCCGTGTAGTCGACCTCGGAGGGGTCGTTGGCGTAGATCACCTTGATCGCGTTGCCGTTGGCGACGATGGTGCTGGTGTCCTCGTCGACCGTGATCGTGCCCTGGAACTGGCCGTGGATGGAGTCGCGCCGCAGCAGCGAGGCGCGCTTGACGAGATCCTCGGCGGCCCGGCCGCCGCCCCCGCGGACGACGATGGCGCGCAGCCGCAGGCCGTTGCCGGAGCCGGCCTTCTCGATGAGCAGGCGCGCGACGAGCCGGCCGATGCGGCCGAACCCGTAGAGGACGACGTCGCGGCCCTCGCGGCGCTCGATCTTGTTGGCGCCGGTGGCGCCGATGACGGCCTGGGCGGTGAACTCCGCCACGGTCAGGCCGCGGTCGTCGGCCTGGTACATCGCGGCGAGCATGCCGAGGTCGATCTGCGAGGGGCCGAGATCGAGGGTGGTGAGAGCCTGCAGGAACGGAAGGGTGTCGGTGACCGAGAGTTCCTCACCGGCGATCTGCCGGGCGAAGCGGTGGGTCTTGAGGATGCTGACCACCGACTTGTTCACCAGGGAGCGGCTGTGGAGGAGGACGGTGACGTCCCGCTCCCGGTGCAGCTTCCCGATGATCGGGATCATCGACTCCGCGATCTCCTCGCGGTTCTTCCAATTGGTGAACGAGTCGTCATTGACAGTCACGAGTTTATCTTTCGAGCTAGGCGGCGCTCATATGCTAACCCGACCCCTGTTCGACGGTTCAAGGGGTGCCACCCGGGACACGGCGTACGCGGGCAGGGCGCCGAGGCACAGGGCCCCGCTCCGGGCGCCGGCCGGGCCGCCCGTGACCGTTGCCGGACGGCTGGACGGCCGGACGCGCGCGAGCGGAGCGCGGTGGAGGGGGCGGGACGAGGGGGCCCGTCCCCTCCACCGGTGGGTCAGCAGCCGCTCATGTGGATGCGGCAGGCGGTGATCAGCGCGACGGCGTGCTCCTCGCCGCCGAGGCTCTCGGTGCGGACGTCCTCGGGCAGGACCTGGAGGGCGTCGATGTCGTGCTCCATCGTGATGGCTCCTTCGTTCGGCGGTGCGTGCCGGGCCCGGTGGGTCCGGCGGCCGGCGGCCGGGTGGCCGCCGGAGTCTCAGGGGTGGGTGCGGTCGCCCTCGGGCAGCCAGGCGCGGGGGCCGCCGAACCGCATGCGCAGCAGCAACGCGAGGCTTCCGCCCAGGCCGGAGGCGTACTCCGCGAGCACCGTCCGGCGGTTCTCGTCCGGCACCAGCAGCCGGCCGTGGTGCAGGACCGCCTGCGCGGCCAGATGCTCGACCAGCAGCTCCGCCGCGGCGCGGTGGTGTGCCTCGCCCGTCAGCTCGGCCGCGTCCAGGAGGAATTCGGCGTTGCCCGCGAGCCCGTGGCAGGTCGAGGTGGAGTCGGTCGCCCGGCCCGCCCGGACGGCGAGGGCCGCGTCCTCCACCAGTTGGCGCAGGGTGTCGTCGTGGGCGCCCGTGGCCGACCAGAGCCGGACCAGGAAGGTGCCCGCCCCGGACGAGCCGTTGCACCAGTGCCGGGCGAGCTCCGGGGCGTGGTGGAGGTGGCGGGCGCGGTCGACCGGCCACAGGGCGCCGGCGGGTCCGGACCGGGCCGCGGTGGTCAGGGTGGCGCCCGCCTCCATGGCCGCGTGGAGGAAGCGCTCCTCGCCCGTGGCCTCGGCCGCCAGCAGGAGGAAGGTGCCGACGCCGGCCACCCCGTGCGCGAAGCCGTAGTGCCAGGCCCCGGCGAGGGCGGACGCGAAGTCCTCCGGCACCGGCCAGAAGGTCCCTTCGGGGGTGCGCCGGGCCGCCGCGAGCAGCCCGTCGGCGGCCCGTACGGCACGGCCGAGGAAGCGGGGGTCCCCGGTGGCGCGCCAGAAGTGCAGCTGGGCCAGGCCCGATCCGGCCGCGCCGTGGCAGACGTCGGGGTTGGGCCACTCGACGGGCAGGGCCAGGGCGAGCGTGGTGGCGCGGGCGGCGAGGCGGGGGTCGTCCAGGGCCAGGGCGGCGTCCAGCAGCGCCCAGGCGGTGCCCGAGCGGCCGAAGTGGAGGCCGGGCAGCTCGCTGGGCAGGGCGTCCTGCCGGTTTGCCGTCCAGGAGGCGGCGGCCACCAGCCCCGAGCGCAGCGCCTCCCGTGTGACGGCCGGTGACGCGCCGTCCTCGTCCCAGTGGCGCAGCGCCCGGGCCAGTACGCCCACGCCGCCCGCCGAGCCGTGCTGCACGGCCACCGGGTCGCAGGTCTCGCCGAACGCCTCCGAGGGCCAGAGCCGTTCGGGGTGACCGGGCCGCAGGGTGGCGAGGAGGTGGGCGAGGCCGTCGTGGAGCAGCCGGGTGCGCAGGGGCGTGGTTTCGGTCCGCTCCCGCGCCGCGGCGGGCACGGGAGCGGGTGAGGTGGTCCCGGCGGTGAACCGCCGTGCCCGCTCCAGGGTCCAGCGGTCGGCGGGGTCGTCCCGCATCAGCCCCCGGATCAGCGGGGAGAAGCGGCGTACGAGCGGGTTCTCGCGGGCCACCAGCTCCACCAGGGCGGCCAGCCGCTCCTCCTCCGGCCGGGCGGTCCCGGCGCCCGGCACGTCCGGTGCGAAGAGCGGGTCGGCGCCGCTCAGGGCGTGCAGGACCGTCGCTCCCAGGGCGTACAGGTCGACGCCGGGCGCCGCCGCGGGCGCCACCTGGTCCAGGGCGCGCAGTTCGGGGGCGGTGTAGCCGGGGGTGGCGCCAAGTACCCAGCGTTCGCCCTCCGGCGCCGCCATCTCCAGGTCGATCAGCAGGAGGTGGCCCTCGGGCGTGACCATCACGTTGTTGGGGTTGAAGTCGTGGAGGGTGACGCCGAGTTCATGGGCGGTGGCGACCAGCTCGACTAGCTGCCCCGTCAGGGAGCCGGCCGTACGGTCGTCGGGGCAGCCGGTCCCGTCCCGTGTCAGCCGGTCCGCGACCGTGCGCCGCAGCGTCGCCCCCGGGACGGACCCGGTGGCCAGGAACGTGCTGCCCTGTTGCTCGAAGACCTCGACGAGAGGGGGGACGCGGTCCGGGTGGGTCCGGCCGAGGCGGTCGAGCAGGGCCGCCTCCCGGCGCAGCAGGTCGCGGACGTCGAGCCCCTCCAGGCCCGCGCCGACGTGGGGCCGTGCCTGCTTGACGACGACCTGTACGCCGGTCGTGGTGTCCTCGGCGCGGAACACCCCGCCCTTGTTGGAGTGCTGGATGGCGCCGCGCACCAGATAGCGGCCGTTCAGCAGGACCGGCTTGGCCGTGGCCGTGCTGCGCGCCGGGGCCGCCGGGCGCTCGGGGAAGGGGTCGCCCGCCCAGGCCGGCGGGCTGAACCAGGCGTTCCGCTCGTCCGCGACCGGGCGCCCCTCGGGGTCGGTGAGCCGGGCGGCGAAGCAGCCGTCGGCGGTCAGGGCGGGCACGGCGGAGAAGACGCCGTACCGGTAGTGGACCTGGCTGCCCGGGCGGTACCGGCGGTCGGAGAGGACGGCCGGGCCGGGCAGCCCGTCGGTGGCCAGGTGCAGCTCCTCGGCGAGCAGCCGGAAGTGGTCGTCGTCGGCGGGGTACACGGTGAGGAACTTGCCGCCCCCGCCGCGCTCGTAGCGCCCGGAGACCAGGGCCGCGACGCGGGCCGGGGTACCGGCGAACTTGAAGGCGGCGCGGCGGGCGACGAGCACCTCGGCGGACCTGGCCAGGGTGACGGGCGCGGAGAGCGGGGTGGCCGAGACGTGGAGCTTCCAGCCCTGTTCGCGGCGGGCCGTCCCGGCGGGGACCACACGGCACCAGAAGTCGCCCGGCTCCACGGTCCAGTCCGTGTCCCCGCCCGGCGCGGACCGGGCGATGACCGCGCGGACCACGTCGGGCAGGAGCGCGAGGTCCGCCGGACGTTCGGCGCGTGCCCGCCGGGGCCCGGGGAGGGCCGGGGGCGGGGCGGGCGGCGGTACCACGGGCAGGGGTGACACGCTCTTCGACCTCGCAGTCCACGGGTGGCGGTGGGCGGCCCCGCTCGGGGGCCGGGACATCCGGGGCGGGACGCGCGGGGCTACTGCTCGGGCCGGACGTAGTCGTCGCCCCAGCTGGTGTCGAGGATGTCCGCGGCGACCGCGGTCGTCGCCGTCCCACCGCCCGGCACTCCCGCCGCCCCTGGTCCGCCGCCCGCCGACGTGGTGTACGCGCCACCGGCCAGCAGGGCCGTGAGGACGAGAAGACAGCGGAGTGCTCGGGACATGGCACGGCTCCAGGGTCGGGAGGTCATCGACCGGTGACGGTCCCTCGTCGGCCGCCGGGACGACGGGCCTTGAAGGCAGGGGATCCGGAATGTCGGCCCGGCGGGGTTTGCCCGGCCCTATGGGTCAAAGTCCACCCCGAAGAGCCCTGTGGGTCCAGCTCTTTGAGCTGGCAATAGCCTGCATGGCACGGAAGTAGCACGGCCGCATTGCGGGGGAAACACATGGGTATCGGGACAAATTCCAAGGGCTTGCCGCCGTTGGACGCGAGGGCCGTCGCCCTCTTCGAGTACGCGCTGGCGCGGGGCAGCCTCGACCGCCGGCCGCTCGGCGCCGCCCCCGGCCTCGGCCTGTCCCAGGAGGAGGCCGAGGCGGCCTGCCGGACCCTGCTGGGGCTGCGGCTGCTGCGCCCGGCTCCGGGCAGGCCCGAGGAGCTCATCCCGGTCAGCCCCGACGCCGCCGCGGCCGAGGTGGTGGGCCCGCTGGAGGCCCGGCTCGCCCGGGACGCGGCGCACGCCCAGGCCGTACGCGACGATCTGCTCTCCCTGATGCCCGCCTACCGCGCCGGCCGCCGCCGCGGCCACCGGGAGGGCGTGGACGTCCTGCCCGACCTGGCCGCGGCCTCCGCGATGCTCACGGAGGCCGCGGCACAGTGCCGCGAGGAGGTGTTCAGCATCCAGCCCGGCGGCGGTCGCGCACCCCACCGGCTCGGGGACGCCATCGACCGGGATCTGGCGATGCTGCGCCGCGGTATCCGGATGCGCACGCTCTACCAGCACTCGGCGCGCTCCAGCCTGTCCACCCAGGGGTATGTGGAGACGCTCGCCGAGGCCGGCGCCGAGTACCGCACGGCCGCCGAACTGCCCGACCGGGCCGTGGTGTTCGACCGCGCCGTGGCCTTCCTGCCCCGCCGGGCGGACGGCGGATCCGGCGAGGGCGCGGTCCTCGTCCGGGACCCCGACGTCGTCGCCTATCTGTGCCGGGTGTTCGAGCAGCACTGGTCGGGAGCCACCCCGTTCCTGGGCACCAGCGAGGCCGCGTACAAGGAGGTCGGCCACAGTCTGCGACGGGCGCTGGGGGGACTGCTCGCCGAGGGCGCCAAGGACGAGGTGATCGCCCGGCGCATGGGCATGTCGCTGCGCACCTGCCGTCGCCACATCGCGGAGCTGCTGGAGGAGCTGGGCGCCGAGAGCCGCTTCCAGGGCGGTGTGCTGGCGGAGCGCGCCGGACTCACCGCGCCCGCGGAGACAGCGCTCGGGGACGAGCGGTGCGCCTGCGCGCGGACTCTGCCCGGATGACTCGGCGGGTGGTCGGCGTCACCCCGGCCCACTTGCGGCCGCCGCCCGGCGCATGGGGCAGGATGGCAGCCCGTTCGGTGCGTACGCGAAGAACCCCGAACGGCGCTTCACGCACGACGAACTGACAGGTGACAAGATGGCGACACTTCACATACAGCCGCCGGTGGCGGCCCCTTCCCAGGCCGCTGCCCCGGTCGGCGGTCCGGCCTCCGCCCCGGAGGGTGTCCGTTGACCCGGGGTCTCCTCCTGCACGACTGGGTGGTCGCCGGTATCGCGCTGGCCGCGGGGCTCGTCGCCGCGGTGCTGCTGCGGGCGCTGCTGCGCTGGCTGGGCAAGCACGCGCTCAGGACGAAGTGGCGCGGGGACGACATCGTCGTCGACGCGCTGCGTACCGTCGCGCCCTGGGCCGCCGTCGTCGCGGGGGCCGCCGCGGCGGCCTCCGCCCTGCCGCTCACCACGCGTATGGCGGCGATCGCCAGCCACTCGCTGACCGCCCTGCTCATCCTGATCACCACGCTCACCACGGCCCGGGTGGTCGCGGACCTGGTGCGGTCGGTGGCGCAGTCGCGGACCGGGGTGGCCGGGTCGGCCACCATCTTCGTCAACATCACCCGGGTCGTGGTGGTGGCGATGGGCTCGCTGGTCGCCCTGGACATGCTGGGCATCTCCATCGCCCCGCTGCTCACCGCGCTGGGCGTCGGCGGCCTCGCGGTCGCGCTGGCGCTCCAGGACACCCTCGCCAACCTCTTCGCGGGCGTGCACATCCTCGCCTCCAAGACCGTGCAGCCCGGTGACTACATGCGGCTCAGCAGCGGCGAGGAGGGGTATGTCGTCGACATCAACTGGCGCAACACCGTGGTGCGCAACCTGTCGAACAACCTGGTCATCATCCCCAACGCCCGGCTAGCGCGGACGAACATGACCAACTTCAGCCGCCCGGAGCAGGAGCTCTCGATCCTCGTGCAGGTGGGCGTCGGCTACGACAGCGACCTGGAGCACGTCGAGCGGGTGACCCTGGACGTCGTCAACAGTGTGATGGCCGACATCAACGGCGCGCTCCCCCACCACGAGGCGGCCGTCCGCTTCCACACCTTCGCCGACTCCCGGATCAACTTCACGGTGATCCTGGGCGTGGGCGAGTTCAGCGACCAGTACCGGATCAAGCACGAGTTCATCAAGCGCCTGCACCAGCGCTACCGCACGGAGGGCATCTCCATCCCGGCGCCGACCCGGACGGTCTCCCTCCACCACGAGGAGCAGGTCTTCCCCTCGCCGGTCCCGTCCCCGCCGGCGGTCCCGCACCCCCGCGAGGCGCCCGACTCGGTGCGGCAGCCGTAGCGGTCCGCAACGTGTCCGCAACCCCGCCCGTGGTGGGGTTGCGGCACCGGCACGACACGCAGACCGAAGGACCGTGATCCCATGTCCGCGACGAACGCGGGAGACGGGCCCGGCCGCCACGCGCGCGTGGAGCTGACGCCCGCCGCCACGGAGCTGCTGCGGCGGCTGCGGGCGGCCCACGGGCCGCTGATGTTCCACCAGTCGGGCGGCTGCTGCGACGGCAGCGCGCCCATGTGCTACCCGGACGGCGAGTTCCGTACGGGAGGCTCGGACGTCCTGCTGGAGAACCTCGTCGTCGACGGGGTCGAGGAGCCCGTACCGTTCTGGATCTCGGCCGCTCAGCACGAGGCGTGGCGGCACACCCGGCTGATCGTCGACGTCGTCGAGGGGCGCGGCAGCGGCTTCTCGCTGGAGGCGCCGGAAGGGGTGCGCTTCCTCATCCGCTCACGGCTGGCCTGAGCCCTTCGCGCCCGTGGGCGCGTCCTACGCGGAGAGCCTGCGCTCCAGCGGGGTCCGGAAGCTCGGGCGGATCCGTACGCCCCCCAAGAACTCCGCCGTCCGTGCCGCCTCGGCGTCGACGGCCCGCTGCGCTTCGGCGCCCACGTCCCCGAAGAGGTGGGTGACGATCTCGCCGTCCGGGCGCTGCGCCCAGCCGCCGACGACCCGGCCGTTCCACCACACCGAGGGGCCGATGTTGCCGGTCCTGTCGAAGAGTTCGGCCCTGTGGCCGGCGTCCAGGTACCAGTCGCGGTGGCGCCGGCCCATCGGGGTGGGGTCCAGGGCCGGGAGCAGCGCGGCCCAGGGCTCGGGTGCGGGCGGCGCGTCCAGTTGGTGGGGCAGGGCGTGTCCTGGGCCCTCGTCGAGATCGACGTCCACGGCGTCGGTCCCGGCCAGCGCCTTGCGGGTCTCGGTCAGCGTCCAGCCCGTCCACCACTTCACGTCCTCGGTCGTGGCGGGGCCGAAGGCGTCCAGATAGCGGGCGGCGAGCTCGGTCCTGGCGGTGTCCGCCGCGAGTTCGGGGTGCGGCTCCGCGGCCGTCCAGCGGAACTGGCTGGACGCCCAGCTGCCCAGCGGCCGCCCGCGCCGAATGCGGCCCTCGGCGGCCAGGACACCCAGGAAGCGGCTGGTGATGCGGGGTCTCGCCTCATACGGCTTACCTGCGGCCATGACGATCTGCGACTTCAGGTCCGGTACGTCCTCGGCGAGTTGGGCCGCCGTGGCCTCTCCGCGCTCGGCGAGGGCCGCGAGGACCGCCTTCTCGGTGGTGGCGAACCAGCGGTCGTCGAAGCCGAGTTGATCCCGGACGACCTTCATCAGACCGGCGCGCTCCCGGACGGCGACGGCCCGGGCCGCCGCCGCGTCTGCCACCGGGGCGAGCTCCGTGGGCAGCACGAACATCGTGCGGCGCATACAGAGCATCCGCACGAGCGAGTGGTCCTCGTACAGCGCGCGTTCCAGCTCCGCCACCGAGGCGGTGCGGGTGCGCGCGGCGACCGCCAGGAAGACGGTGGCGGGATCGGTGGCGTGCAGTGCCACCAGGGCCCGGGCCACCTCCTCGGGTGTGCTCGCGCGGGTGGCGGGGGTGAGCAGATGGCGGGGGCCGAGGCGGGCGCGCCGCGCCTCGGCGGTGATCCTCTGGCGGGCCGGGGTCATGGCCTGAGGCTACCGACCACGCTCGCCGTCGCGTTCAGCCCGTCCTGGATCGTGGGAGCCATGCTCGTACCGGCGAGGAAGAAGCCGAGGAGCACGCAGACCATCGCGTGCGAGGCCTTGAGTCCGCCGCTGCGCAGGAAGATCACCGCCAGCACCACGAGCAACAGCACCACCGAGATCGAAATGGCCATGGCCAACCTCCTCCGCCGCGCCGGAATTGCGGCATTCGGCGGCCAGTGTGGCGGAGGGGGCGGGCCGGTCGGGCGTATGGCGTGTCCGCCGTACGGGTGTTGTTGACGGGCGACGACTTGTCGCGGCGACCGGGGACGGTCCGGTCTACTCCCCGTGCGCGCGCAGGAAGGCCTCCAGGCCCGCCAGGTCGTCGGTGTTGATGTGGTCGACGTCGGCGGCGAGCAGTTCGCGCCACAGCGCGTCCCGCTCGGGGCCCGGCAGGTCCGGGGTCGCCCAGAACCGCACCCGTTGCCGGTGCGCGTGGGCCTGCCCGACGATCGCGCGCAGCCTGCGCCGTTCGGCGGCCGGGAAGGGCCCGGCGCCCAGCCAGGTGAAGCTCTGCGTCCAGTTGCCGCTGATGAGGGGGATGAACGCGGCGGTGGCCGCCGTGCCGAGGTCTTCCGGGCGGCCGTCGTAGAAGGCGTGGCGCACCTTCTGGGCCTCCATGGGCGCGCGGGCGGCGCGGTCGCCGGAGACGACGGGGGTGACGGCGCCGGGCGTGACGCGGCCGTGCGCGTAGCCGCTCAGCATGCGGCGGTAAGGGCGCAGCCGCCGGTCGAGTTCCAAGTAGGCGGCGGCGCCTTCGGTCTTGATGTCGACCAGGAGCTGTACGGGCCGGTGGTGGCCCCGGTACACCGAGCCGTGGTGGGCGCGGACCCGGGCCATCAGCGGGTCCAGGTAGAGCCTTTCGAGGGTGCGGGTGGGGTCGAGGCCGGCCGGGTCGTGGGCCACCAGGAGCTGCCCGTCGACCAGGAAGACGTCGGCCTCGACGCTGGTGAAGCCGTGGGCGAGGGCGTCGAGGAGGGGGTGCGGGTGCTCGTAGTCGTTGTGCGCGTGGGCCCGGCGCAGCGGCCGGGGCCCGGCGGGGCGGGCGCCGGGCCGCTCGGCCTCGGTGGCCGCGGCGGCGGGTGCGAGGGCGGCGGTGGCGGCGGCCGCGGCGAGGGCGGCGACGGCGGTGCGGCGGGTCGGTCGGGCCATGGGGGTGCTCCCGGGGGGCGCGGGGACGGACGGACGCGACCGAGTATGCGTGCGGGCCGCCCCCGACCGGCAGGCTGCTTCGCAGAGTTGGCCGGTACTTCGCCGCCCGGTCACCGGGGGACGGGACCGCGCACGGGAGGCGTTCGTCCGCAGGCACGTTACTGCGACAGCTCGCCCCACTCCGCCCCCCGGTCGCACCACCGCGCCAGCAGGGTGCGGTCGTGGCCCACCGCCAGGAGGGACGCGGACGTCTCGCGCCGGTAGCGCTCCACCACCGCCACCAGGGCCGCCGTCGTGGAGGCGTCCAGCATCGCCGTCATCTCGTCGCAGACCAGCAGCCGGGGGCGCAGGACCAGGGCGCGGGCCAGGCAGGCGCGCTGGAGCTGGCCGTCGCTGACCTCGTGGGGGCGGCGGTTGAGCAGGTCGCCACCGAGGCCGACCAGGTCCGCCAGTTCGTCGACGCGCTCGCGGGCCTCGATGCGGCGGCCGGTCGCGCGCAGCGGCTCGGCGACCAGGTCGCGCAGCCGCAGCCGGGGATCGGCGGCGAGCCGGGGCGACTGGAAGACGACCCCGACGGCGGTGCGCCGGGCGCGCGGGGCGCGGTGGCGCCACTCGGTGACCAGCGCCCCGTCGAGGGTGACCGTGCCGCCGTCCGGCCGGTGCAGCAGCGCCGCGACCCGGGCCAGGGTGGACTTGCCGCAGCCGCTGGGCCCGAGCAGGCCGACCGCCTCGCCGGGGGCAACGGTCAGGCTCGCCTCGCGGACGACCGGACGGCCGCGCTCGTACCCGGCGGTGATGTTCTTCAGGTCAAGCACGGCCGGGCTCCTCCAGGTGGTGACAGGCGACCTGGCCGTCGAACGGCGGCAGCGTGCCGCACCGGTCGGTGGCCCGTTCGCAGCGGGGAGCGAACGCGCAGCCCTCCGGCAGGTCGCCCAGCTCGGGCGGCATCCCGGGAATGGGCGTGAACGCCCGCTCCGCAAGCGCGTCGAGCAGGCCCCGAGCATACGGGTGACGGGGTCCGCCGCCGCCGAAATACGAGGTGGCGTCGGCGAGTTCCACGACGCGCCCGGCATACATCACGGCCACCCGGTCGGCGATCCGCTCGGCCGCCACCAGGTCGTGGGTGATCATCAGCAGCGCCCGGCCCTCGTCGGCGGTGCGGCGCAGCTCGTCGGCCGTGCGGTCCACCAGGTCGCGGTCGAGTCCGGTCGTCGGCTCGTCCGCCAGCAGCAGCGGCGCGTCCCCGACGAGGGCGAGCGCGGTCGCGGCCCGCTGGGCGAGGCCCCCGGACAGCTCGTGCGGGTAGCGGTCGAGGTGGCCGGGCGGGAAGGCGGCCCGCGCGGCGGCCGCCTCCGTCGCGGCCCGCAGTTCGCGCCGGGGGGTGGGGGTGAGTGCGCGCAGGGTCTCGGCGAGCTGCGCCCGTACGGTCCGCACCGGGGTGAGGTGGGCGGCCGGGCTCTGCGGTACGAGACCGATGCGGCGCCCCCGTACCGTACGCGCGAGGGTGCGCTCGTCGGCCGTGAGCAGGTCGAGGGGTTCGCCGGCGCCGTGCAGCACGGCGCTGCCGGCCGTCTCGGCGTTGCCGGGCAGCAGGCCCAGCAGGGCGGAGGCGAGGACGGACTTGCCGCAGCCGCTCTCGCCGACCAGGGCCAGGCACTCCCCGGCGGCCAGGTCGAAGGAGACGTCGGTGACGGCGGCGATGTGGCGCCCGCCGCGCATCCGGAAGCGTACGGACAGACCGCGCACCGAGAGGACCGTGGTCACAGCATCAGCTCCGATCGGCGGCGCGGGTCGAGGCGTTCGCGCCAGGCGCCGGCCAGGCCCGCGACGGCGAGCGTCGGGACGATGAGCAGCAGGCCGGGGAAGAGGGTGGGCCACCAGTGGCCGGTGAGCAGCGAGCCGCGCGCGGACTGGACGAGGTTGCCGAGGCTGGCCTGGTGGCTGGGCAGGCCGAGGCCGAGGAAGGAGAGCGCCGACTCGTGCCACATGGCGTGCGGCACCATCAGCACCGCCGCGAGCCCGGCCTTGGGCAGTACGCCCGGCAGCAGGTGGCGCAGGGTGACCCGCAGCCGGGAGGAGCCGCCGGAGATCGCCGCGTCGACGTAGGGGCGCGAGCGCAGGGAGAGCACCTCGGCGCGCACGATCCGGGCGGTGGACAGCCAGTGCGTCAGGGCGACCGAGGCGATCACCGGCCACACTCCGGGACGGAACAGGGCGACCACGAAGATGCCGAGCAGCAGGTGCGGCACCGAGGAGAACACGTCCACGATCCGCATCACCAGCCGGTCGGTCCAGCCGCCGAGGGCGGCGGACGCGGCGCCGACGAGCGTGCCCGCGACGGTGGCTACCAGCGCGGCCACGACCCCGACCAGCAGCGAGATCCGCAGCCCGTACACACAGCGCAGCAGGAGGTCGCGGCCGACGTCGTCGGTGCCGAACGGGTGCTGGGGGGACGGGGGGAGAAGCTTGCGGGAGAGGTCGACGGCCTGCTGGTCGAGGTGGGCCAGCGGCGGTACGAGCAGGACGGCGAGGACGGCCGCCGCGAGGATCACGGCCGAGGCGCGCACCTTCAGGGTGCGGGTGGAGCGGCGTGCGCGGCCGTGCGCACGCCATGGGAGCTGCGGGTTGTCAGCCATCGAAGCCCACCCTCGGGTCCGCGAGACCGTAGAGCAGGTCCGACAGCAGGTTGCCGAGCAGGACGGCGGCGGTGGCGAGCACGGTCAGGGCGGCGAGCAGCGGGAAGTCCACGGAGGTGGCGGCCTGCACGGTGGCGGCGGCGATGCCGGGCCAGCTGAACACGGTCTCCACCAGCAGGGCCCCGGTGATGAGTTCGGGCACGCGGGAGCCGATGAGGGTGAGCATCGGCAGCATGCCCGAGCGCAGGGCGTGCCCGAGCAGGACGGTCCGCTCGTCCAGGCCGCGCGCGCGTGCCCCGCGCACCGGGTCCTCCTCCAGCGCGTCGGCGACGCCCTGGCGTACGTACAGGTAGAACCAGGGAAGTTGGGAGATGCCGAGGACGGCGGCGGGCAGCACCAGGTGCCTCGTGACCTGGCCGGGGGTGACGGTGTCGCTGGCCGTGTCGGTCAGCCCGCCGGCCGGCAGCACGTCGAGCTTCAGCGCGAAGAACCAGATGGCGAGGAGGCCGAGCCAGAAGGCGGGCGCGGCTTCCAGGGTGTACGCGAGGGAGCTGACGCACCGGTCGAGCGGGCCGCCCGGGCGGCGCGCGGCGAGCACGCCGAGTCCGGTGCCGAGGAGGATCGCGACGAGGAAGGCGGTGGCGGCGAGCAGCACCGACCAGCCGAGCCGTTCACCGATGACGTCGGCGACGGGCTGGCGCAGGACGGCGGAGTCACCGAGGTCGCCGGTGAGGGCCGAGGTCAGCCAGGTCCACCAGCGGGTGAGGAGCGGCTGGTCGGCGCCGAGGTTGGCGCGCAGCTGGTCGAGGTCGTCCTGCGAAGCGGTGAGGCCCGCGGTGCCCGCGTAGGCCTTGACCGGGTCGAAGGGGGAGGCGGCGGCGACGGCGAAGACGCCGAAGGTGACCACGAGCAGGACGGGGGCGGCGAACAGGATCCGCCGCCCCGCCATCCGTGCCATCGGCCCCCAGGGGAGGCGGCGGCTCATTTCTTCGGCGTCCAGGTCTCGACGTTCCACCAGGGGCCGGAGGCCAGGCCGTGGTCGTGGGGCTCGGTCTGGGTGGAGAGCCCGTCCCAGCGGTCGGCCACGACGTAGAGGTGGTCGATGTGGGTGAGGAAGGTGTAGCCGGGGTCCTTCACCAGTTCGCGCTGGATGGTGTCGTAGGCGGCCTTGCGTACGACGCTGTCACCGCTGCGGCGGCCTGCGTCGAGCGCCTTGTCGACGGCCGGATTGGCGTACCACGCCATGTTGTTGAAGCCGTCGCCCGCCAGGGAGGACTTGAGCAGCGTGTACTGGTCGAAGTCGGGGTCGGCGGGCGAGCCGCCGCCCGCGAGGACCGCCTCGTCCTTCATCCTCGGCTCGATGACCTCCCAGGTGCCGGACCGGGTGGTGACCGCGATGCCCGCCTTCTTGGCGTCGGAGGCGTAGGCGAGGGCGTGGTCCTGGCGGAGCTTGTCTCCGGAGAGGTACCAGAGCGGGAAGGCGGCGCGGACGCCGTCCTTCTCGCGGATGCCGTCGGCGCCGGGCTTCCAGCCCGCCTCGTCGAGGATCTTCTTGGCCGCGGCCAGGTCGTGCGGCCGCTCGGTGCCCCGGGCGAACCAGGGGCTGCCGGTGGGGACCGGGCCGTAGGCGGGCTTGCCGGCGCCGTCGAGGATCTTGTCGACCATCGCCTCGCGGTCCACGGCGAGGTCGAGCGCGCGGCGTACGGCGGTGTCGCCGGTGACCTTGTTGCCGGTGGGCAGGGTCACGTTGCGGTAGTCGTAGGTCTTGGCCGCGTAGGTCTTCTTGTGCTTGTCCTTCGCGAAGCCCTGGGCGAGGGCGGGCGGCAGGATCGCGCCGTCGAGGTCGCCGGAGCGCAGCCGGGTGGCGCGCACGTCGTCGTCCTTGATGACCGCCATGGTGAACTTCTTCACCCGGGGCGCGCCGCCCCAGTACGACGGGTTGGCCTCGAAGGCGATCTTCTCGCTCCTGGACCACTTCACCAGCCTGTACGGCCCGGTGCCCACGGGGGCGGTGGCGAAGGCGCCGGTGTTGACGTCCTGCCTGCCCGCGATGTGCTCGGGCACGATCGGCAGCACGGTGCGCTGCGCGAAGGGCGCGTAGGGGTACTTGAGCGTGAAGACCACCGTGTCGTCGCCCTCGGCGCGCACGTTCTTGATGGCGTCGAGCTCGCCCTTGGAGGGGTTGTTGGTCTTGGGATCGAGGATCGTCGTATAGGTGAAGACGACGTCCTTGGCGGTGAAGGGCTTCCCGTCGCTGAACGTCACGCCCTTGCGGAGCTTGTACGTGTAGGTCAGCCGGTCGGCGCTCACCTCGGGGAGCGCGACGGCGAGCGCGGGCCTCAGCGCCATCTTCGCGTCGAGGGCGAGGAGCCCGTCGAAGATCTTGGAGTTGCCGTCCTTGCCGTAGCCGAGGAGCGGGCTGAGCGTCTCGGGCTCGTACGCGATGCCGACGACCGCCGAGTCCTTGGCGCCACCGCCCCCGCCCTCGCCGGGGTCGGAGCAGGCGGCCGCGGTGAGGGCCAGTACTCCGGCCAGCGCCGCGGCGCCCGCTCCTCGTATCGTCCCGCGGATCGAACGGGCCGCCATGCCCCACACCCCTTATTGAAGATCGACTGTTATTGCGAATGGCTCGCAACAGCTCGCCATTTAAACAGTACGCAAAGGGGTGGTCAAAAACGGGACACTCGGCGCGGACTACGCGGGCCCGGGCAGCCCCACGATCTCCGCCACCGACGCGCGGTGCTCCCCGGCCGAACCCAGCGCGCTCTGCGCCGACTTGGCCCGCTTGAGGTAGAGGTGCGCCGGGTGCTCCCACGTCATCCCGATGCCGCCGTGCAACTGCACGCACTCCTCGGCCGCGCGCACCGCCACCCGTGAGCAGTACGCCTGTGCGACCGCCACCGCGAGCGGCGCGTCCTGGCTCGCGGTCGCCAGCGCGTCGGCCGCGTTGCGCGCCGCGGCCCGCGCCGAGACCACCTCCAGCCACAACTGCGCCATCCGGTGCTTGAGCGCCTGGAAGGACCCGACGGGCCGGTTGAACTGCTTGCGGTCCCGGGTGTACGCGACGGTCTCCGTCAGGCACCACTCGGCGACGCCCAGTTGCTCGGAGGCGAGCAGCCCGGCCCCGGCGAGCAGACCACGGCGGACGGCGGCCCGGCCGGTGTCCGCGTCGGCCAGCAGCGTGCCGTCCGCCCCGTCGAGGACGACCTCGGCCAGGGGGCGGGTGAGGTCGAGCGGGACCAGCGCGGTGATGGCCGCCTCGCCCGACGCGACCGCGTAGAGACCCTGCCCGGTCGGCACGAGCAGCACGTCGGCGGTGGAGGCGTCCGCCACGGTGCGCACCCTCCCGTCGAGCCCGGCGCGCAGCCGCAGCGAGTCGGGCCCGTACGAGAACGGCACGGCGAGGGCCGCCGTCTTCCGGCCGGACGCCAACTCGCCGATCAGCGCGGCGACTTCGGGGGCAGAGGTGTCGAGCGCGAGCAGCGTCTCGGTGGCCACGACCGAGCTGGTGAGGTACGGGACCGGGGCGACGCCCCGGCCGATCTCCTCCAGGACCACGGCGGCCTCGCGGTGCCCCGCGCCCTGGCCGCCCAGCTCCTCCGGCACCAGGAGCCCCGCGAGCCCCATGTCCGCGCCGAGCGCGCGCCACAGCCGGGGGTCGTACGGGGTGTCGGACTCGGCGCGGGCGAGCGCGGCCGGGGTGTCGGTGCGGTCGGCGAGGAGGGAGCGCACGGCGGCCCGGAGGTCCTCCTCGGCCTCCGAGTACAACAGGTCGGGGGCGGTCTCGGTCATCGGGCCAGGTCCTTCCAGGCGATGTCCTTGTCGTTGCGCGGCTCGGCGGGCAGCCCGAGGACGCGTTCGGCGACGATGTTGAGGAGTACCTCGCTGGTGCCGCCCTCGATGGAGTTGCCCTTCGAGCGCAGATAGCGGTATCCGGCGTCCCGGCCGGTGAAGTCGACGAGCTCGGGCCGGCGCATGGTCCAGTCCGAGTACAACAGCCCTTCCTGCCCGAGGAGTTCGACCTCCAGGCCGCTGATCTCCTGGTTGAGCCGGGCGAAGGAGAGCTTCATGCCGGAGCCCTCGTAGCCGGGCTGGCCCGCCACGAGCTGCTGGCGCAGCCGCTCACCGGTGAGGCGGGCCACCTCGGCTTCCACCCAGAGGGTGAGCAGACGCTGGTGCAGATCGTGGGTGCGCAGCTCGGGGCGCTCCCGCCAGGTCTTGGCGACCGGCGCGATCATGCCCCCCTCGCGGGGCAGCCGCATCCCGCCGATGGAGACGCGTTCGTTCATGAGGGTCGTCTGCGCGACCTTCCAGCCCTCGCCGACCGCGCCGAGGCGGTGGGCGTCGGGGATGCGGACGCCGGTGAGGAAGACCTCGTTGAACTCGGCCTCGCCGGTGATCTGGCGCAGCGGGCGCACCTCGACACCGGGGTCGGTCATGTCGCAGATGAAGTAGGTGATGCCCTGGTGCTTGGGCAGTCCGGGGTCGGTGCGGGCGATCAGGATGGCCCAGCGGGCGAGATGGGCGCTGGAGGTCCACACCTTCTGCCCGTCGACGATCCAGTCCTCGCCCTCGCGCACCGCCCGGGTGCCCAGCGCCGCGAGGTCGGAGCCGGCACCGGGCTCACTGAAGAGCTGGCACCACACCTCCTCGCCGATCCACAGCGGCCGCAGGAACCGCCGCTTTTGCTCCTCGGTGCCGTACTTGAGCACGGTCGGCGCGGCCATCCCGAGCCCGATCCCGATCCGGCGCGGGTCGTTGTCGGGAGCGCCCGCGGCCGCCAGCTCCGCGTCGACGACCGGCTGGAGCGAGCGGGGCGCTCCGAGGCCGCCCAGGCCCACCGGGTAGTGCACCCAGGCGAGCCCGGCGTCGAAGCGGGCCTTGAGGAAGTCGAGCGTCTCGGTGGCCGCGGGCGGGTGGGCGGCCAGCAACTCCCGGGTCCGCGAACGCAGGCCGTCCGCGTCGAACTGCCGCTCGCTCATCGGCCGGCTCCGTCCGGGAGCACGACGACGCGGCCGGTGGTGGTACCGTCCGCGACCCGCTGCACGGCCGCGGCGGCCTCCCTCATGGGCACCCGCTCGCTGATCAGCGGCTTGACGGCGCCTTTGGCGGCGAGCTCGGTCAGCTGCTCGTGGCAGCGCGTGATGGACGCGGGGTCCTTCTGCGCGTACAGCCCCCAGTGCAGTCCGACGATCGAGTAGTTCTTCACCAGCGCGTGGTTGAGGGCGGGGGCGGGGATGCTGCCGCTGGCGAAGCCGACGACGAGGATGCGGCCCTCGAGGGCGACGCACTTGGCGGACTTGGCGTAGGCGTCACCGCCGACCGGGTCGTAGATGACGTCCGCGCCGCGTCCGCCGGTGGCGTCCTTCACCGCGGCCACGATGTCCTCGGTGCGCCGGTCGATGACCAGGTCGCACCCCAGCTCCCGGGCGATCGCGGCCTTGTCCGCCCCGCCGACCACACCGATGACCCTGGCTCCGGCCGCCTTGCCGAGCTGTACGGCCGCGCTGCCGACGCCCCCGGCCGCCGCGTGCACCAGCAGCGTCTCGCCCGCCCGGAGGTTCGCCCGGCGGTGCAGGCCGAACATGCCGGTCTGGTAGCCGATGTGCAGGGCGGCGGCCTCGGCGTCGTCCAGCGCGTCGGGCGCGGGCAGCAGGGCGGCCTCGTCGGCGATGACCCGGTCCGCGAGGCCGCCGAAGGGCAGCACCGGGTTGGCGATGACCCGCCGCCCGTCCGCGGTCTCCCCGCAGATCTCCACCCCGGGGGTGAACGGCAGCGGCGGCTTGATCTGGTACTGGCCCCGGCACAGCAGCGCGTCCGGGAAGTTGATGTTCGCGGCGCGCACCTTGAGCAGCACCTGCCCCGGGCCCGGGGTGGGGGGCTCGACCTCTTCGAGCCGCATCACCTCACCGGGCTCGCCGTTCTCGTGCACTCGCCATGCCTGCATTCGGGGCCTCCACGCGCTGGGGGCGGTACGGCTGCGTACCCTTGCGTCTCGCATACTAAGCGGTCGCTTGCCGCTGAGGGAACAGGCAGCGACAACTCCGGGCAGGCCGGATGCTCCCGTCAGCCGACCCCGCGCCCGCGCCCGCCCCTGGGCCGCGCCCGGACGTGCATCCGCTCCCCCTGCGGCCCGAACAGGCTCAGATACTCCACCGGCGCGTCCCCGGCCGGCCCGAACCAGTGCGGCAGCCGGGTGTCGAACTCGGCCGCCTCCCCCGCCGCCATCACCACGTCGTTCCCGGCGAGCACCAGCCGCAGCCGTCCCGCCAGCACATACAGCCACTCGTACCCCTCGTGGACACGCGGCTCCGGCGTGCCCCCGGCGCCCCGGTCCACCACTTTGTACGCCTGGAGCCCGCCCGGCTGGCGGGTGAGCGGCACCATGGTCCTTCCCCCGCGCACGATCGGCCTGGCCCGCACCCGGGGGTCCCCGACGGGCGGGGCGCCCACCAGGTCGTCGAGCGGCACCTGATGGGCGCGGGCGATCGGCAGCAGCAGCTCCAGGCTGGGCCGTCGGTGCCCGGACTCCAGGCGGGAGAGTGTGGAGACGGAGATCCCGGTCGCCGCCGACAGGTCCCCGAGCGTGGCCCCGCGCTCCTTGCGGATCCGGCGGAGCCGGGGGCCCACCTCGGTCAGCACGTCGTCGAGGGCGCGTTCCTGGTCCATCCGCCCATTGCAGAATCGGCAAAGCGGATTGTCAATCCTGACGGGTGACAAGCCACCACAGGTCCTGTCGTCGTGGTCCGTGCCGCAGCCGGCAGTGGCAAACGGCAACCCGATGCGCCCCTCCTCCGGGCCTGGAGTATTGCGGGAGTTGCCGGTAGGGATGCGCCCATGACGGACGACACCGCGCCCTCCAGCGCCCCCCTCCCGGGCCTCCCCGCCCCTCCCCCGCCCGGCAGCAGCGCCCTTCCGCCGGGGACGTACGACGGGACCGTCGTCCTGGTGACGGGCGGCGGCTCCGGGCTCGGGAAGGCGATGGCCGCCGAGTTCGCCCGGCTGGGGGCGGACCTGGTGATCGTGGGGCGCGGGGAGGAACGGCTGCGGGCGGCGCGGGAGGAGCTGGCGGCGCTCGGCGGACGGGTGGCCGTGGCCGTCTGCGACGTACGGGAGCCGGAGGCGGTCGCCGCCGCCTTCGACCGGGCCGGAGGCGAGGCCGGACTGCCGGGTGTGCTCGTCAACAGTGCCGCCGCCAACTTCCCCTGCCCTGCCGAGGACCTGTCGCCCAACGCGTGGCGCGCGGTGGTGGACACCACGCTGACCGGCACGTGGTTCGCGACCCGGGAGTTCGGCCTCCGCCATCTCGCGGCCGGGACACCCGGGTCGGTGATCTGCGTGGGGGCGTCGTACGCCTGGACCGGCGGCCCGGCCTTCGCCCCCTCGGCGGCGGCGAAGGCCGGGGTCCGCAGTCTCGTGCAGACGCTAGCGGTGGAGTGGGGGCCCTACGGCATCCAGGTCAACGGGCTCGTCCCGGGGCTCTTCCCGCACCCGGACATGCCCGAGGCCATCCGGGCGGGGCTGGACGAGGCGGACCGCCGCGGTGAACTCGACGCGCGCCAGCCCGCGTTACGGGTCGGTCGGCCCCGGGAGCTCGGCTGGGCGGCGACCTTCCTCGCCTCCCCGTACGCCCGTTTCATCAGCGGCCACACCCTGGTGGTGGACGGGGCGAACTGGCAGCGCCGCACGGTGGTCACGGCGCCGGTGACGCCCGTACGAGAGCAGCTGGGGCGGGGGCCGTTCCGGGGGTGAGGCACCGTCAGGAACGCAGCGGTTTCATGTCCCGTCGAACGTCGGCGCGCGGCGGGCCGCCTTCGCCGTGTAGCCCTCGTGGGCGTCCTCGGAGGTGAGGGTGAGGGCGGCGGCCAGGGCCGTGCGGTCGAGGGCCTCGGCCAGTCCGGCGTCGGCGAACGCGTCGATGTTCCGCTTGACCGCCCGCACGGCGAGCGGGGCGTTGGCCGCGATCTCGTCGGCGAGGGCCCGCGCCTCGCCCTCCACCTCGTCCACGGGCACGACGAGTTGGACGAGTCCGAGCCGCTCGGCGGTGGGCGCGTCGATCCGGCGGCCCGTGAGTGCCAGGAGCTTCGCCCAGCCCGCGCCCGCGTCCCTGGCGATCCGCAGGTCGCCACCCGCGTCCACGGCCACCCCGATCCCCGTCTCGGGCAGCGCGAAAACGGCGTCCCGTGCGGCGACCCTGATGTCGGCCATCAGCGCGAGCTCGAAGCCGAAGCCGAGGCAGTAGCCCTGGACGGCCGCGACGACCGGCTGCGGCAGCCGCGCGAACGCGGCGAAGCGCTCGTGGACCCAGCGGATGCCCTCGTAGTAGCGGTGGGTCCGCTCGGCCGGGGAGCGGCCGGTGAGGGCGCCGCCCGGGGCGGTGACGTCGATCCCGGCGCAGAAGGCCCGGCCCTCGGCGCGCAGCAGCACGGCCCGGACGGCGTCGTCGAAGCGGATCCGGTCGGCGAGGATGCCGAGCTGTCGGCTGGACTCCCAACTCCAGCCGTTGAGTTTCCCGGGACGGCAGAGGGTGAGGATGCCGAGCCCCTGTGCGGTGACCTCCAGGCGTATCCGCTCCTCGCCGTCCCGGATCTCCCGGTCGAGGGTGTCGATCAACGGATTCCCCCCTCCTCGCTCGCGCGGCTACAACTGACGATCCGTCAGGCTACTGGGAGGCGCCGCGAGCGGGAAGTTCCCGCCCGGGCCCTCCCCCTCTCCCCTACCGGGCGAACACCTCGAACGGGACCGCCGGGCGGCCGCCGAAGCGGGCGGCGGCGCGCTCGGCGTTGGCGGTCAGGAAAGCGCGGCAGTAGGTCTCGGGCTCATCGGCGGTGAGGCCCTCGATGTAACTGCGGTGCTCCATGAGAGAGTCCACCGACCGCTCCAGCCCGGCGGTCGCGTCGACCGCGTGGGTCGGCGAGTCGGAACCGGCCACCGCCACCCACCGGACACCGTTCCACGGCTCAAGGCCCTGTTCGATGAGCTCGGGGAAGATCCAGCGGTTGCCCGCGTCCCCGGCCGCGTCGAGCGTGGCCCGGCCGACCGCCCGGTGGTCGGGCGTGTTCCAGACGGATCCGCCCCAGGTGTCCCGGTGGTTGAGCGTGATGACCAGTTCGGGGCGGTGGCGCCGGATGGCGGCCGCGATGTCGCGGCGCAGGCCGAGCCCGTACTCGATCACCCCGTCCCGGTGGTCGAGGAACTCCACCGCCGAGACCCCGACGACGGCCGCGCTCGCGCGCTGCTCCCGCTCGCGCAGCGGCCCGCACTTGGCGGGGTCGATGCCGTCGATGCCCGCCTCGCCCCGGGTGGCGAGCAGATAGGTGATCTCACGGCCCGCGTCGGTCCATCCGGCGATCGCGGCAGCGCACCCGTACTCCAGGTCGTCCGGGTGGGCGACGACCGCGAGGGCGCGCTGCCAGTCGTCGGGCATCTCTTCCAACTGCTGCAACTGCGTTGTCATAGCCGCAGCTTACGAGGGCAGGCGCGAATCGCCGCGCCACTTTCCGGCGTCGCAGACGGCTACACCTCACCGCGTACGAGGCCGAGCAACCGGTCCAGTACGCGCTCGCCGCCGGCCCGTACGCCGTCGTGCTCGTACTCGTCGGTGACCCAGGTGCGCAGCCCCCGCACCGCGCGGGCGGTGGCGAGCGAGTGCGCGGTGTCGACGTACATGTCGTCGTGGTAGACGGCGGCGGCCACCGGCACCTCGTTGGCGGCGAGCGCGGCCGTGTCGTACAGCGGCGCCCAGTCGGTGCGGGCGGCCAGCAGCTCGGCCGTCTCGCGCAGGGGGCGCAGCGCGGGGTCGGTCTCGAAGTGCCAGGGGTGCACGGACTCACCGGTGAACAGGACGGGCCCGTTTGAGGCGAGGGCCTTCTCGGCGGAGAACCGGGGGAACTCCGCGCGGACCCGCTCGGCGGACCAGGCGGTGGGGCGGGCGCCCTGGGCGTAGATCGCCTCGTGGAGGACGGCGTACAGGGGGTGGGCGGCGAAGGAGAGGACCGCCCGCACGCCTTCCTGGAAGGCGTCGGAGAGCGCGGGCCCGGCGGGGGTCCGCACGAAGGCGTCTTCCAGCAGGTAGTGCAGCTGGTGGGCGCCGTCGCCCGCGCCGAGGAGGATGCCGAGGGACTGGAAGGCCGCGGGGCTCAGCACGTATCCGCCGGGCAGGACGGCGGGTTCGGCGACCAGGTGCTCGGCGATCCGGCGCACCCGCTCGACGTCCAGCGGATAGCGGGCGTAGTACGCGGCGTTCTTGCGCTCGATGCGGGGGTGGGCCGCCCGGTACACGTCGTCGGCGTGGGCGTCCAGGGAAGGGAGCCCGCCGGTGATCAGCACGGCGGCCAGGCCCTCGGGCGCGGTGGAGAGGTAGTGGGTGGCGCAGAACCCACCGAAGCTCTGGCCGAGGACGGTCCAGGGCGCGCCGCGGTTGAGTTCGCGGCGGATCAGCTCGCAGTCCTTGACGATCGCGTCGGCGCGGAAGTGGCCGAGGTAGTCGGCCTGTTCACGGGGGCAGCCGCGCAGCGGGAGGGTCTGGCGGTTGGCGGGAGTGGACAGGCCCGTGCCGCGCTGGTCGAGCAGGAGCACCCGGTAGTCGCGCAGCGCGCGCCCGAGCCAGGCCTGCCGCCCGATGAACCGCCGGGCGCCGAAGCCGGGGCCGCCCTCCAGATAGAGCAGCCAGGGCAGCCGCTCCCGCTCGGCGGCGCGGTCCGCGGCGACGACCTCGCGCGCGTAGAGCTCGATCCGTTCGCCGTCGGGGCGGGCGTGGTCGAGGGGTACGGCGAAGCGGTGGTCGACGAGGACGGTTCCGGGCTGGCGGTAGACGGGCGCGGCGGCGGTGGTCAAGGGGGCGGGCTCCTGGTCTCGGCGTGGGTCCGGCCCGGCCCAGTGGATCACACCGGCCCCGGCGCGCACCGCCCGCCCGGCGGCATCCGGCCGACCGCCCGCGCACTCCCCCGGCGGCCGTCCGTGTGCGTACGGGCGCCGGGGCTCCTAGCGTGGATCCATGATCAGGTTCGAGCGGGTCAGCAAGGTGTATCCGGACGGCACGACCGCCGTCGACGGCCTGTCCTTCGAGGTGGCCGAGGGGGAGCTGGTCACCCTGGTCGGCCCCTCGGGCTGCGGCAAGACCACCACCATGATGATGGTGAACCGCCTGATCGAACCCACGTCCGGCCGCATCCTGGTGGACGGCGAGGACATCTCCTCGCTCGACCCCGTGAAACTGCGCCGCCGCATCGGCTATGTCATCCAGCAGGTGGGCCTGTTCCCGCACCGCACGGTCCTGGACAACACGGCGACCGTGCCGGCGCTGGTCGGCTGGAAGCGGGCGAGAGCGCGGGCACGGGCGGCCGAGCTCCTGGACCTGGTGGGCCTGGACCCCAAGACGTTCGGCTCGCGCTACCCGGCCCAGCTCTCGGGCGGCCAGCGCCAGCGCGTCGGCGTGGCGCGGGCCCTGGCGGCCGATCCGCCCGTGCTGCTCATGGACGAGCCGTTCGGGGCGGTGGACCCGGTGGTGCGCGAGCGCCTCCAGAACGAGTTCCTGAGCCTCCAGGCGACCGTGCGCAAGACCGTCCTCCTGGTCACGCACGACATCGAGGAGGCGGTGCGGATGGGCGACCGGATGGCGGTGTACGGAGAGGGCCGCATCGAACAGTTCGACACTCCGGCGGCGGTCCTGGGCGCCCCGGCGACCCCGTACGTGGCCCGCTTCGTGGGCGCGGACCGCGGCCTGAAGCGGCTGTCGGTCACCACCGTCGAGGAGAGCGACCTGGAGCAGCCCCCGCTCGCCCGCCTCGACGAGCCCGCCGCCGTGGCCGCCGCGCGGCTGCGCGAGAGCGGGGCGCGCTGGGCGGTCGTCCTCAACGCCTCCGGCGAGCTCCACGGCTGGGCCTCCGCGGACGAGCTCTCACTGGCGGGCACGCCCGCCACGGTGGCGGACCTGGCCCGCCGTATGGAGGCCTGGGTGCCGCTGGGCGCCCCGCTGAAACAGGCGTTCAGCGAGATGCTCCAGTACGACGCGGGCTGGGTCGCGGTCCTGGACGGCGCCCACTTCGCGGGCGTCCTGACCCCGGCGAAGCTCCACGAGGCCCTGCGCAGGTCGGTGGACGCCGATGCGCAGGGGGTGGCGCGCGAGGAGGTCGAGTTCGACTCCGTGGCGGATGCGTAGGGGCCCGGTGGCGGACGGGGCGGCCGACGGCCGCCCCGCGGCTGTTACGACCGGTTGACCCGGCCCGCCACCGCGTGGCCGACCAGCAGATACACCACCGCGGGCAGCCCGTAGTTGAGGATCGTGCGCCAGTCGTCCGACTCGACGTTGAACATGTCACGCGACCAGCCCGAGAGCCAGTTCGCCGCGTGGTGGACCCAGGACACCAAGTCGTTCGCGGTGTTGGCGTCCAAGAGGTAGAAGACGATCCACAGGATCAGGATCACCGCGGTGATGTCCGCGAGGATGAGGATGATCGTCGCTGCTGGGTTCCCGCCATAGCGTCTGGACATGTCGAACGGGTTGCCGGGCCGGCCGAGTTGAAACCGGTCATGCGTCCGATTGCCGCATCGGGCCGACGGTGGACGCGGCGCAGGACCGGCTTGAGGCGTCCGCGTTCCGGCAAGCGCCGGTTCAACGCGGACGCCTCGCACGGACCGCGCGGTCCGATCACCGTGACCGATGCGCCGGGCGCGGGCGGGGCCTGCGGGGCCCGGCCGCCGTCACCGCTGCCTGACGTCAGCGGTGGATCGTGAGACAGGCCACGTCACGGCCTTCTATGGATCCGCAGACCTTGTTGTTCTGGTTCATGGTGACGTAGTAGTCCCAGCGCCAGGAACCGCTCTCCCCGAGCCAGGGTCCGTAGTGGGTCTGGCCGTCCCACGTACTGGAAATGACTCCCCTGCCCGTGGGGTTGCCGTACCGGTTGGTGACGGTCGCGTAATTCACGTAAAGACCGCTCCCGTTGACGTAGATGCAGGTGGTGCCGTGGCATCCGGTCGCGGAGAAGATGCCGGTACGCGCGTCGCGGTTCACCGTGACGGTCGTACCGGCGCTGCCCGCCGAGACCTTGGCGACGGCCGGAGCCGGCGCCGGGGAGGCCGCGGCGGCGTTGGCCACGGTGGGAGCGAAGGCGGCACCCATGAGGAAGGCGCCCACAACTGCCGTGCGCGGCAGGGCGAAGTGCATGTCCGACTCCTTTTGTCGAAGGCTGTTGCGACACCGAGCTGTGTCTTGGAGCGGCTCGGTGAAAGGAGTCTGCGGGGAGGGCGGCACTGGGTCATTGGCTTGCCGCGCACGGTTCGTTGCCATGCGGCGCATCCGGACTTCCTTGTTCCAGACACGCGTCGGGATATCCGGTTCCTGGCCGAAGAGTTTCATGGACGGGATCGCCGGATCCTGAACGGTGACTTCGGGGGAGCGAGGTTCACTCGGCGAGGCGCACCCCGCGTCCGCGCGCCGCCCTATTCCTCGATCGCCCCGCCCACCGCGCGCAGGTGTTCGCGGAACGTGAGCGACGGGCTGCCCTCGCGGTCGGCGAGATAGCGGGTGAACCGCACCTGCTCGCGCAGGGAGTTGCCCGCACGGATGCGCTCCGCCTGGAGGCGCTCGGTGTCGCGGATCGTCTCCGCCACGGTGAGCAGTTCGGCCGCGCGGTCGGCGGGCACGAACAGCACGCCGTCGTCGTCCCCGAGCACCACGTCCGCGCGGCCAACGGTCCACTCCCCCACCGTGGCCGCCTCCAGCGCGTCCTTGGGGCGGCCGTCCAGCCGCTGCGGCCCGGTCGGGGTCGCGCCCATGCTGAACACGGGCAGTCCGATCGCCCGGATGTCGGCCGTGTCGCGGTGCAGACCCCAGATCACCACGCCGGACAGCCCGGCGTTCTCGGCCTCCAGGACCGCGAGGTCCCCCACGCACGCCTCGTCGAGCCGCCCGCCGTTGTCGATGACCAGGACGTCACCCGGCGCGGCCTGTTCGTACGCCTCCAGGAAGATGTCGACGCTGCCGACGTGCCGCGCCGGGGCCACCCGCCCGGCCACGCGCCCGCCGTCCACCACGGGACGCAGGACGGGCGGCGCGCACCGCACCGGCACGCGTGCGCGCAGGCACGCGTCCGCCACGTGCGCGGTGGTGAGTGCCCCGAACCGGCTGATGAGCTCGTCGTGATCCATACCCTGGTGTCCCTCTCGCCCGTCGCTGCCCGTACTTCCCCGTGACCCCATTGTGGGGCCCGGCTCCGGCGCCGGTCCCCGCTTCCGCGTACGCCTGCGTCCAGTTCCTAGCGCCCCCCCGGCGCTTCCGTACGGACGTGAACGTGTGGACGTGAAAAACCGGGCGGCCCGTCCCGCCGGAGCGACCCCCCGGGGCGGCGCTCCACTGCCATGATGGGTCCATGCCCCAGCTGGTCCCTGCCGTTGTCCCGGCAGGCCGCCTCGGACGGTCCGACCAACCGGCCCTCGCGGTATCCGCCGGTCTGTTCCTGCGGCCCTGGGAACTCGACGACGCGTCCTTCGTCTACCAGGCGTACCAGGATCCGGCGATCCAGCACTGGACGCGGCGCCGGGCGGACTGCGAGATCGAGACCCGGGGGTGGATCGCGCGCTGGCGGCAGGGCTGGCGGGCCGAGACGGACGCCCACTGGGCGGTGGCGCGCGCCTCGGACGGCGCGCTGGTCGGCTGGGTCGCCCTGTGCTGCCTGGATCTGGCGGTGGGCCGCTCCGAGTGCCGGTACTGGATCCTGCCCTCGGTCCGCGGCCAGGGAGCGGCGCCCGCGGCGGTCTCCGCGCTGGCCTCGTGGGCGCTGGACACGGTGGGCCTGCACCGGATCGAGATCGCCCACCCGACGGCCAACGACGCCGCCTGCCGGGTCGCCCTCAAGTCGGGTTTCTCCGCGGAGAGCACTCGCCGCAGCGCCCAGTTGCACGCGGACGGCTGGCACGACGTGCACGTCCACGTGTGCGTCCAGGAGAGCGCCGACGACCCGCCGGAGCCGCTGCCGGCGGACCGCGCGGCGGGACACGTCCAGCATCGGTTGCACCGGCGCGGCAAGGACCGGCTGCGGGACCGTATTCAGGGCCGCAGAAGACCCTTCGACACCAAATAGTCCCTGGCCACGTCCTTGGCGAGCCGCCGCCAGCTGTCCACCCGCTCATTGAGGTCCGCCAGGTCGGCGGTGGTCAGCACGGTGTTGAGCGCGCCCAGCGCGCCTGTCACCCCCTCGCTCCCGGCCCGCGACCGGTTGACGACGGGCACGATGTAGTCGGCATTCTGCAGATGCCGGTCGTCGGCGAGCAGGACGAGTCCGAAGGCGTCCAGGGTCGCGTCCGTCGTCGTGGTGAGGACCATCTGGTCCTGCCCGTTCTGCACGGCCTGCTTGGACTGGGTGGTGCCTACGCCCTTGGGGTCGACGGCGGTGATGTCGATGCCGTACGTCTTCTTCAACCCCGGTGCGCAGTAGGGCCGTTGAACACACTCGTCCCCCGCCGCGAGCCGTACGGGAAGTTTCGCCGCGCCCAGGTCGCCGAGCGTCCTGAGGCGGTGGCGGCGGGCGTACGCGGCGGTCACGGCGAAGGCGTTCTGGTCGACGGCCCGGCCCGGGTCGAGGACGGTGAGACCACGCGGGGCGGCGAGGGCGCGCAGGGCCTTCATCGTGGTGGTGAGGTCGGGCGAGCCGACGGGGGGCGCGTCCGGCCCGTGCGCCTTGGCGTTGAGCCAATCGGCGAGGGTCGCCGCGTACTCCGGCACGACGTCGATCTGCCCGGCCTCCAGGGCGGGTTCGTACAGCTCGCGGTTGGTGACCGAGAGGATCTTGGTGCGGTAGCCGGCGCGGTCGAGCAGCAGGGCGTACATCTGGGCGAGCAGATCGCTCTCGGTGAATCCGGCGGTCCCGATGGTGAGGTGTCTGCTGTCGCCGGGGGCCGCGGTGACGGCGCCCTGGTTCTCCAGGGCGGGGCCGGTGGTGCAGGCGGTGAGGGCCGTCGCGGCGAGCAGTCCGGCCGCGCAGGCGCGCCGGGCCCTCATACGGGGCCGCCCCTCGCCCGCGCCGGCCCGAGTCGCTGTACGGCCTCGAAGACCGCCTCCACCACCAGCGCGAAGACGGCGACGAGGACGGCCCCCGCCACGACCTGCGGGGTGGAGGCGAGGTTGAACCCGGCGGTGATGATCCGGCCGAGACCTCCGCCGCCCGCGAGCGCGGCGAGAGTGGCGGTGGCGACCAGCTGCACGGCGGCGATACGGACCCCGGTGAGGACGAGTGGCAGTGCGAGGGGCAGTTCGACCCGCCACAGCATCTGGCCGCCGGTCATCCCCATGCCGCGCGCGGCCCGTACGACATCGCGGTCGACCTCGCGCATCCCGACGTAGGCGTTGGTCAGCAGCGGCGGCACGGCGAAGAGGACGAGGGCGACGACGGTGGGCGCCTCACCGTGCCGCCCCAGCGGGGTGAGGAGCAGCAGGACGAGCACGGCGAAGGTGGGCACGGCCCGGCCGATGTTGGAGAGGTTGACGGCGAGGGCGCCGCCTCTGCCGAGGTGCCCGAGGACCAGGGCGACGGGCAGCGCGATCAGGCAGCTGAGGACGAGGCAGAGCGCGGTGAGCCAGAGGTGTTCGCCGAGCCGGTGCCAGATGCCGTTCTCGCCGTGCCAGTGGGCGGAGCTGGTGAGCCAGGACCAGGCGTCGGAGAGCGTGCTCATGCGCGTGCCGCCCGCGTCCAGGGGGTGAGCAGCCGCTGGGCGAGGAGGAGGACGAGGTCGGCGGCGACGGCGATGACGACGCAGAGGACGGACGCGGTGAGGACCTGCGCCTTGAAGTAGGTGTTCATCCCGGCGTAGATGAGGTTGCCGAGTCCGCCGTAGCCGACGATGGCGCCGACGGTGACCAGCGAGACGGCGGAGACGGTCGCGATCCGCAGCCCCGCCATGGCGGCGGGCAGGGCGAGCGGCAGCTCCACGGCGAGCAGCAGCCGTACGGGCCCGTATCCCATACCGCGCGCGGCCTGGCGGGTGTCCTCGGGAACGGCCCGCAGTCCCGCGAGGATGTTCCGTACGAGGAGGGTGAGCGAGTACAGCACGAGCCCGGCCACGACCAGTGTCGCCGACAGCCCGTACACCGGCAGGAGCAGCGAGAACATCGCGAGGGAGGGGATCGTGTAGAGGACGGTGGTGAGTCCGAGCACGGGTCCGGCCGCCCACCGCCATCGCCGCGCGGCGATGGCGAGCGGGAGGGCGATGACCAGCCCGATGACGACGGAGACGAGCGTGAGCTGGAGGTGCTGGACGACGGCGTCCCAGAGGATCGAGCGGCGGGAGGAGAGGTAGTCGCCGCAGATCCAGTCGTTGTGGGCGAGGCAGTCGTCGGGGGGCGCGTCGGCTGCCACGAGAGGGGGCGCGCCGTGGGGCGGCGGCGCGGTGGGCTGTCCGGCGGTCACGTGTTCATTGGAACGTGGGGGGTGGGGAGGGCGCGCGGGGGGATGGGCCGATGGGGTGGGGATGGCCGTCCCGTGACCGCGTCTTGGCTTCCGCCCCTCGCCCGGCCGGAGAGGCGGAAGCCGGGAGACGGCTGTGTCCCCAGGGCGGCGTTCCCTATCCTCCGGCCATGGAGTGGGCGACGGTGGTGGGGACGGTCATGGGCGCGGTGATCGGTATGGGCAGCACGCTTCTCGGCGAGCGGGTGCGCTGGAGACGGAGCCTGGGCGAGCAGGAGCGGAGCGAGTTACGTACGGCGTACGCGCGCTACCTCGAAGCGGCGACGCTCGCCAGGGACGCGATCTCGCTGGCGAGCCGTTCCCTAGGGGTCGCGCCGGAACAGCGGGCCGATCAGGCCAGGCCGGCGATCCAGGACAATGCGGTGTACGCACGCCAGTACGAGCTGGAACTCGTCGCTCCTGCGGAGGTGGTCACCAAGGCACGGGCGGCGACGAGGGCCCTGGGCGACTACCGGGATGCGGTGATGGCGGGGGCAACGTACGAGACCGCCGGGTGCGCGGAGGCGCGCCGCGCGTTCCGGGGGGCGCGTCAGGACATCATGGATGCGATGCGGAGCACGTTGGACCGGGGGCGGGGGAGGTAGGGGGTGCGGAGGCAGGGGCCGAGGGCACCGAGGAGAAGAGATCCGAACCTCCGGGAGGACGACGGCACGGGTTGGCCGCCACTGGAGTGGGCGCTCCGCGGCCCCCATCCAGAAACCGTCGAGCTCCTGGTGAGGGCGGGCGCGACGCCTCGCGGGGGAACTCCGTAGCGTCCGCAGGCCCCGCACCCTCGAACCGCCGCTGACCCTCTCCACACCCCAACGGACGACAGTCGCGGCACCCGTCGAACGCACTCATCGGCTATGGGATCATGGGCCGGTTACCGGGGACATACCCGGCGGTGGTCGATACGGGGACAGCCATGAGTGCGGTGGGGGATCAGGACGGCGGTTCGGCCGTGCCTGACGAGGAGTGGGAGCGGTTTCTGCGGGAGTCCGCGGAGGGTGTGGCGGACGCGCCCAAGGAACCGTCCGCCCGGGCTCGGGGGGTGGCGCGGCGGTTGCGCGACGAGCCCGGGACACCGCAGGCATGGCGTGGTTACTCACCGGCCCGGCCCAGGCGGAGGAAGCAGGGCTGGTACGTCGTCGGCTTTCTGGCCTCGCTCGCCTTGCTGGCCGTGGCCCTGTTCCCGGGGCGGGTCGTCGACTGGTTCGCCGGTGACGGGTCGGCGGACACTCCGCTCGCCGCGGAGACGGCTCGCCCCAGTCAGGCACCCCCCGCCCAGGCATCCGGACACCCCACTCTCGACGCACCGTTCAGGGGCTCCCCCGCCGAACGCTGGGCCGACGGCGCCGCGGGGATCTCGGTTCCCGAAGCCAGGGCGACCGGGTGGATGAGCAAGGCACAGGTGTCAGCGGCCCTCAACCGCACCCGGGACTTCCTCGCCGCCTCCGGCCTGGATCCGGCGGTGCTGCGGGGCGAGCACCCCGCCAAGGCGATCGCCCTGATCAACCCGCACCAGCGGGACGTCCAGGACTACTTGTCGACCGCGTTCCGCACACCCAGCAGGACGAACGACCCGCTGCTGCTGTTCAGCCGTTTCGACAAGACGCGTACCCGTCTCGTCGGGGACGTGGTGAAAACGCGCGGCCGGATCACCTTCGAGCAGGGTGATCGCGGTGCGCTCCGGGTGGCCACGGATGTCACATACGTGTACCCCGTCGTCCGCGCGGCCGCGGGCAGCAGTGAGGTCGAGCGGACGATCGTGCGGCGCGAAGTGATGACGGACTGGGACGATCCCACGAAGGTGATCACCAAGGCGGGCACGTTCTCCCTGGTCTCGTACAAGATGAACATGACCAACGGCGGTTGCGGCGAACCGAACGGCTACTTCACTCCGGCGTTCGGAACAGAGCGGGACGCCACGGCGGGTGGACCCGCGATCGATCCGTACGACCGCAGCACCGCCATGGAACAGCGGGATGGGAAGGGGTGCGGGGTCGCGACGCGGACGTAGGCGGGGGCAACCGCCGACCGGCTCCCGTCTCCAGCGCCTCACCCACCCTCACCGGCCACATCTGGCTCGTTCCCAACTCCCCTCCCCCGCACCCCCGTTGTAGGGTCCCGGCATCGCTGTCTACCGGGGGGTGGGCGTCATGCAAGGCAAGCCGGATCTCGGGGTGCCCGAGGGAGACGGGCTGGCCACACTTGCCGCAGATCTGCACGACATGCGGAGCCACCTCGACCAACAGGTCCGGCGCATGGACGGCATCGTCGACCGCATCGAGGCCGGATGGCGCGGGCCCGCCTCCACCGCCTACCGCGACCTGCACCGCGGTGCGGCGAAGGACGCCGTGCGGATACGGGGAGTCCTCGCTGTCGTCGAAGAAGCCGTACGGGTCGGCCGGGACGGGTTCAGTGAACAGGATCTCGCCGTTCTCGCCCAGATGCGCCAGATCCAGGACCACGTCGACGTCGGCCGCGAGGCCGACGCCCTCCAGGCTCCCCCCTCCGCGCCCGGTTCACGCAGCGGCATCAGCGATCTGTAGGCCTGTCCCCCGCCGCCTCGCTCCGCCGTCCAGCCCCCAGGAGGGCCCCCGCCATGTCCGGCCCCGACGAGCACATAGCCGTACGCTTCAGCGCGCTGCGCGAACTCGCCGGTGAGCTGGAGGACATCCTCAAGCAGCTCAACGAGAAGCTCGGCGCGCTGTACACCCGTACCGAGAAGGTCGTGCTCACCTGGGACGGCGAGGCCCGCGACGCCTTCGTCGCCGAACTCGACCGGTGGGACCGCGACATGCAGGACCTCCAGGCCCGGCAGGCCTGGCTCCACCACGTCGTCACCACCGGACACGCCAACTACACGGCGGCCCATCTCGCCAACCTGCGTGGCTGGGGCGCCGTCTGATGACGCGCTGTGGGAGACGCTGGCGCACGTGCGGACCTGGGAGGAAGTCGAGCCCCATCTGAGCCACCCGCTGCTGCGGCACCTCGTGGTGCACGCGCGCGTGCTGCGCGGGGAGGACCTGTCCGGCGCCGACGGGCTCGATCCGGGGGCGTACGGCGGTGTGCCTCTGTCACTCGCTCCCTGGGAGGCGGAGTTCTGGGACGTCCGGGAGCATCCCGGCTCGTCGGGGCGGAGCGGCGGGGGCGCGGCCATCGCCTCGCTCTCCTCGGTCGGGCGCGAGGGCCGCAAGCGGCTTCCGCGGGCCGGCGGCGGGGCCGTACCCGTGCTCGCCGCGCCCGAGCCTCTGGTGCCGGGCGCACCCGCGTACAGTTTCGTCAGGGTCTCCGGGCCCGTGCGGTGCGGGGTGGAGGAGGCCGTTGCCCGGTACCTCCACACCCTCCCCGCCATGGAGCGGCCCTCGTACGCCACCCCGATCCCATTTGCCGCCGCCTACCCCGACCTCGTGCCGGCACTCGGCGGCAGCGGTGCGTACGCGACGGTGGCCTCCACGGCGCTCGGCCGTATCGCCGTCTGGCGGATGCTCAGGCGGTTCGCAGGACTGTCGCCCACGGCTCCCCCGGCGGACGTATCCGCCTTCGTCGCCGGACTCGCCTGTCTCACCTGGGAGCTGTCGAGCGATGAGATCTGGTTCGTCCATCTCGCCATCGGCCGGGGCGGCCCGGAGGGGCGGGGAGACGTCAGTTGGATCGTCGACGGGCAGGACATCGACTGACCTCGTCCTCATCGGGCGCGGCCGGCCGCGCTCACTGGCTCAGCAGCGAGAACGTATGCCCCGCCGGGTCGGAGTAGAGGCGCCTGTCGAACGGGCCGCCGTTGTCCTTCGTGTCCAGCGGGCGCGCGCCGAGCGCGATCACCTGCCGCTCCACCGCGTCCATGTCCGCCCGCTCCACCAGGAGTTCCAGGTGCGCCTGCTGGGAGTCGTCGGGGCGGGGCCAGCTGTTGGGGGCCGCGCCGTGGTCGCGGCGGAAGGCCATGCGCGTACCGCCGCGGCCGGTGATCTCGATCCGCTCCCGGCCGCGATCCTCCTCCGCCGGGGGTTCGCCGCCCAGCAGCCGCGCGTAGAACTCGGCCAGGGCCTCGGGCTCGGCGCAGTCGAGCGCCAGGACGCCCGCCAGTACCAGGCCAGTCGACTCCGTCGACACCTTCTTGGACAGTTCTTCCATGCCAGGCCTCCGCGGCTCAGTAGTAGCGGCGGTCCTCTTCGACCACCGGGGCCGCAGGAGGCGGCGGCTGGACCCGCCGGCGCTTGAAGATGCTCACGTACGCGGCCGTTCCGATGATGCCGACGGCCATCAGGACCAGACCGGCGACGTGGATGTTCATCCCCTGGACGTGCCAGTCGACCGCGAACGTGAGAATCGCTCCGATCCCTATCAGCAGAATGCATCCGCCGAGACCCATGGCTGTACCTCCGAACTCCGACTGCGCGTACGGTCGGTTGGTACGGGTGCCCCTGCGGGGCCGTACCTAACGTCCGCCGGTCGCGCCACCGTTGGCGGAGGGCGTCGGCGCCGCCGGTGGGCGCGGTCGCGGCCGGGTACGCGCCGGGGCCCGGCCGTCGTGGACGGCCGGGCCCCGGGACGTGCGCGCGAGGTGTCAGCGCGTGCCCGCCTGGAGGCGCGCGGCGATCTTCGCCAGGCGCTCTCCCTGGTAGCGCGCGGCCTCCAGCGTCCCCTCGGAGACGGGAGCGGAACCCGCGTGGACCGTGCCGTAAGGGTTGCCGCCCGCGCCGTACACGACCGGGTCGGTGTAGCCGGGCGAGACGATGATCGAGCCCCAGTGGTGGAACGTGTTGTACAGCGCGAGCGTCGTCGACTCGTTGCCGCCGTGCGTGTTGATGGCGCTGGTGAAGCCGGTGGCGGGCTTGTCCACCATGACTCCGCGCTGCCACAGGCCGCCCGTGGTGTCGATGAACTGCTTCAGCTGCGCGGCTATGTTGCCGAAGCGGGTCGGGGAGCCGAGCGCGTACGCGTCCGCCCACTCCAGGTCGTCGAGCGTGGCGACCTCGACGTCCTTGGTGTCCTCGACGTGCGCGCGCCAGGCCGGGTTGGAGTCGATGGCGGCGTCCGGAGCGAGCTCGGGGACCCTGCGCAGCCGGACCTCGGCGCCGGTCTTCTCCGCCCCCTCCGCGATCGCCTTGGCGAGCTGGTGGACGTTCCCGGTGGACGAGTAGTAGATGACCGCGACCTTGGCACTCATGACGAGGCCCCTCCCAAGCAGAGATCGTAAACGGAGCGTGAAGAGGAAGTGGATAGCTATCCGGTTCCTCTCGGCACGAGTAAAGCGGATAGGAATCCACTTTGCAAGAGGTGGCCGGGGGGCTGCACGGATGGCCCGGGAGCCTGCGCCCGCCGCGCTCCGCGATCGAAACGGATAGCTATCCGGTAGCCTCGGACCATGACCCGCATCGAACTCTCCGTCACGGGCCAGGACCCGCCGGAGCGCGCGGACGCCGCCCGCAACCGACGGAAGATCCTGGACGCGGCGGCCCGGCTGGTCGCGGAGCAGGGACCGCGGGCCGTCACCATGAACGCGGTGGCCCACGCCGCCTGTATGGGCGTCGGTACGGTCTACCGCCGGTTCGGCGACGTCAGCCAGCTCCTCTTCGCCCTCATGGACGACAGCGAGCAGCGCTTCCAGCAGGCGTTCCTGTCCGGCCCCCCGCCCCTCGGCCCCGGCGCCCCGCCCGACGAGCGGCTGCGTGCCTTCCTGCACGCGCTCGCCGACCGGATCGTGGAGCAGCGCGAGATCATGCAGATGGCCGAGGCCGCGTCACCGAGCGCGCGCTACACCACCGCGGTGTACGCCACGCTGCACACCCATGTGTCGATGCTCCTGCGTACGGCGCGGCCCGAGGCGGACATCGCGATGCTGGCCCATCTGCTGCTCGCCCCCTTCGTCCCGAGCCTGTTCGAGCACCTGACGGCGGGCCGCGGGGTGACGCCGGAGCGGATCAAGGCGGGCATCGACGATCTGCTGGGCGTGCGGCGCGCTCCCGGCGACCGGGCCGACGGCCGTTCCTGAACGCCGGACGGGGCCGGATCGCGCCGATCGAGCCGAATCGGGCCGGACGGCCAACTGCGGATCCGGCAGCGGATCGGTCATATGCCAATGCGTAATGTTCAATGGCCACTTGGGGCGGGCATGCACTCAGCGAAGGCCCGAGTTCTCGACATCCGAGGCCGGAGGTCTCCACCGAGTCCCGCCCCGCCGCACCTCCTCCCCCGTACCCTCTCCTCCGTCGGCCTCCGGGCGGGCGGGTCGCCTCCACCGAGGTGAGCACATGATCACCGTCCTACCGGACTTCGCCCCACCGTCACGCGTCTACCGCATGCACGGGCATACGGTCCTGGCCCTCTGTGGCGAGATCGACATCGCCACCGCCGCCGAGATCGTCCCGTACCTGGAGTCCGTGACCGCCCCGTACGAGCCGAAAGTCGTGATCGACCTGAGCGCGGTCACCTTCTTCGACTGCTCCGGCCTACGACTGCTCAGTACCGCGCGCCGACGCGTGCGCGCCCGCCACGGCAGCCTCACGGTGGTGTGCGCGCACCCGTTCACCCTCCGGATCCTGGCGCTCTCGGGCCTCGGGCCCGCGCTGCACCTGGTCCCCACCCTGGAGGAGGCCGTCCGCCCACCGGCCACGGCAGGCCGCGACTGAGCGGGGCGCGCCGCGCGCGTGGCGGGCCGTCCGCTCTCCATGACGCCCTCCTCGGCGATCAAGTCGCCCAGAAGGCCGGCCTCGTGGTGGGTGAAGGCGCGGTAGGTCTTTCGGGAGCCTTTCCGAAATAAGGCATCAGGGCGTGCCCAACTGCGGGACACCATCGGCCCTTCCGGTGAACCGACGGTTCTCCACCGTGACCGGTATCGCTTCGGACATGGCCGGTCACCGCACCCATGGGAGAATTATCGGACGGGCAGCCCGCCGTCAAGACGCCGTTCCGTTTTCATCCATCACCCATGCGGAAACAGGCCACAGTTGCGCGGCCGGATCTCGGGTTTTCACCCGGTGGGCATACCGGCGTCGCGCCTCCCCCTGGGCTCCAACTCCCCCGGAAAACACCGCAGAACCGGCCTCCGCGGCCCGGACCGATCGCCCCGTCCGCCCCGGGAACCCGATACCGCACACCGGTAATTGATCAACGCCCCGCGGACCCGCGGAAAGGTTGAGCACGAATTACACACATCCCCTCTACATACCGGCTCCCATGGTCTAGATTGTCCGTGCTTCAGCCGCTCGGTCTTGAGGCAACCAATAACGATCAATAGGTCCGGCGAAACGGACAGCCGCAGTCGCGTCCCCGTCACCGGACATGGGGGTGATCAATTCCTGGCACCCCGTGAGGGGCCTCGGGTGTGGGGAGCACCTGGGGTTTCGAGGGGTTCCGGTGTTTTCCGAGAAGCCGGCAGGACCTGTGAGTCAGCTGCCGCAGGGTGGGTTTGTCGTTCAACCAGCACTGAATAGCCGGGATGTCATGCGCGGGGGCCGTGGGCCTCCCGTGGGGAGACACAGTGCGGGGGGCGGGGGCCTCCTGGGGGGAGGAACAGTGTCAGGCGAACACGTCCAACCACTGCTGACCTGGGGGGTCCTGTGCGGCAGGGGGGACTAGTCGGTCCGTTTCCGCCGGCGCGAAGACCGCTGGCCGACGAGGTGGTCAGCCGGCCCGCGATCGACTGGGAGCAGCGGTACCGCCGTACCGTGATCACCAGTGACACCCTCGCCACCGCCTTCATGGTGGCGGCGATCGGCGCCTTCTTCGGGGCCCGGGACGCGGCCAACTGGCATGAGAAGTGGGGCATCCTCACCTTCGGCACCGAACTGCTGGTGCTGGGAGCGCTCGCGGTGAGCCGGGCGTGGGCTCCCGGTGTACTCGGCCAGGGCGCCGAGGAGTTCCGCCGGCTCGGGCGCGCGCTGTTCACGGCGGCCGTCGTCCTCTCGCTCGGCGGGATCGCCCTCACCTCGCGCAACATCAAGCTCTGGATCTTCGTCGCACTTCCCGCGATCGGCCTGGTCACCATGACCGCGCGGTATCTGCTGCGCCTGGGGCTGCACAAGCAGCGCAAGCAAGGGCGGTGTCTGCGCCCGGTGCTCGCGGCCGGGAGCCCGGCCACCGTGTGCGACCTGATCGCCCGTACCCGCAAGTTCCCCCACCTCGGCTGGCGGGTGGACGCGGTGTGCACCACGGACGGCCTCGGCCTCGACGGCGACCAGCTGGACGGAGTGCCGGTCGTCGGCCGGCTGGCGGACGTCGCGGGCCATGTCCGCCGCGACGGCTACCGCGTCGTCGCGGTCACCCCGGACCCGCACTGGTCACCGGACCGGTTGCAGCGGCTGGCCTGGAACCTGGAGGGCAGCGACGCCGAGATGGTCGTGGCCCCCGTGCTGATGGAGGTGGCCGGCCCGCGGCTGCACGTCGACGCGGTGCTCGGGATACCGCTGCTGCGGGTGAGCATGCCGACCTTCACCGGCGGCCGCCGCGCGGTCAAGGAGGTCGTCGACCGGATGGGCGCGGCGCTCCTGCTGCTGCTGTTCGCACCGCTGATGGTGTGCGTCGGGCTCCTTGTGCTGGCGGACAGCCGCGGTGGGGTGTTCTACCGCCAGCGCCGGGTCGGTAAGGACGGCCGCGAGTTCACCATCCTCAAGTTCCGCACCATGGTCGCCGGGGCCGACCGGGCACGGGCCGCGCTGGCCGACCGCAACGAGGGCGCGGGCCTGCTGTTCAAGCTCCGCCGCGACCCGCGGGTGACCCGGGTGGGAGCGGTGCTGCGCCGGTACTCGCTCGACGAACTGCCGCAGCTCTTCAACGTACTCACCGGATCCATGTCGCTCGTCGGCCCGCGGCCTCCGCTGCCGGAGGAGTCCGCCGCGTACGGCCCGGACATCCGGCGGCGGCTGCTGGTCAAACCCGGACTCACGGGCCTGTGGCAGATCAGCGGACGCAGTGACCTGCCGTGGGAGGAGGCGGTCCGGCTGGACCTCAGGTACGTGGAGGACTGGTCGCTCGCCCTGGACACAGTGATCTTGTGGAAGACGCTGCGTGCGGTGCTCTACGGCCAGGGGGCCTACTGATGCGCGGGCGGCCGGGACGCGACGTTCCCGCCGACGCGCGGACCACGGGCCGCAGGGGCCCGCGTGGGGGGAGGGACGGGGCATGAGGGTCAGCGTCTTCGGGCTCGGTTACGTGGGCTGTGTGTCGGCCGCGTGCCTGGCCAGTGCGGGACACGAGGTCATCGGGGTGGACGTGAACCGGGTGAAGGTCGACCTGGTCAACGACGGCAGGGCCCCGGTGGTGGAGGAGCGGATCGGTGAACTCACCGCCGAGGTCGTGGGGAGCGGGGCGCTGCGCGCCACCGCCGACGTCCGCGAGGCGGTGTGGGGCAGCGAGGTGTCCCTGGTCTGCGTGGGCACGCCCTCGGAGCCCAACGGCAGTCTGTGCACCACCTACTTGGAGCGGGTCACCGAGCAGATCGGCGCCGCGCTGGCCGAGCGGGCCGGGCAGGGGGGCCGGCACACCGTCGTCTTCCGCAGCACCATGCTCCCGGGCACCTGTCTGAACCTGCTGGTGCCGATCCTGGAGAAATACGTCGGCGGCACGGCCGGGGTGGACGTCGGCGTCGCGGTCAACCCGGAGTTCCTGCGCGAGGGCACCAGCGTGCGGGACTTCTTCGACCCGCCCAAGACCGTCATCGGCGAGCTCGACCCGGCCAGCGGCGACACGGTGGCGGCGCTGTACGAGAGCCTGCCCGGCGAGGTGTTCCGGGTGCCGATCCCGACCGCCGAGGCCATCAAGTACGCGGACAACGCCTTCCACGGCCTCAAGATCGGTTTCGCCAACGAGCTGGGCGCGGTGTGCCAGGCGCTGGGCGTGGACTCGCACCAGGTGATGGACGTGTTCCTGGCCGACCGGAAACTGAACATCAGCCCCGCCTATCTGCGGCCCGGCTTCGCCTTCGGCGGCTCCTGCCTGCCCAAGGACCTGCGCAGCCTGGTCCACGCGGCACGCCGGGCCGACGTCTCGGTGCCCATCCTCGCCCATGTGCTGCCCTCCAACTCCGACCACCTCCAGCGGGCGGTGGACCTGGTCGAGCGCACCGGCAGACGCCGGGTGGGCCTGTTCGGCCTGTCCTTCAAACCCGGCACCGACGACCTGCGCGAGAGCCCGCTCGTCGAACTGGCGGAGCGGCTCTTCGGCAAGGGGTACGACCTGAGGATCCATGACGCCAACGTCAGCCTCTCCCGGCTGATGGGCGCCAACCGCGAGTACATCGAGACGCGGCTGCCGCACCTGGCGCACCTGCTCGCCGACTCCGTCGAGGAGGTGCTCGCGCACGCCGAGGTGTGCCTGGTCGGAACCAGGGACCCGGCCGTGCTCGCGGCGCTGCCCCATGGCGAAAGACCGGTGATCGTCGATCTCGTCCGCATGCCCGACGCCGAGGCGCGCCGGGCCGAACCGGGGTACGTGGGCCTTGCCTGGTGACACAGCGTTCGGTGGCACGGCCGGCTCCGGCCGGCCTGCCCGGCGCGCACTGATCCTCGTGGAGAACCTGTCGGTGCCGTTCGACCGGCGGGTGTGGCAGGAGTGCACGACGCTGCGCGACGCCGGGTGGGAGGTGCACGTCATCTGCCCCCGGGGAAGCAAGCGCGACACGGAGCCGGAGGCGGAGATCGACGGCGTACGGATCCACCGCTACCCGCTGCGCGCGGCCACCGGAGGACCGGCCGGGTATCTGCGGGAGTACGCGACGGCGCTGTGGCACACGGCCCGGCTGGCCCGCAAGGTCGGCCCGGTCGAGGTGGTCCACGCCTGCAACCCCCCGGACCTGCTCTTCCTGCCGGCGCTGTGGCTGAAGCGGCGCGGCGCGCGGTTCGTCTTCGACCAGCACGACCTGGTACCCGAGCTGTACCTCTCCCGGTTCGGCCGCGGTGAGGACCTGCTCTACCGGGGGGTGTGCGCGCTGGAGCGGCTGACCTACCGGGCCGCGGACGTGGTGCTCGCCACCAACGAGAGCTACCGGGACGTCGCGGTGCGCCGCGGCGGCCGACGGCCCGCGGACGTGTTCGTGGTGCGCAGCGCACCCCAGACCGACCGCTTCCAACCGGTCGAGCCTGAGGAGGAGTTGAAGCGCGGCAAGCCTCATCTGCTGTGCTATCTCGGGGTCATGGGCCCCCAGGACGGCGTGGACTACGCCCTGCGGGCCCTGGCGAAGCTGCGCGACGAGCTCGGACGGACCGACTGGCACGCGGTGTTCGTGGGTTCCGGCGACGCCTTCGACGCGATGGTGGAGCTGTCCGGGCGGCTCGGGCTCTCCGGCCAGGTGCAGTTCACCGGGCGTGTGCCGGACGCCGATCTGGTGCGCTATCTGTCCACCGCGGACGTGTGCCTCTCCCCCGACCCGCGCAACCCGCTCAACGACGTGTCGACCATGAACAAGGTCCTGGAGTACATGGCGATGGGCAAACCGATCGTCTCGTTCGACCTGAAGGAGGCGCGGGTCTCCGCCGGTGACGCCGCCCTCTACGCGCCCGCCAACGACGAGGCCGCGTTCGCCGGGCTCGTCGCGCTGTTGCTGGACGACCCGGAGCGGCGGGCCCGGATGGGCAAGGCCGGGCAGGAGCGGATCGGCGGGGAGCTGTCCTGGCGGAACTCGCAGGCCTCGCTGCTCGCCGCCTACGCCGTCGCCTGCCGGCAGCGCACCGCGGCGCGGGCGGGCCGCCCGGCACGAACGGCGAGGAGGCCGCGCCGTTGAGCGATGACACGATACGCCTGGTCACCCTCGGGCGGATGTTCCGCAGGCGCTGGCAGTTGCTCACCGTCCTCGCGGTGGTGGGCGCGCTCGTCGGCTACGGCTCCTCGGTGTTCTTCCCCCCGCGCTACACGGCGTCGGCCTCCGTCCTGCTGCCGGGGCAGTGGGAGGAGCGCGAGCTGCTGACCCAGGCGGAGATCGCGAGCAGTTCGGCGGTGGTCGACCGCGCGGCCGGCACACTCGGCTGGCGCGGTGGCGGTGCCCGACTGCGGGACCGGGTGAGCGCCAAGGTCACCGACGGGAACATCATCAGGATCTCGGGTACGGCCGACACCCCGGAGGGCGCGCAACGGCTCGCCGACCAGCTGGCCCAGCAGTACGTGGCGTTCGCCGCGCGGATCGCGGGCGACACCAGCGACCCCGACGCGGCGGCCGGGCCCGAGGCGCTCCGGCAGAAGGTGGAGCAGGCCAACCGTCGCATCAGCGAGCTGGCCAACGCGGCCGATCCGGGGCAGACCGTGGAGAGCGTGCAGGCGCGCACCGAACTCGAGAAGCTGCGCACCGCGCTCCAGGAGGCCATGAAGAAGCTGGACCAGGCCGACCCGGCGACCAGCAAGGCCGGCATGGTCGTGATGGGCCCGGCGGCCCGCCCCACCGGTGAGGCGCCGCCGACGAGGACGCAGCTCACCGTCGCCGGGGCGCTGCTCTTCCTCGTGCTCGCGGTCATCGGCCACCTCGCCGCGGCCCGGATGAACCGCCGTCTGTGTACCGAGGCGGAGATCGCCGCGGCCCTCGGCTCGACGCTGCTGGGCAGCGTCGACGTCCCCGGGGAACGGGCCGCGCGCCGGTCCGAGGGGCGTGGCCCGCGGAGCCGGGTGCGCCGGATCCTCGGTCTCGACGGCCGGTGGGACATGCCGGAGCCGCCGGTGTCCGGCGACGAGGCCGGCAGGCGGCTGCGCCACCGCCGGGTGTGCGCCCGTCTGCGGGACCGGCTCCCGGCGCCGCGACGGCTGCTGGTCATCGTCCCGGACGGCGACGAGACCGCCCGTCTGGCCGCCGCGGAGCTCGTGGCCGAGGCCGGGAGCGGTCCGCTGCTGCGGGTGGTGGAGGTCTCGGTGGCCCGGCCGATGGTGGCGGACCGCGGCGCCGAGTCCGGCGCCCTAGTCGTGATCGGCGTGGGCAACTGGACCGCGGAGGAGCTGGCCGGGGTCGCCGGGGCGTGCGCGGACGCCGAGCACGAGGTCGTCGGCGTCGTCGTGGCCCGCCCGGTCCGGGCCCGTCCGGCGCGGGCCGCCACCCCTGCCCCGCGGCACACCGTCCCGGTGATCGCGGTGGGCGACGACGCGAGGCGGGGTTCGGTGTGACGGGCAGGACTCCGCAGGCGCCGGACGCCTCCCCGCTCTTCGACCTCCAGTCGCTGGTGGTGGCGGTCCGCAGACGCCGCCGCCTGTGGTGCTCCCTGGCGCTGCTGGGGCTGCTGGCCGGCGCGGTGATGGCGGTCCTGCGGCCGCCGCCCCCGGCCGCGGTGGCGAAGGTGCTGGTCACCCACCAGGCGGACCAGCCCAACGACACCGGAACGCTGATGCGTACCGATGTCGCCCTCCTGGGGACCACGCGCATCGCAGGGCAGGCCCTCAAGTCCCTCAAGTCCCCGGAGAAACCCGAGGACTTCATGCGGGACTACCGGGGCACCGGCCTGACCAACAACCTGATGCGGATCGACGTGACCGGGGCCGACGACGCGCAGGCGGTGTCGCGGGCCGGGGCGCTGGCCGACGCCTTCGTGGCGGACCACGTCCGGCGGATGCAGGAAGCGGCGAAGGCCGAGGCCAAGGCGCTACTCGACCAGCGTGACCGCATGCGGGACGAACTCGCCCAGGTCAACAGGTCGATCGGGGACCGGGCGCAGACGAGCGGGCCGAAGGCGTCGGCGGGCATCGAGTCGCTCTACGCCCGCCGGGCCGAGCTCAACTCGCGGATCGCCGACTTCGACCAGCGCGCCGCCGAGGCACGCACCGGCGCGCCCCGGCTCGTCGCGGGCACGCAGATCGTGGACGGGCCGCGCGCGGTGCGCCACTCCCTGCCGAAGGCCGCCGTCACCAACGCCGTGGTCGGCCTGGTCCTCGGGCTCGTCCTCGGGCTCGCGGTGGCCGCGGTCGGCACGGTGGTGGCGGACCGCCCCGTACTGCGCCGCGAGATCGCGGCCGATCTGGGCGCCTCGGTCATCGCCGAGCTGCGCCGCACGCCCCCCGGACCGGCGTGGCTGTGGCGGCGCGGCAGGTCCCGGGCGACACACCAGCGCCTCGCCGCGACCCTGGCCCGTGCCGTACGCGGCTGCGCGGAACCGGTCTCGCTGCTGGAACTGGGGTGCGCGCGCGACGCCGCCGCGATCACCCGGGACATCGCCAGGACGCTGGCGGCCGACGAGCCCGTGGTCGTCGTCGACGGCCTGCCGGGGCGCGAGCTCGCCGACGGCCGCCGCGAGCCCGGCGATCCACGCGTGGTCGGCGCCGAGGAGGCCGGCACCGTGGCGCGGCACGAACACCGGCTCGGGGTCGGCTCGGTGGCGCCCGGTACGGCGTGGACGGACCTGCACCACCTCGGCACCCAGACCGTGCTCGTCGTGCGCGCCGGGCACGGCAGCGCCGCGTGGCTGCACACCGTGGCACGGCAGCTCGCGGACCAGCGCATCGTGGTCATCGGTGTGGTGCTGATCGACCCCGACCCGCGCGACCGGACCGACGGCACGCTGTGGGACGGGCCGCGCACCGCGCTGCGCGGCCGGAGCGAGCGGCCGGCCCGCCGCAACGGCGGGGGTGTCTCCCACGCCGTTCAGGCGGTGGGAGAGGGCCGGCGGGGGACGGAGCGGCTGCCGATGTGGGCGGCGCGGGTCCCGGACAGCGATCAGGAGGCGCGGTAGGACATGTGTGGCATCGCAGGCACATACCGGTGGCCGGACGGGAAGGCCGTCACCGACCGGCTCACCGACACCCTCGCCCACCGCGGTCCGGACGGGGCGGGCCGCTACGGCCATCCTCTCGGCGACGGCGAAGTGCACCTGGGGCACCGCCGGCTCGCCATCATCGACCTGTCCGGAACCGGCGCCCAGCCGATGGTCTCGGACGGCCTGGCTTTGACGTACAACGGCGAGCTCTACAACGCGCCCGAGCTCCGGGCCGAGCTGGCCGCCGCCGGGGTGCGCTTTCGCGGGACCTCCGACACGGAGGTGCTCCTGGAGGCCTGGCGGCGCTGGGGCACCGACTGCCTGCCCCGGCTGCGCGGCATGTTCGCGTTCGCGGTCTTCGACGAGCGGACCGGAGAGCTGGTGCTCGCCCGCGACCAGCTCGGCGTCAAACCGCTGTTCCTGCTGCGGCGCGGCACGGGCCTGGTGTTCGCCTCCGAGCTCAAGGCGCTCGCCGCGGTGACCGGCGGCTCGCTGGAGGTGGACCACGGGGCGCTGGTGGCCTCCCTGCTGTACTACTGGGTGCCCGACTCGCGCTGTGCGCTGCGCGGGGCGGAGAAGCTGCCGCCGGGGAGCTGGCTGAGGTGCCGCGCCGACGGCCGGACGGAGCGCGGCCGGTTCTGGAACCTCAAGGACGTCGCCGCCGAGGGCCGGGAGCGGGCGCGCGCCGGTGAGCTGCCCGACCTCGCCGCCGTCGTCGAGGAGTCGACGCGCCGGCACCTGCTCTCCGACGTACCGGTGGCGACCTTCCTCTCCGGCGGGCTCGACTCCAGCTATCTGACCGCCCTCGCCGCCCGCCACCGGCCCGGTATCTCCGCCTACACGATCGGGTTCCGCGCCGAGGACGCCCGGTTCGAGGCGATGCCGGACGACCTGCGCTACGCCCGGCAGGTGGCCGAGCGGTTCGGCGTCGACCTGCACGAGATCGAGATCGCGCCGAACGTGCTCGACCTGCTGCCGCGGATGACGTACCACCTGGACGAGCCGATCGGCGACCCCGCCGCGATCAACACCTTCCTGATCTGCTCGGCCGCCCGGGAGGCCGGGGTGAAGGTGATGCTCTCGGGGATGGGCGCCGACGAGCTGTTCGCCGGGTACCGCAAGCACTTGGCCAACCTGCTCGCGGTGCGCTACCAGCGCGTCCCGCGCCCCCTGCGGCGCGGAGTGTCCGCGGCGGTGGACCGGCTGCCGGTCGCCACGGCCCGCCGGGGCTACCGCTCGGTGCGCTTCGCCAAGCGGTTCCTCTCCTTCGCCGAACTTCCGGAGGAGACCGCGTTCCGGCGCAGCTACACCCTGTACGACCAGGAGGAGCTGCTCGCCCTGGTCGACCCGGACCTGGCCGGGACGGTCGAGGACGTACTGACCGAGCACGCCGACGTCTACCAGGACAACGATCTCGACGACTTCGTCAACCGCATGTGCCTGGGCGACACCCGGATGTTCCTGCCGGGCCTGAACCTGGCGTACACGGACCGCTCCAGCATGGCCGCCTCGACCGAGGTGCGGGTGCCGTACGTGGACGTCGAGGTGGTCGGGGCGGCGTTCGCGGTGCCCGGCGACCGCAAGATCGTCGGACGGCAGGGCAAGGCCGTCCTGAAGGAGGCCGCCCTCCCGGTGCTGCCCCGGGAGATCGTGTACCGGCCCAAGGGCCTGTTCAGCGCCCCGCTGCGGGCGTGGATGAGCCGGGACCTGGCGCCGTTGGTGCGCGAGGTGGTCAACGACGGCGAGCTGGTCCGCTCCGGGTTCCTGCGCCGGGACGCGCTGGCGCGGATGGTCGCCGAGGACGCCGCCGGGCAGCGGGACTTCTCCAAACATCTCTGGCATGTGCTGACCCTCGAGTACTGGTATCGCGGCGCGACCTCCGGGTCCGGCGAGAACACGCGCCTGTCGGCGTAGAAGCAAGGGGACTTCGGTGAAGCAGGTTGTGCAGAACTACAAGAGCGGTGAGCTGGCGGTGCTCGACGTGCCGGTGCCGGGGTGCAAGCCGGGCGGTGTGCTGGTCCGCAGCGCCTACTCGCTGATATCCACCGGGACCGAGCTCATGAAGGTGTCCGAGGCGGGCATGTCGATGCTGGGCAAGGCCCGTTCCCGGCCGGACCAGGTGGCCAAGGTCATGCAGAGCGTCGCCACCAACGGGGTGCCCGCCACTTACCGCAAGGTGATGGGCAAGCTGGACTCCTACACACCACTGGGCTACTCGCTCTGCGGGGTGGTCGAGCAGGTCGGTGCCGGGATCGAGGACGTGGCGGTCGGTGACGTCGTGGCCTGCGCCGGCAACGAGCACGCACTGCACGCCGAGCTGAACTGGGTACCGAAGAACCTCTACGCCCGGGTGCCGGACGCTCTCGCGCCGCGGCACGCCGCCTTCGCCACCGTCGGGTCGATCGCGTTGCAGGGCGTGCGCCGCGGCGAGCCGCAGCTCGGCGAAGTGGCGCTGGTGATCGGCCTCGGGCTGATCGGGCAGCTGGTGGCGCAGCTGCTGACCGCCTCCGGGGTCCGTGTCGTGGGGGCCGACCCCGACCCGGCGCGCTGCGAGCTCGCCGAGCGCCTGGGCGCCGCGGCCTGCGGCGATCCGGCGTCCACGGCCGTGGAGAGTGCCGTGGCCGAGCTCACCGAGGGCCACGGCGTGGACCAGGTGTACCTGGCGGCCGGTGGTGGCAGCAACCAGCCCGTCGAGCTGGCCGCCCGGTTCTGCCGGGACCGTGGACGGGTCGTCGACATCGGCAAGTGCCGTCTGGACCTGCCGTGGAACGCGTACTACGAGAAGGAGCTGGACGTCCGGTTCTCCCGGAGCTACGGCCCCGGGCGCTACGACCCGGAGTACGAGCTGGAGGGCCGGGACTACCCCATCGGCTATGTGCGCTGGACCGAGCGCCGCAATCTGGCGTGCTTCCTCGGTCTGCTCGCCCGTGGCAGCGTCGACGTGGAGCCTTTGATCTCCCACGTCGCCGACTTCGAGGACGCCGTGGAGACGTACCAGGGCCTGAAGGACGGCGGTCTCAAGGCCGTCGCCGTACTGTTCCGTTACCCCGAGCCCCCGGCGGAGGGGGAGGCTCCGGCCGTGGCCGTACCCGCCGTGAAGCGGGCGAGCGGTGGAGCGTCCTTCGCGTCCCGGACCGCGGGGACGCCGGTGCGGCTGGCGTTCGTCGGCGCGGGCAACTACGCCACGTCGATGCTGCTGCCGCACCTGGCGGGGCGCGAGGGCGTCGAGTTGTCGACCGTCGTCACCACGACGGCGCTCTCCGCGGCCAACGCGCGGCGGAAGTTCGGCTTCGCCGCGGCGACCACCGATCTGGACGCCGTGCTCGGTGACAAGTCCGTCGACGCGGTGTTCGTCGTCACCCGGCACAGCTCGCACGCCGAACTGACCCGGAAGGCGCTGCTGGCCGGCAAGAGCGTGTTCGTGGAGAAACCGCTGGCCCTCACCGAGGGGGAGCTGGCCGGGGTGCTGGCGGCGGTGGAGGAGTCCGGCAACGACCGGCTCCAGGTGGGCTTCAACCGCCGCTTCGCGCCGCTGCTGCAAGAGGCCAAAAAGCGGTTCGGCGCCCGGACCGGGCCCGCGAACCTGCGCTACCTGGTCAACGCGGGCCGGTTGCAGCAGGGCAGCTGGTACCTCCGGCAGGGCTCCGAGGGCTCGCGGTTCGCGGGCGAGGGCGGGCACTTCATCGACACCGCGAGCTGGCTGCTGGGGGCCGATCCGGTCTCGGTGTACGCGGTCGCCGCGTCCGGCAACGAGGACCTCCAGGTCGTGCTCCGCTACCCGGACGGGTCCACCGCCACCCTCAGTTATGTCACCACCGGCGCGCCCGACTTCCCCAAGGAGACGCTGGACCTGGTGGCGGACGGCAAGGTGCTGCGGCTCGACGACTTCGTGCGTGCCAGCGTGTACGACGGCCGCCGCGGGCGGTGGGTCAGTTCGCGGCTGCCGAAGGCGCGGGACAAGGGCCAGTCCGCCGAACTGGCAGCGTTCGTACGGGCGGTGCGGACCGGCGGGCCCATGCCGGTCCCGCTGGAGTCGCTGGTCGCCACCACGGCGGCCACCCTCGCCGTACGGTCCACCCTGACCGGCGGTGCGCCGGTGACCCTGGCGGGGGCGCGATGACGGTGCGGTCGGGAAGCGCGGGCTGGTATCTGCGGCGGCTGTCCCGGATGGGGCCTCGGGAGGTCGGCGGCCGGGCGGGCGACGCGGTGCGCCGGCGGCGGTGGCGCTCGGCGCCGCCCCCCTGCCCGAAGGTGACCGGCGCCCGGTTCACCGCGGTGCTGCCCGCGGGGGCGCTCGCCGCGGTGCCGCCGGACGCCGTGAAGCGGCTCGTCGCCGAGGCTGACCGGCTGATGGCCGGGCACACCGCGTACTTCGGGGTGGCACGCGACGACCTGGCCGACCCGGACTGGTTCCGCGACCCCAGGACGGGGCGCCGGGCCCCGCGGACCCACGCCTTCGACGTGCCGTACCGCGACGAGGACGCGGTCGGGGACATCAAACAGATCTGGGAGCTGTCGCGGCACCAGTACCTGACCGTGCTGGCCGCCGCCTACGCCCTCACCGGGGACGAGCGCTACGCCGAGCGGGTGGCAGCCCATCTGCGGTCGTGGTGGGCGGCCAACGCTCCGCTGCGCTCGGTGCACTGGACCAGCGGCATCGAGCTGGGCATCCGGCTCCTGTCGTGGGTGTGGGTGCGCCGGCTGCTCGACGGCTGGCCGGGCGCGGCCGCGCTCTTCGAGGACAACCCGGTGGCGCGCGAGCAGATCTGGCATCACCAGCGCTGGCTGGCCGCCTTCCCCAGCCGGGGCTCCTCGGCGAACAACCACGTCATCGCGGAGGCGGCCGGGCAGTTCGCGGCGGCCTGCGCCTTCGGCTGGTTCCCCGCCTCGGCGCGCCGACGGGCCGAGGCGCTGCGGCTGCTGGATCGGCAGTTGCGCGCCAACACCTTCCTGTCCGGCCTCAACCGGGAGCTGGCCACCGAGTACCACGGACTGGTCCTTGAGCTCGGCCTGGCCGCGATGGCCGAGGCGGACGCCGCGGGCGTGCCGGTCCCGGCGACGGTCCGGGTGGTGCTGCTGCGCATGACCGACGCGCTCGCGGCCGTCGTGGACAACCGGCTGCGTCCGCCGCGCCAGGGGGACGCGGACGACGGCCACGGTCTGGTCCTGGACGGCGCGGGCACCGACCGCTGGGGCTCGCTGCTGTCCACCGGGGACGCCGTGTTCGGCCGGCTCGCCTGGTGGCCCGAGGTGACCGGCACCGATGTGCGGACCCCGCTGCTGGCCGCGCTGATCCGGCCGTACGCGAAGGAGGCGACCGCACCGGCCGTGTCCCGCCCGGCGAGCAGGCCCGGCCACTTCGCCGACGCGGGGCTCACCATCCTGCGCGGCCCGGGGGAGATCTGGTGCCGCTGCGACGGCGGCCCGCACGGCTTCCTGTCCATCGCCGCGCACGCCCACGCGGACGCGCTGTCCGTGGAGGTGCGGCACGACGGGGTCGACGTGCTGGCCGACCCGGGGACGTACTGCTACCACGGGCAGCCCGAGTGGCGGCGGTACTTCCGGTCGACCCTCGGCCACAACACCCTGGAGCTGGACGGCGAGGACCAGTCGGTCTCCGGCGGCCCGTTCCTGTGGACCCGGCACGCCCGTGGCCGCGTCCTGGCCGTGGACACCCCGGAGGGGGGTGTGGCCCGCTGGTGTGCCGAGCACGACGGCTACCGGCCCTCGGCGCACCGGCGCCGGGTGGAGCTGACGGCCGCCACCGGAGAGCTGCGAGTGGTCGACGAGGTGCACGGCCCGCGCCGGGCCGTGCGGCTGGCGTTCCACCTCGGTCCGGCGATCGCCGCCGAGCTGACCGGGAACCGGGCCCGGCTCACCTGGACCCGGGACGGCGAGGACCGCTCGGCCGTGCTCGACCTGCCCGGGGAGCTGTCCTGGCGGGCGCACCGGGGGCAGAGCGACCCTCCGCTGGGCTGGTACTCCCCCGGCTTCGGGCGCAGGGAACCCGCCACCACGCTGCTCGGCACTGGCTCCGCCGACGGCACGCGCGGGTTCACCACCGTACTCAGGTTCCACGGCTAGGGGGCGGCGTGGGATTCACGAGGCGGTACGGGAGGTGGGCGGCGCCGCTGGCGCCGGTCCTGCTGGTGACGGGCTGTGTGAGCGGGCCGGGCGGCCCGGCGCCGGAGCCGACCGGCCGGACCGCCACGTCCGCCGCCCGGTCCGTGGCCCGGGTGTGCGCCGCGCCCCCGTCCGGACCGGTGACCGCGCCCGCGGGCGCGGTGACGGTCGACCCCGCGGTCGTCGGCGACCTCGCGGCCAAGACCCGCGACAGCCCTCCGGGCACCACGTTCTGGCTGCGGCCGGGCCGGCACCGGCTCGAACCGGACCGCTACGCCCAGGTGCTGCCCAAGGAGGGCGACCACTACCTCGGTGCGCCGGGCGCGGTGCTCGACGGCCGGAAGACCAACCAGTACGCGTTCGGCGGCCCCGCCCGCGACGTCTCGCTGCGCCATCTGACCGTGGAGGGGTTCGTCGCCCCGCAGAACGAGGGGGTGGTCAACCACGACTCGGCCGACGGGTGGGTGGTCGAGCACACGACGATCCAGCACAACTCGGGCGCCGGGCTGATGGCCGGTGCCCGCCAGCAGGTTCGCGCCAGTTGTCTGCGCGGCAACGGCCAGTACGGAATGAACGCGTACAAGGGCGGCGCCCCGGTCGCCGCCCTGGTGGTCGAGGGCAACGAGATCGCGGGCAACAACACCGACGACTGGGAGCGGCGGCAGCCCGGCTGCGGCTGCACGGGAGGCGTCAAGTTCTGGGCCGTCAACGGCGCCGACGTACGCGGCAACTGGGTGCACGACAACCGTGGCTCCGGGTTGTGGGCGGACACCAACAACAACGACTTCCGTATCGAGGGCAATGTCCTGGAGGCCAATGACGGTGCCGCGCTGATCTACGAGACCAGCTACAACGCGGTCATCCGGAACAACACGATCCTGCGGAACAACTGGGTCGAGGGCCGCAAATACGTCGAGCGCGGCGACACCTTCCCGTTCGCGACGGTCTACCTGTCCGAGTCCGGCGGCGAGCCGCGCATCCGCGCCCGTACGGACAGAATCGAGGTCGCCGGGAACGTGCTGGAGAACAACTGGTCCGGGATCACCCTGTGGGAGAACGCCGACCGGTTCTGCAACAGCCCGGCCAACACCTCGTCCGGCGACTGCACGTTGCTGGTGCGGCACGCCGACCGCTGCGCGCGCCCGGCGATCGCGAAGGCCCCGCTCTACGCCGACTGCCGGTGGAGGACCCAGCGGGTGGACATCCACAACAACCGCTTCCTGCTGGACACTTCCGTCCTCGACTGCACGGTCAAGTGCGACCGCATGGCGGTGCTGGCCAACTACGGCACCTACCCGGACTGGTCGCCGTACCAGGGTGAGCAGGTGGCCGAGGCGATCACCCTCAAGCAGCAGAACCGCTGGCACGACAACCTCTACATCGGGCCGTGGAAGTTCGTCGCCCACGACCCGAGCCGCGTGCTGGACTCCGGGCAGTGGCAGGCCCCGCCGTACCAGCAGGACGCGGGCAGCACCTTCCGTCTGCGGGAGGGTGGTTGAGATGGAGGCCGACCACACACCGAAGCTCGTCGGCACGGTCTGGGGGCTGCTGATCCTCAACACGCTCGGCTCCGCGGGGGCGAGGACCATCGTCCCGCTGCCGCGCTCCCTCATCCAGCTGGTGACCATGGGCGCGCTGGTCGCCGCGTTCGCCCTGGCGCTGGCGGTCAACCTCCGGCTGCGCGTGCGGGCCAGTTCCTTCCTGTTCCTGCTCACCCTGCTGCTGGTGCCGAGCGTGATCTCCAGCGCGCATCTGGAGTCCGGGTTCGGCGCGCTGTTCCGGTGTGCCAGGCTGGCGCTCTTCATCGGCACACTGTGGCTGCTCGGCCGCTGGTGGGACGGCGGTCTGACGTTCGTACGCCATCACATCCGGATGTACTTCGCGGTCCTCGGGTCGGTCGCCGCCGGGCTGCTCGTCTCACCGGGCGCGGCCCTGCCGGACCTGTACGGCGGACGCCTGGTCGGCGCGGTGTGGCCGCTGACCCCGCCGCAGATCGGCCAGTACGCCGCGGTGATCATCGGGCTCACCGTGCTGCTCCTGCTGGGCCGCCGGACCGACCGGACCAGTGCGGCGGTCGTCATCGTGCCGTCCCTCGTCCTGCTGGCGCTGACCCACACCCGGACGGCCACCCTCGGCCTGTTCGTCGGGCTCACGCTGGCGATCGGCTCGCTCGTCCTGACCAGCGCCGCGGCCCGCCGGTTCTTCACCTGGGCGGTGCTGTGCGCCGCGGTGGCCGCGGTGGCGCTCGGTTCGATGCTCCAGACCTGGTTCCTGCGCGGCCAGAGCAAGGAGAACTTCTCCAGTCTCACCGGCCGGGCCAAGGTGTGGGACGCCCTGCTGGCCGCGCCCCGGTCCACTTCTGAGCAGGTGTTCGGCGTGGGCCTCGGCGACAAGTCCTTCGGCGGGCTGCCCATCGACAACAGCTGGCTGGCCGTCTACAACGAGCAGGGGCTGCTCGGCATCGCCCTCGTCGCCGCGGTCATCGTCGTGCTCGGCGGCGTCGCGCTGCTGCGCCCGCCGTCGTTGCGGCGGGCCTGCGCGATCTTCCTCATCAGCTACTGCGCGATCGCCTCGTACACCGAGGCAGGTCTGGGCGACGCCTCGCCCTATCTGCTGCATCTGGCGCTGGCCGCCTCGCTCCTGGCCGCGCCCGCCGTGCCCGCGTCCCTCCCGGAGCCCGCGGTTCCCCGACGACCTGTCCCGCGCTGGGCCCGGGACCGGAGGTGACCTCACGTATGCACGTGCTCGTGGTGCACAACCGCTACTCCTCGGCGCAGCCGAGCGGGGAGAACAACGTCGTCGACCAGGAGGTGGACCTGCTGCGCACGGCGGGCCACCGGGTCTCCCTCTTCGAGCGGCGCAGCGACGACATCGCCGCCCGGTCCCTGCCGGGCAAGGCCGCGCTGCCCCTGCTCGTGCCGTGGAACCCGGCGGTCCGCACGGAGCTCGCGGCCCGGCTCCGCGCCGAGCGGCCGGACATCGTCCACGTCCACAACGTCTTCCCGCTGCTGTCGCCCGCCGTCCTCGCGGCCTGCGCCGACGCCGGTGTGCCCGCCGTCGCCACGCTGCACAACTACACCCAGGTCTGCCCGCCCGGCACGCTGCTGCGGGACGGCCGGCCGTGCGCCGAGTGCGTCGGGGGGACGCCGCTGCCCGCCGTCCGGCACGGCTGCTACCGGGGCTCCCGGCTCGCCACGGTGCCGCTCGCGGTCAGCCTCGCGGTCAACCGGCGGCGGTGGTGGTCCGGCGTGGAGCGGTTCTTCTGCATCTCCGCCGCGCAGCGCGACGTCCTGGTGCGGGCTGGCATGCCCTCCGAACGGCTGGCGGTGAAGCACAACTTCGTGCCCGAGCCGGGCGTGCGCCGCACGGGCGCGGGAGAGCACGTGCTCTATCTCGGCCGGCTCGCCGAGGCCAAGGGCCTCACGCTGCTCATGGCCGCGTGGGACGCGCTCGCCGCGCGGGGCGGGGTGGGCGTGCCGCTCCTCATCGCGGGCGCGGGGCCGCTGGAGCCGGAGGTGACCGCCTGGGCCGCGGGCCGGGACGACGTGCGGTACGCCGGCCTGTACGACCCGGAGCAGTGCCGCAGCGCGATCGCGCGAGCGGTCGCCGTGGTGGCGCCCTCGACGTGGCTGGAGGCGTTCGGGCTGGTGGTGGTGGAGGCGATGGCGGCCGGGGTCCCGGCCGTCGCCGCCGGTCACGGCGCCTTCGCCGAGCTGGTCGAGGACGGGGTGACCGGGCTGCTGCACCGGCCGGGCGAGGCCGCCTCGCTCGCGTCCTGTCTGCGCCGGATCACGGACTGCCCGGAGCGCAACCGGGAGCTGGGCCGGGCGGCCCGGCTCCGTTACGAGCAGGGGTTCGGCCCGGCCGTCGGACTGGAACGCCTGGTGGAGGGGTACCGCACCGCGATCGCGGGGCGGTCGGCACTGGTGGGCGGCGGGCAGACCCGCACGCACCGGGGGGATGGGGACAGCAGATGACACGATGCCGACTCTGCGGCTCGGAGGCGATGGCGAGCGTCGTCGACCTGGGGGCGACGCCGCCGTGCGAGAGCTTTCTCGCCGTGGACCAACTGGACCTGCCGGAGCCGGCGTACCCGCTGCATCTGCGGGTCTGCACCGACTGCTGGCTCGCGCAGATCCCGCCGCTGATCACACCGGAGGAGACGTTCACGCAGTACGCGTACTTCTCCTCGTACTCGACGTCCTGGGTGGAGCACGCGCGCACCTACGTCGAGGACGCCGTGCGGCGGGTGGGCCTGGGCCCGGACGCCTTCGTGGTCGAGGTGGCCAGCAACGACGGGTATCTGCTGAAGCACGTGGTGGAGCACGGGGTCCGCTGCCTGGGCGTCGAGCCGTCGGTGAACGTCGGCGCCGCGGCGCGGGACGCGGGCGTGCCCACGCTCACCGCGTTCCTGGACCCGGCCACCGGCTCGGCCGTCCGCGCCGAGCACGGCCCGGCGGACCTGGTCGTGGCCAACAACGTGTACGCGCACATCCCCGACGTGGTCGGTTTCACCCGGGGGCTGCGCGCCCTGCTCGCCGACGACGGCTGGGTCTCCATCGAGGTGCAGCACCTGCTGACCCTGATCGAGGAGAACCAGTACGACACGATCTACCACGAGCACTTCCAGTACTACACGGTCGCCTCCGCGATCAGGGCGCTGGAGAGCGGCGGGCTGGCGCTCGTGGACGTCGAGCTGCTGCCCACCCACGGCGGCTCCGTCCGGCTGTGGGCGCGGCCGGCGGAGGTGGCGGGAGAACCGAGCCGCGCGGTGGCCGAGGTGCTGGACCGGGAGAAGGCGGCCGGACTCCAGGAGCTTTCGGGGTACGCGCAGTTCTCCGCCCGGGTGGCCAAGGTGCGCCGGGACCTGCTCGCGTTCCTCGTCAACGCGGCCGAGCGCGGCGAGACGGTGGTGGGCTACGGGGCCCCGGGCAAGGGCAACACCCTGCTCAACCACTGCGGCATCCGGCCCGACCTGCTCGCGTACACCGTCGACCGCAACCCCTACAAGCACGGCAGGTTCACCCCGGGGACCCGCATCCCGATCCTGCCGCCCGAGCGGATCGCCGCCGACCGGCCGGACTACGTCCTGGTCCTGCCGTGGAACCTGCGGGCCGAGCTGACCGAGCAGTTGTCCTTCGTGCACGAGTGGGGCGGCCGGCTGGTCTTCCCCATACCGGAACTGAGCATTGTCGAGGCCACGTCGTGAAAGGTCACAGCATGAAGGTCGTCCTGTTCTGCGGCGGATACGGGATGCGGATGCGCAGCGGATCCTTTGACGACATGCCCAAGCCGATGGCGATGGTCGGCCCGCGGCCGCTGATCTGGCACGTCATGCGCTACTACGCGCACTACGGGCACACCGAGTTCATCCTGTGCCTCGGCTACGGGGCCCACCACATCAAGGACTTCTTCCTCAACTACGAGGAGACGACCTCCAACGACTTCGTGCTGCGGGGCGGCAGGACCGAGCTGCTGTCCACCGACATCGCCTCCTGGACGATCACGTTCGTGCAGACCGGCGTCGAGTCACCGATCGGGGAGCGGCTGCGCCGGGTCCGCCACCACCTGGAGGGCGAGGAGATGTTCCTCGCCAACTACGCCGACGTGCTCACCGACGCCCCGCTGCCCCAGATGATCGACCGGTTCGCCCGGCGCGACGCCGGCGCGTCGATGATGGTGGTGCCGCCGCAGTCCTCCTTCCACTGTGTGGAGCTGGGCGAGGACGGCCTGGTGGGGGGCATCACCGCGGTGAGCGAGCTGCCGCTGTGGGAGAACGGCGGCTACTTCGTGCTCCGCCAGGAGATCTTCGACCACATACCGGAGAACGGCGACCTGGTCGGCGACGGATGCGCCCGGCTGGCCAAGCGGGGCCGTCTGGTGGCGCACCGGCACCGCGGCTTCTGGAAGCCGACCGACACCGTCAAGGAGCGGGCCGCGCTCGACGACGCCTACGCCCGGGGCGAGCGCCCGTGGGCCGTGTGGGAGCGGGACGGCGCGGGGGCGAGGCCGTGATCCGGCTCAGGCCCGGGCGCCCGGACCGGATCGCCGCGGTGGGCGCGCACTGCGACGACATCGCCATCGGCGCCGGCGGCACGCTGCTGACGCTGTGCCGCGCCCGGCCGGGCATCCGCGTCGACGCGCTGGTGCTCTCCGGCGGGGGCGGTGAGCGCGAGCAGGAGGAGCGGGCCGCGCTCACCGCCTTCTGCCCCGGCGCCGACCTGCGGCTGACCGTCCTGAAGCTGCCGGACGGACGGCTGCCCGTGCACTGGGACGAGGCCAAGGCCGCGGTGGAGGAGCTGCGCGGGCGCACCGACCCCGGTCTCGTGCTGGCCCCGCGCACCGAGGACGCCCACCAGGACCACCGCGGCCTGGCACGGCTGATCCCCACCGCCTTCCGCGACCATCTCGTGCTCGGTTACGAGATCGTCAAGTGGGACGGCGACCTGGGCCGGATGGCGGCGTACCAGCCGCTGTCACCGGAGACCGCCGAAGACAAGGCGCGGCTGCTCCAGGAGCACTACCCCTCGCAGCGGCACCGGCCCTGGTACGACCGCGAGGCCTTTCTCGGCCTCGCCCGTATCCGCGGCATCGAATGCCACGCCCGCTACGCCGAGGCGTTCGCCGTCACCAAACTCACGCTCGACCTGGGGGAATGAACTGTGCGCGTACTACTGACCGGGCACCAGGGCTATCTCGGCACCGTGATGGCCCCGGTCCTCGCCGCCGCCGGGCACGAGGTCGTCGGCCTCGACGCGGGCCTGTTCGCCGACTGTGTGCTGGGGCCGCCGCCCGCGGACCCGCCGGGGCACCGGGTGGATCTGCGGGACGTCACGGCCGACCACGTGGCCGGGGTGGACGCCGTCATCCATCTGGCCGCGCTCTCCAACGACCCCCTGGGAGCGCTGGCGCCGCAGCTCACCTACGACATCAACCACCACGCGTCCGTACGCCTGGCCCGGCTGGCCCGCGACGCCGGTGTGCGGCGCTTCCTGTACGCCTCGACCTGCTCGGTCTACGGCGCCGCAGGGGGAGGCGACCTGGTGGCCGAGGACGCCCCGCTGCGTCCGGTGACGCCGTACGCGGAGTCCAAGGTGCGGGTCGAGGACGATCTGCACGCGCTGGCCGACGGCGACTTCACCCCGGTCCACATGCGCAACGCCACCGCCTTCGGCTACTCGCCCCGGCTGCGCGCGGACATCGTGCTGAACAACCTGGTGGGCCACGCGCTGCTGTCCGGCGAGGTGCTGGTGCTCTCCGACGGCACCCCCTGGCGCCCGCTGGTGCACGCCGCGGACATCGCCCGGGCCTTCACGGCCGCGCTGGCCGCGCCCCGGGAAGCGGTGCACGACCGGGCGTTCAACATCGGCAGCGAGGCCAACAACGTCACCGTCGCCGAGATCGCCGAGCAGGTCGCCGAGGCGGTGCCGGGTGCGAAGGTGAACATCACCGGGGAGAACGGGGCCGATCCGCGCTCGTACCGGGTCGACTTCTCCCGCTTCCGCACGGCGGTCCCCGGCTTCGACTGCGCGTGGACGGTCAAGCGGGGCGCCCTCGAACTCGCCGACGCCTACCGGGCCCACGGGCTGACCCGGGAGGCCTTCGAGCAGCGCTTCACCCGGCTCGCCGTGCTGCGCGCGGCGTCCGAGGCGGGCGCGGTCGACGACACCCTGCGGTGGCGCGGGTGACCGGGACCGGCCAGGAGATGCACGCCCTGGTGGAGCGGCTGTACCCGCTGTGCCGGAGCATCACCGGCGACGGTGTGCGCGCCACCCTGGACATCGTCGGGGAGTACATCCCGCTCCGGGTGCACGAGGTGCCGACCGGCACCCGGGTGCTCGACTGGACGGTGCCGCAGGAGTGGAACATCCGGGACGCGTACATCGCCGACGCCGCCGGCCGCCGGGTCGTCGACTTCGCCGCGTCCAGTCTGCACGTCCTCGGCTACAGCGTGCCGGTGTCCGCGACGATGCCCCTGGCCGAGCTGCGCGAGCATCTGCACACCGTGCCGGAGCACCCCTCCTGGGTGCCCTACCGCACCAGTTACTACACACCGGCGTGGGGCTTCTGCCTGGCGCAGGAGACCCTGGACGCCCTGGAGGACGGCGAGTACGAGGTGCGCGTCGACTCCACGCTCGCCGACGGCCACCTCACCTACGCCGAGCACGTGGTCCCCGGGCAGGTCACCGACGAGGTGATCGTCTCCTGCCACGTCTGCCACCCCTCGCTCGCCAACGACAACCTCGCGGGCGTCGCGGTGGCGGTGTTCCTGGCCCGCGCGCTGGCGGAGCGGACGCCGTACCACACCTACCGGTTCATCTTCGCCCCCGGCACCATCGGCGCCATCACCTGGCTGGCGCGCAATGCGGAACGGGTGCGGGAACACGTCAAGCACGGCCTCGTGCTGGCCTGCGCCGGTGACCGGGGCCCGTTGACGTACAAGCGGAGCAGACGCGGCGACGCGGAGATCGACCGGGTGATGCGGCATGTACTGGCCGCCTCCGAACGCCCGCACGAGATCACCGAGTTCACCCCGTACGGCTATGACGAGCGGCAGTACTGCTCCCCCGGGTTCGACCTCGGTGTGGGCTCGCTCAGCCGGACCCCGTACGCGCGCTATCCCGAGTACCACACCTCGGCGGACAACTTGGACTTCGTCTGCGCCGAGGCGATGGCGGACACCCTCGCCGTCTGCCGCGAGGCGTTCGCCGTCCTGGACCGCAACCGGCGGTACGTCAACCTCAGCCCCTACGGCGAGCCGCAGTTGGGCCGCCGCGGGCTGTACGACTCGCTCGGGGGCCGCAGCGACGCCAAGCAGACCGAGATGGCGATGCTGTGGGTGCTCAGCCTCTCCGACGGCGAGCACACCCTGCTGGACGTCGCCGAGCGGTCCGGGCTGCCCTTCGACGCCGTCGCGGCCGCGGCCGACGCCCTGCGCGGCGCCGGACTGATCAAGGAATGACCGCAATGACCACCGAGGGGGAGAAGGCGGCGGCACCGGCCGGATCCGCCCGGCGGGCCCTGGTCGGCCGGCTGTCCTGGGGCCTGGCCGACCAGGCGGCCTCCAGCGTGAGCAACTTCGCGGTGGGGGTCTATGTGGCGCGCTCGCTGGGGGTGACCGCGTTCGGTGTGTTCAGCCTGGCGTGGGTGACCTACGGCGTGGTGCTCAACGTCTCCCGCGGCCTGGCCACCGACCCGCTCGTGGTGCGCTTCAGCGGGGTTCCGGAGACCTCCTGGCGCGGTGCGGTGGCCCATTCCTCGGGTACCGCGCTCGGTGTCGGCGCGGTCCTGGGCGCGGTGTGCGTGGTGGTCGGTCTCGCCCTCGGCGCCCGGGTGGGCCCCGCGTTCGCCTGTCTCGGCGTGATGCTGCCGGGGCTGCTGCTCCAGGACGCCTGGCGGTACTCGTTCTTCGCCGCGGGCACCGGGCACAAGGCGTTCGCCAACGACGTCGTGTGGGGCGTCGCGCTCGTCCCGGCCATGGTCGTGGCGGCCCACCGGGGCACCGTGGCCGCGTTCGTCCTCGCCTGGGGCGCGTCCGCCACGGTCGCGGCGGCGTACGGCTGCGTCCAGTCCGGCATCCGGCCCCGGACAACCGAGGCTCGCGGGTGGCTGCGCGAACAGCGCGACCTCGGCTACCGCTACCTGGTCGAGAACGTCAGCCTCAGCGGCGCCAACCAGCTGCGGGCGTACGGGCTCGGCGCGATCGTCGGGGTCGGCGCGGTGGGCGCGCTCCGGGGCGCGGAGCTGCTGCTCGGCCCGTTCCTCGCGGTGCTGATGGGCCTGTCGCTGGTCACCGTCGCGGAGGCGGCGCGGGTGCTGCGGCGGGCCCCGCACCGGCTCGGCACGTTCTGTCTGCTGCTGGGCGGCGGGCAGGCCGTTGCCGCGCTGCTGTGGGGCGGGGCGCTGCTGCTGATGCCGGACCGGCTCGGCGCGCTCGTCCTGGGCGACGTCTGGCACTCCGCCTCCCAGCTCATCGTGCCGGTCACCCTCGGCGTCGCGGGCGCCGGCCTCGGCACGGGCGCCGCGGCCGGGCTGCGCGCGCTCGCCGCCGCCCGGCGCAGCCTGCGCTGCCAGCTGTTCGCCTCCGCCTGCTACGTGGGCGGCGGCCTCGGCGGGGCGGCGGCGGCCGGCACGGTCGGCTCGGCCTGGGGCGTCGCGGCCGCGACCGGATGCAGCTCCGCCGTGTGGTGGCTCCAGCTGCGGTCCGCCCTGCGCGAGCACCTTCACCACCCCATCCCCGAAGTGAGGACCTCATGACCGACCGTCCCCGGCTGAGCATCGGCCTGCCCGTGTACAACGGCGAGGAGTACCTGGCCGAGTCGTTCGACGCGCTGCTGGGCCAGAGTTACGAGGACTTCGAGCTGATCGTCTCCGACAACGCATCGACCGACGGGACCGAGGACATCTGCCGCCGGTACGCGGCGAAGGACTCGCGCATCCGGTACCTGCGGCTGCCCCGCAACATCGGCGCGACGCCGAACCACAACCGGGTGTTCGCCCTGTCCCGAGGCGAACTGTTCAAGTGGGCCTCGCACGACGACCTGTACGCCCGGGACCTGCTGACGCGCTGCGTCGAGGCACTGGACGAGCGGCCCGGGACGATCCTCGCGCACACCGGTCAGGCGGTCATCGACGGAGACGGGCAGGTGCGGGTCCCGTACGAGTACACCCTGGCCACCGATTCGCCGTCTGCGCCCGAGCGCTTCCGCAGCCTGCTGTTCGAGCCCGGGGGCGACGACTTTTACGGGGTGCTGCGGGCCGACGTGCTGCGCCGGGTGAAGCCGCTCGACAGCTACCACCACGCGGACCGCACGTTCGTCGCCGAGATCGCCCTGCACGGGCCCTTCCACCAGGTGCCGGAGCTGCTGTACTTCCGCCGCGACCACCCCGCCCGCGCCGAACGCGCCAACCCCACCAAGCGGGCCCGCTGCGTCAACCTCGACCCGCGCCGGGCGGGCCCGCTGCACCCGACGCCCCGGCTGCTCGCCGAGTACGTCGCCGGTTTCGTCGCGGCGGTCCGGCGGGCCCCGCTGTCCTCGGCCGACCGGCGTACCTGCTACCGCCATCTGGCCGCGTGGATGGCCAGCCGGGCCCGGCCGGGCGCCGGAGAGCGGGTGGAGGACCGCGCGCCCGTCGATGCGGACCTGCTCGGCGTCCGGGTGGACGCCCTGGTCGCGGGCCGTGAGGGGAGGAGGACGTGAGCACCGTCCGGATCGGGGTGTTCGGCCTGCTCGGCTCCGGCAACCTCGGCAACGACGGGTCGCTGGAGGCCCTGCTCGGATATCTGCGCGCCGAGCACCCGGAGGCGGCCGTGGACGCGCTCTGCGGCGGACCCGGGGCCGTCACGGCCCGGTACCGGATCCCCGCGACGCGGCTGCACTGGTACCGCGGGGAGTACCGGACCGCGTCCCGCGCGGGCGCGATCGCGGGCAAGGGCCTCGGCAAGATGGTCGACGTCTTCCGCACCGCCGCCTGGGTGCGCCGGCACGACGTGGTGATCGTGCCGGGCATGGGCGTCCTGGAGGCCACGCTGCCGCTGCGGCCGTGGGGCTTTCCGTACTCGCTGTTCCTGCTCTGCGCGAGCGGCCGGCTGCTGGGCACCCGGGTCGCGCTGGTCGGTGTGGGAGCCTCCCCGATCGGCAGCCGGGCGACCCGGACGCTGGTGCGCTGGTCGGCGCGGCTGGCCGCGTACCGCTCGTACCGGGACGCCCCGTCCCGGGAAGCGATGCGTGCGATGGGCGTGGACACCACACGGGACCAGGTCTACCCGGACCTCGCGTTCGCCCTGCCCGCGCCGCCGCCGAGTGCGGCCCCGGGCCCGCCGGGCACGGTCTGCGTCGGTGTGATGGCCTTCCACGGCGGCGACGACGACCGCGCCCGGGCCGAGGAGATCCACCGGCGCTACCTCGACGGGGTCACCGGATTCGTCCGCGCCCTGGTGGACGACGGCAGACCGGTGCGGCTGCTCACCGGCGACGAGGTCGACCGGCCGGTGGTCGCGGCGATCCTCGACGCGGTGGACTCACCGCTGGTCACCGTCGCCGAGACGGCCTCGCTGGCCGATCTGATGAGGGAGGCGGCGGCCGCCGACACCGTGGTGGCGACCCGCTACCACAACCTGATCTGCGCGCTGAAGGCCGGCACACCGACGCTGGCCCTCAGCTACGCGACGAAGAGCGAGGCGCTCATGGCCGGGATGGGTCTGGGCCGGTACTGCCACCCGGCCCGCGAGGTCGACCCGGACCGGCTGATCGAGCAGTTCCGGGAGGTGGAGAAGGGCTCGGCGGAGTTGCGCCGCACCCTCGCCGAACGGAACCGCGCCGCATCCCGGCAACTCCTGGGCCAGTTCGGCGAGTTGACCGCTGTCCTGTTCCCGACGCCCGGCCACGACCATGACCACGAGCGCGCCCGCGCCCGCGCCCGCGCCCGCCAGGAGGCTCCATGAAAGTGACCGAAGTCCCGCGGATCGCGGGCGCGTTCCTCTTCGAACCGGCGCCGCACGCCGACGAGCGCGGTTTCTTCTGCCGTACCTTCGACGCCGACGTGGTCCGCTCGGTGGGCATCGACCCGGACGCCTTCGTCCAGGACAGCCTCTCCCGCTCGGTCCGGGGTGTGCTGCGCGGACTGCACCTGCGCCGCGGCGCCGGCGAGGCCAAGCTGGTGCGGTGTTCGTACGGGCGGATCTTCGACGTCGTCGTGGACCTGCGGCCGGATTCGCCGACCTACCGCAACCGGGCCTCCTTCGAGCTGTCGGGCGAGACCCAGGCGACCCTGTACGTCCCGGCGGGGTGTGCGCACGGTTTCCAGGCGCTCACCGAGACCGCCGACACCTCGTACCGGATCGACCGCCCGCATGATCCGGCCGAAGACGTGACGATCGCCTTCGACGACCCGGAACTTGCGATTGACTGGCCACTGCCGCCCACGTCGGTGTCGCAGCGGGACCGGGCGGCGCCGAGCCTGGCGGAGGTCCTGAAATCCATCGAGAGGTGAGGTCGGTTGGACACCCAAGGCACCGAGAACACCGGGGAGCCGCGTCTGCCGCGCTCAAGGCGGGCGAACGAGCGGCTGCACGCGATGGTCCCCGGCGGCGCGCACACCTACGCCAAGGGCGACGACCAGTACCCCGAGAACCTGGCGCCGGTCATCAGCCACGGCCGGGGCGCCCATGTGTGGGACATCGACGGCAACCGCTACATCGAGTACGGCTCCGGCCTGCGCTCGGTCAGCCTCGGCCACGCCCATCCCCGGGTGATCGAGGCGGTACGGCGGGAACTCGACCGGGGCAGCAACTTCGTCCGGCCGTCCATCGTGGAGGTCGAGGCCGCCGAGCGCTTCCTGGCCACCGTGCCCACCGCCGAGATGGTGAAGTTCGCCAAGAACGGCTCCGACGCCACCACCGCGGCGGTGCGCCTGGCCCGCGCCGCGACGGGGCGTTCGCGGGTGGCGCTCTGCTCCGACCATCCGTTCTTCTCCGTCGACGACTGGTTCATCGGCACCACACCGATGTCCGCGGGTGTTCCGGCGGAGACCACCGGTCTCACCGTCGGATTCCCCTACGGAGACCTGGCGGCCACGGAGGAGTTGCTCAGCCGGTACGAGGGCGAGGTCGCCTGCCTCGTCCTCGAACCCGCCACCCACACCGGCCCCTCCCCTCTTCCGGGCGGCCACGACCCCACCGCCGCGTACCTGGCGGGGCTGCGCGAGCTGGCCGACCGGCACGGCTGCGTCCTGGTCTTCGATGAGATGATCACCGGTTTCCGCTGGTCCGAGGCGGGCGCCCAGGGCCTGTACGGCGTCGTCCCCGACCTCTCCACGTTCGGCAAGGCGCTGGGCAACGGGTTCGCCGTCTCCGCGCTGGCCGGGCGCCGTGACCTGATGGAGCGGGGCGGGCTGCGGCACTCCGGCGAGCGGGTGTTCCTGCTGTCGACCACGCACGGGGCGGAGACGCACTCCCTGGCGGCCGCGATGGCCGTGCAGACCACCTACACCGAGGAGGGCGTCACGGCGCGGCTGCACGCCCTCGGCGAGCGGCTGGCCGCGGGCGTCCGCGACGCCGCGGCCGGCGCGGGCGTCGGCGACCACGTCGTCGTCCGGGGCCGGGCCAGCAACCTGGTCTTCGCCACCCTGGACGAGAACCGGCAGCCGTCGCAGCGGTACCGCACCCTGTTCCTGCGCCGGCTCCTGGCGGGCGGGGTGCTGGCCCCGTCGTTCGTGGTGAGCAGCGCCCTCGACGAGGCCGACATCGACCGTACCGTCGACGTGGTGGCGCAGGCGTGCGCGGTGTACCGCAAGGCACTGGACGCGGCGGACCCGGATCCCTGGCTGGCGGGACGGCCGGTGAAGCCGGTGTTCCGCCGCCTGGCCTGACGGCCCGTCAATCGACCTTCTCCCGGTCGCTGTCGGTTCTCCGGCCGGCCGCGCGGTCCACCAGCCACGCGGTCGCCGGTACCACCGCCAGCGCGATGCACCAGCCGCCGAGGACATCGGTCGGGTAGTGCGCGCCGAGGGCGACCTGCGCCCACCCCATCACGGCGCCCGCGACCAGCGCCGCGGCCAGCACGAGGGACGTACCGGCCGCCCTGCCGAGGCCCGCACGGCCGGTCGCGGGCAGCGCCACCGCGAGGGCGAGCGCGGTCGCGAAGGCGGTGTGTCCGCTGGGGTAGGAGAGGTTGCCGGCGCCGTGGATGGTGCGTCCCGCCAAGTGCTTGAGGAGCGTCGCCGCTCCCACGGTCATACCCGCGCCCGCGACGGTGAGGACCGCCGCGCGGGGGCGCCGCAGCAGCAGGCAGCCCATGACGAGGGCCGCCACCAGCAGGGCCGAACCGGTGGGCTCTCCCAAAAAGTCCAGGGCCAGAGCGGCTCGCCGCCACGGCGGCCGGACGCTGTCCGCCGTCGGCGCGACGAGCCACCGGTCCACCCGGCCGGGCTCGCCGTGGCCCGCGTACCGGATCCCGAGCGCGACGACCACCAGCGCGGCGAGGGCCGCGATCAGCGCGAACCGCGCGCGCAGCGCCGGAGGCAGCGCCTCGGGCGCCGTCCGGCCGGTCACTCCCCGCCACCTGCCGCCGTCAAGGTCCCCCACCCCCCGAGAAGTGCCCGGTACCGCCCGCGGCGGCCTCGCGGGCAGTCTCCCCCGCCGGCGCCCCGGCCGACAACGCGTTCAGCCGAACTGCCGCCGGAGGGACGGGTGTTGAGCCCCTGCCGGACGTCCGGCAGGGCTCAGCGCACCCGTCCCCGGGGCTTGAGCGGCACCGGCGGGAGCTCCGGCGCCGGGAGCGGGGCGCCGTCGTAGCCCTTGACCGTCCCGAAGCGGCTGCCGTCCATCCACTGGGCACGCGCCTGCGCGATGTCCTCGGACGTGCGGCCGATGAAGTTCCACCACATCACGATCTCCTCCTCGAACGGCTCGCCCCCCAGGAGCATCACAGACGCGTCGGAGAGGGCGTGCAGCGGGAGTTCGGCGCGGCCGCAGCCGAGGTAGAGCATCGAGCCGGGTACCACCGGGACGCCGTCCACCCGGGCTTCGCCGGACATGGACAGGACCGCGTACTCGAAGTCGGGGTCCAGCGGCAGACGCGCCCGCGCGCCCGCCGCGAGGGACAGGTCGGCGCCGACCAGCGGCGAGTAGACCGTGCCCGGTGACGCCGCGCCGTCGAGCTCGCCGAGGATCACGGTGGCCCTCAGGCCCGGGGCGGTGACCGTGGGCAGGTCCGCGTGGTGCTGGAAGTGGGGTTCGGTGTGGCGGTGGGCCTCGGGCAGGGCGACCCAGAGCTGGGCGCCGTGCAGGAGGCGGGCGTGCTCGCGGGGGCTCTCCTCGGAGTGGCTGATCGCGCGCCCGGAGGTCATCAGGCCGAGTTCGCGGGGGCGGACGGTCTGGAGGCTGCCCAGGCTGTCGCGGTGCAGCACCTCTCCCTCGTGCAGCCAGCTCACCGTCTGCAGCCCCATGTGCGGGTGCGGCGGCACCTGCATACCGGGCTCGTCGGCGATGTCGTCCGGGCCGTAGTGGTCGACGAACGCCCAGGCGCCCACCATGCGGCGGCCGAGGTTCGGCAGCAGTCGGCGGACCTCGGTGGACTCGCCGAGCCTGACGGTGCGCGGTGACAGCAGCTCGCGCACCGGTTCGGCGACGACGAAGCCGCGCCCGCCGCACACGGAGGGCGTGGGCTGACGATCGAGATTGCTCATGCCGGTCAACCTATTCCTGTCGGGGTACCCGGGGGCAGCCTCCCACGCACGGGAGGACCATGGGTGGTGGAATTTTCAACCATAAAGGGGCGTTGCCGCCGTCGTACCAGCAGGACCGGGCTCCGCCCCGGGCAGCCCAGGAAGGACGCATCGTGGCCGGCAGCTACTACGAGTTCGGGACCACCGCCGAGCGCTGGGACCGCGCCCACCAGTTCTTCGAGGCCAAGGAGTACGTCACGGCCGCCGGCATCCTGACCGGCATCGTCGACGAGGTGCCCGAGCAGGTCGCCCCCCGGCTGCTGCTCGCCCGCGCCTACTACCACTCCGCCCAGCTGAAGAAGGCGGAGACGCAGCTGCGTGCCGTCCTGGAGCGCGACCCGGTCGAGCGGTACGCGACGCTCATGCTCGGCCGCACCCTGGAGCGCCAGGGCCGGACCGGGGACGCGGCCCGCTATCTGCGGCTGGCCGCCGCCTTCGACGGGGACGTCGCCGCACAGCCGTGACCTGCGCGCTCGGCGTGATGGCCGGTCCCTCAGCCGTGCATGGCACACTGGCCGCCGATCCGCCGAAGGAGTGCCAGCCGTGCCCATGATCCGCAACCTCCGCAGGGCGGTCCGCCGTGCCTACCGCCGCACGGTGGACCTCAGCCACCCGGCCCGCTCGCCGCTCGGCAGCGCCGTGGTGAACTGCGTGGTCTACCGCGACGGGGTGCGCCAGCCGGGCGACTGCCCGGTGGAGGAGGCCGTACGGCGGGTGCGCAGGGACGGGGAGGGGTTCGTGTGGGTGGGGCTGCACGAGCCGAGCGCCGAGGAGTTCGCCGGGATCGCCAAGCTCTTCGGGCTGCATCCGCTGGCCGTGGAGGACGCGGTCCGCGCCCATCAGCGCCCGCAGGTCCAGAGCTACGACGACGTGCTGTTCGCGGTCTTCAAGACCGTCTGCTACGTCGAGCACGAGGAGCTGACCGCGACCAGCGAGGTCGTCGAGACCGGTGAGCTGATGATGTTCACCGGGCCGGACTTCGTGGTCACCGTCCGGCACGGCAGGCACGGTTCGCTCGGTCCGCTGCGCGAGTCCCTGGAGAAGACCCCCGAGCAGCTCGCCCAGGGCCCGGCGGCGGTGCTGCACGCGATAGCGGACCACGTCGTCGACGACTACCTCGTGGTCATCGACGCCATGCAGGTGGACGTGGACGCGGTGGAGACCGCCGTGTTCAGCGAGAGCGCCGGGCGCGGCGACGCGGGCCGCATCTACCAGCTCAAGCGCGAACTGCTGGAGTTCAAGCGGGCGGTGACCCCGCTGTACCGCCCGCTGAAGGCGCTCGCCACCGAGCCGATGCCGCTCATCGGCCCGGACACCCAGCCGTACTTCCGTGACGTCTTCGACCATCTGGCCAGGGTGAACGAGCAGATCGGCTCGTTCGACGCGCTGCTCGACTCGATCCTCCAGGCCCATCTGGCGCAGGTGACGGTGGCGCAGAACGAGGACATGCGCAAGATCACGGCCTGGGCGGCGATCGTCGCCGTACCGACGATGGTCTGCGGGATCTACGGCATGAACTTCGACCACATGCCCGAGCTGCACTGGAAGTACGGCTATCCCCTCGCCCTGGCCGTGATGGCGGCGGCCTGCCTCGCCATCCACCGCGGCTTCCGCCGCAACGGCTGGCTCTGAGGCGGGAGACGGGCGGGGTTGACGGGAGCGCGTCGTCACGGTCCGTAGAAGCGGCCGTTCCGACTCCGCCACCTATTTTCAGCCAACTCGACTACAGGTATCACCGATGCGGTCACGCTGTGCCACATTGCTGGGCATGGAGACCAACACCGTGTTCTGCACGATCGTCCCGCCTCATGTCCTCGACAAGCTCGCACAGGCCGAGGACCCCACCACGTTCGAGCCAGCGCGCCGCACCCTGGAGCACGACGCGCTCCAGCGCACCCGGCGCCGGATCACCACTGTGCGTGGCATGGCCCCGCCCACGGGCACGCCGTCCGACAAGCCCGACCGCACGATCTACGACGCCGCGGCGCGCGAGACGCTGCCCGGTACCAAGGTGCACTCCGAGAGCGACACGCCGTCGCAGGACGCGACCGTCAACCGGGCGCACGCCGGACTCGGTGCCACTTTCGAGCTGTATCTCAAGGCGTACGGCCGGCACTCCATCGACGACTGCGGACTGCCGCTCGACGCGACCGTCCACTACGGCGAGAAGTACGACAACGCCTTCTGGAACGGCGAGCAGATGGTCTTCGGCGACGGGGACGGCGAGCTCTTCCTCGACTTCACCATCCCGGTCGACGTCATCGGCCACGAACTCACCCACGGCGTCACGCAGTACACGGCCAACCTGGAGTACTTCGGGCAGTCCGGCGCGCTCAACGAGTCGCTCTCCGATGTCTTCGGCTCGCTCATCAAGCAGTACGCGCTCGGCCAGTCCGCCGACCAGGCCGACTGGCTCATCGGCGCCGGGCTGCTCGGCCCGCGCATCCACGGCGAGGCCCTGCGCTCGATGAAGGCACCGGGCACCGCCTACGACGACCCGCAGCTCGGCAAGGACCCGCAGCCCGCCACGATGGAGGACTTCGTGCGCACCAGCCGGGACAACGGCGGGGTGCACATCAACTCGGGCATCCCCAACCACGCGTTCTACCTGGCGGCCACGGCGCTCGGCGGCTACGCCTGGGAGCGGGCCGGGAAGATCTGGTACGCCACGCTGACCGGCGGGGAGCTGGCGAGCGACGCCAAGTTCTCCGACTTCGGCCGCCTCACGGTCGCCACCGCCCGCGGCCTCTTCGGCGACGGCGACGAGCTCCAGGCCGTCACCAAGGCGTGGAGCCAGGTCGGAGTGCCGCTCGCCTGAAGGCACCACACCACGCGCGAGGGCGGCCCGGTCAGGACAGCGGGCTCCCTCGCGCACGGAAGGATCGTGCGGCACGACCGCACAGCCGCTCGGCGGCGCCTCGCGGCTCCCCGCCGTCACGCGGCTCCGCGGGCCCCGCTCACAGCGAGGAGACCGGGAACTCCAGCTCCGGCCGGTCCCACAGCACCGCGGGCGGGTTGGCGCGGGCCGTACCGGTCCTGAGCGCGCCCACGCTGCGGTAGAAGCCCTCGGCGGGCGGATGCGAGACGACCCGGACGCGGTCGAGGCCGGCGGCCCGGGCCCGGTCGGTCATGTGTGCGATGAGCCGGCGTCCGATGCCGAGTCCCTGGGCGTCGTCGGCGACGAACATCAGGTCCAGCTCGGACGGGGCGAGCAGGAGGGCGTAGAAGCCGAGCAGCCGGTCGTCCGCGCCGACCGCCACGTACACCTCGTGCGTCTCGATGTAGTCCGGGCCCACCCGGTAGCCCGCGACCATCGCCGCGTACGGGCCCTCGTAGGCGCCCGAGGAACGTACGAGCCGGGTGAGCCGCTTGGCGTCGCGCGCCACCGCCCGCCGGATCGGGACGGCCTCGCCCGTAATGCGTGAGGTCATGGGGGGAGTATTACCGATGCGCAGGCGCGCGGGCGAACCGGGGGCGGTACGCGCAACGGCGTACCCAGCTGTACGCGCCGGAGCCCGGTGGACCGTAGTTATCGCGGCTTGTCGCGCCGGACGGGCGCGGGCGGAGCCCCGGCGGCGGATCCTGGGAGTACGCGGTGTGCGCGGTGTGCACACGGAGGAGGCCGTCGTGGGAATGCTCGTGATCGAAGGCGCGTACCGCATCACCGGTGCCCGCCCGGACGGCGACTCCGTCCGCTTCTACCCGGCCGACCCCGCCCACTGGGACCTGGTGCCCGGGCCGCACCGCGTCCGGCGCAACCGCTCCGGCGGTGCCCAGCTGCGCCTCGACGGCATCGACACCCTGGAGACGCACTACATCCCGGCGCACGGCCGCGAGCTGAGCCAGCCGCCGCCGCTGGCGGACGAGGCGGCGGGCGCGCTCACCACCTGGCTCGGCTTCCTCGGCGTCGAGCGCGACGCCCACGGCACGGTCACCGCCTCCGAGCCCGCCCAGGCTCCCGGTTTCCTCCTCACCCGGGGCGCCGACCTGCACGGACGCTGTGTGGCGCTGGCCGGCCGGGGACCCGCGCCCGGGCCCAGCGGGCGACAGCTCTTCGTGGACGCGGCGCTGCTGCGCCAGACCGCCAACTTCGCCCAGCTGGCGGACGGACTCGCGTATCCGACGTACTACACCAAGCTGTTCGTCGATCTGCGCGCGGCCATGACGGCGGCGGTCCTGCGGGCGCGCACGGCCGCGGCCGGGGTGTGGCCGGTGGACCTGACCGCGACCGGCGCGAAGATCGACGGGCTCGGGTCGCTCACCGGGACGGCGGTCGTGCTGCCCAAGCTGTTCCGGCGCCTGGCGGACTATCTGGTGCTGGGCGACGGCGACCCCTCGCTCGCCGGGTTCAAGGCCTTCCTCGACCAGCGCGCCGACCGCGTACTGATCGTCTCCAAGGGGCAGTTCACCACCTTGTCGACGGTCGTGGAGGTCGCCGACCAGACCGTCCGGATGACGGAGCTCCCGGAGAACCTGGTCTTCGAGGAGCGCTGACGGCCACCTCCACGCGCGCGGCTACCGGTCCCGGTAGGTCTCCAGGAGCCGCAGCCACACCTCACTGATCGTCGGGTACGCCGGGACCGCGTGCCACAGCCGTCCGATGGGGACCTCCGCGGCGATGGCGACGGTGGCCGCGTGGATGAGCTCGCCCACGCCGGGGCCGACGAAGGTGACGCCGAGCAGGACCTCGCGGTCCAGGTCCACGACCATCCGGGCGCGGCCCCGGTAGCCGTCCGCGTACAGGCCCGCGCCCGCGACCCCGCCGAGGTCGTAGTCGACGGCACGGACACGGTGTCCGGCCGCCTCCGCCTCGGCCAGCGTCAGACCCGCCGACGCGGCCTCGGGGTCGGTGAAGACGACCTGGGGGACGGCGGCGCGGTCGGCGGTGGCCGCGTGGGCGCCCCAGGGGTCGGTCTCCAGGAGGGGGACCTTGGCCGCGCGGGCGGCGATCGCGGCGCCCGCGATCCTCGCCTGGTACTTGCCCTGATGGGTCAGGAGCGCGCGGTGATTGACGTCGCCCACCGCGTACAGCCAGTCGCTGCCCGTCACCCGGCAGGAGTCGTCGACCGGCAGCCAGGAGCCCGGCTCCATGCCGATGGTGTCCAGGCCGATGTCGTCGGTGCGCGGGGCGCGGCCGGTGGCGAAGAGGATCTCGTCGGCCTCGATGCGCCCGCCGTCGTCCAGGACGACCGTGACGGGGCCGGTGCCGCCCTCGCGGACGACCTCGGAGACGTTGACCTGCGTACGGACGGAGGCGCCCGCCTCCTTCAGGGCCTCGGCGACCAGCTCGCCCGCGAACGGCTCCATCTTCGGCAGCAGTCCCTCGCCGCGCACCAGGACCGTCACCCGGGCGCCGAACGCCTGCCAGGCCGTCGCCATCTCCACGCCGACCACTCCCCCGCCGACGACCACCAGCCGCCCCGGCACCTGCTGGGCACTGGTGGCCTCGCGGCTGGTCCAGGGCCTGGCGTCGGCGATGCCGGGGAGGTCGGGCAGGAGGGCGCGGCTGCCGGTGCAGACGGCCACCGCGTGCCGGGCTGTCAGCACGTGGTGCTCGCCCTCGGGGCTGGTGACGCTGACCTTGCGGGTGCCGTAGAGGCGCCCGTGGCCGCGGTACAGGTGGGCGCCGATGCCCTCCAGCCACCGCACCTGCCCCTCGTCCTGCCAGTGCGAGGTGTACTCGTCGCGGTGGGCGAGCACGGCGGGCACGTCGAGCGGCCCCTCCACCCTCTCGCGCAGGCCCGGCACCTTGCGCGCGTCCGCTCGGGCGATCACCGGTCGCAGCAGGGCCTTGCTGGGCATGCACGCCCAGTACGAGCACTCGCCTCCGACCAGTTCGCTCTCCACCACGGCGGCGCTCAGCCCCGCCGCCCGCACCCGGTCGGCGACGTTCTCGCCCACCGGTCCCGCTCCCAGCACCACCACGTCGTATTCCAAAGCTTCGGTCATGGGCACAGTCTGGTGCGAGGAGTACCGGGGAGCCACAGGGGCAGGGGTGGGTCAGCGGGAAAATCCACGGAATACCACGACGGCGGTCGCCGTTGTGCGAGGCGGCTTCACGGTGAGGCCAGGAAGAGGGAGTGCGTGATGGCGACTGTGGAGCTGACCAAGGAGAACTTCGACCAGGTCGTGTCCGACAACGACTTCGTCCTGATCGACTTCTGGGCCTCCTGGTGCGGTCCCTGCCGGCAGTTCGGCCCGGTCTACGAGGCGGCCTCCGAGCGCCACGAGGACCTGGTCTTCGCCAAGGTGGACACCGAGGCCCAGCAGGAGCTCGCGGCGGCGTTCGAGATCCGTTCCATCCCCACGCTGATGATCGTCCGCGACAACGTGGCGATCTTCTCGCAGCCCGGCGCGCTGCCCGAGGCCGCGCTGGAGGACGTGATCGGCCAGGCGCGTGCTCTTGACATGGACGAGGTCCGCAAGTCGGTCGAGGAGGCCGGCAACGCCGACAACAAGGGCAAGTAGGCCGCTCCGGGGCGGCCCGGGGCCGCCCCCGCCTCAGCCCAGCTGCCAGGCGATCAGTGACAGGGACACCATCGACAGGAGCGTCGAGAGCAGCACGGTGTCCCTGGGCAGCTCGGTGTCCAGGGAGTACTCGGACGCGAAGATGAACGCGTTCTGCGCGGTCGGCAGCCCCGCGCACAGCACCACCGCGAACAGCGCGTGCCCGTCCAGGGCGAAGAGCCAGCGCCCGAGCGCGTAGGCGAGCAGGGGCTGCGCCGCGACCTTCAGCCCCACCAGGATCAGCCGCTCGGTCCGGCCGTCGGCGTCGGTCCTGGCCCGCGCTTTCAGCGACATCCCGAGGGCGAACAGGGCCGACGGTACGGCGGCGCCTCCCAGGATCTGGAGCGGCGAGACCACCTCCGCCGGAAGCCGGAGTCCAAGCCCGGCGACCACCAGGCCCAGCGCGGACGCCCCGATCACCGGGTTGCGGAAGGGCAGTTGGAGGATCCGCGTCCAGCGCTCGCGCCCGGCCCGCCGTACGTCCAGCTCGATCACGACCAGGATCAGCGGCGTGATGAAGAGCATCTGGAAGAGCGCCGCGGCGACGATGAACGAGGTGTCGTGCAGGACGTGCACGGCGACCGGAATGCCCAGGTTCGCGGAGTTGACGTAGGACGCGGCCATCGCGCCTATCGCCTGTTCGCCGCGCTTGCGGTGGAACATCCAGCGGCTGACGAGCAGCCCCGCCGCGAACACCGCGGCCAGGCTCGCCGCGAAGACGGCCACGCCCGGCCGGGCCAGATCGCCAGGGTGCGAACGCGCCATCGTCAGGAACAGCAGCGACGGCATCGCGAAGGTGAAGGCGAACCGGCCCAGCACGTGCTGGGCCTGGTCACCGAGCACCCGGAAGCGCCCGGCGCCCCAGCCGCAGGCGGTGAGCGCCCAGATGGGCAGGAAGCCGCTGATCACTGAATGCACCGCGCAAGCATAGGAGTGCGGTGTGCGGGGTTGATCAGGGCGGTACCGCGTGCCCTACCAGGGGCGCGGGCGACCACCACCGGCCCGCGGCCGACAACGCGCCCTAGAACGGGTGACCCTCCGGGCGGCCCCGCACCGTCGTCCAGCGCAGCTCCGTGAACGCCTCCACGTTCGCCGCGCCCCCGAACCGCGCGCCGGTTCCGGAGGCCGCGACCCCGCCGAAGGGCGCGACCGCCTCGTCGTTGACCGTCTGGTCGTTGATGTGGGCGATCCCGGTCGGGATGCGGTCCGCGAGTTCGAGGCCGAGCGCGGTGTCGCGGGTGACGATGCCGAGGGAGAGCCCGTACGGGCCGTCGGCGGCCAGCGCGGCGGCCTCGTCCAGGGTGCGGAAGGACCGGACGGGCGCGACCGGTCCGAAGACCTCCTCCGCGTACGCCGGGGTGGCGTCGTCGACGTCCGCGAGGACGGTCGGCCGGTAGAACAGCTCCCGGTGGGTGCCGCCCGCGGCGAGCCGGGCACCGCGCGCGGTGCTGGCCCGCACCAGGTCGTGGACCTTGGTGAGCTGGGCCTCGTCGATGAGCGGGCCGAGGTGGACCTGCGCGCGGTAGGGGTCGCCCACGGCCAGCGCGTCGGCCCGGGCGGCGAGCCGCTCCACGTACTCCTCGTAGAGCGAGGCGTGCACGAGGTGGCGGCCGGTGGTCATGCAGATCTGGCCCTGGTGGAAGAAGGAGCCCCAGGAGGCCTGCGCCACCGCGCCCTCGATGTCGGCGTCCTCCAGGACGACCAGCGCGGAGTTCCCGCCGAGCTCCAGATGGGCGCGCTTGAGCAGGCGTCCGGCGGCCTCGCCGACCGCGCGCCCGGCGGCGGTCGAGCCGGTAAAGGAGATGACCGGGACACCGGGGTCCGCGACCAGCGCCTGCCCGGCCCCCACGCCGCCCGGCAGGACGTGCAGGAGCCCCTCGGGCAGGCCCGCCTCCTCGAAGACCGCGGCGAGCGAGAGGCCGCCGCAGACCGCCGTGCGCGGATCGGGCTTGAGGACCACGGCGTTGCCGAGCGCGAGGGCGGGCGCGACCGAGCGGATGGAGAGGATGAGCGGGGCGTTGAACGGGGCGATGACCCCGGTCACCCCGACCGGCACGCGCCGGGTGTAGCTGAGCCTGGGCTCCTCGCTCGGCAGCACCTCACCGAGCGGCCGGGAGGCGAGCGCCGCCGCCTCGTAGCACTCCTGGGCGGCCACGTGCAGCTCGAAGTCGGCCTTGCCGGGTATCGAGCCGGACTCCCGTACTAGCCATTCGCGCAGCTCGTCGGCGTACGCGGTGAACAGGTCGCCCGCGCGGCGCAGGACGGCCGCCCGGACGAAGTGCGGGGAGCGGGCCCAGTCCGGCTGGGCCGCGCGGCCCGCCGCGACGGCGGCGGCGATGTCGTCGGCGGTGGCCAGGGTGAGCGTGCCCAGCCCTTCTCCGGTGGCGGGTTCGGTGACCTCGTACTCACCCCCCGACAGCGTCCGCGCCTGCCAGGTCTTGGGGTCGAGCAGGGTCATGAAGGATCTCCAGTCTCACGCGGGATCGAGGGGAGGCCATGATCACGGGGAAGTCCCGTGCGGCATCCTAGTCCGGCACTCCCGGGAAACACCCCTCGCCCGCCTCACCTGACACACCGGCAGCTCTGTTGCTCCGGGCGGCAGTTGATCCGGAGGGTGGCGGTCCGCCCCCGTCCTCAGCTCGCGCCCATCCCGCGCTCAGCCGTGCCCCTCAGCGCTCCAGGACCAGCGCCAGCCCCTGGCCGACGCCGATGCAGAGCGCGGCCAGTCCCACGCCCGAGCCCGCGGCGGCCAGTTGGTGGGCGACCGCCCCGGCGAGCCGGGCGCCCGAGGCGCCTAGCGGGTGGCCGATGGCGATGGCGCCGCCGCGCGGGTTGACCACGGCCGGATCCAGCTCCGGCCACTCGGCGAGACACCCCAACGACTGGGCGGCGAAAGCCTCGTTGAGCTCGAAGACGCTCAGGTCCCCCAGCGCCCGGCCCGCCTTGGCCAGCGCGGTGCGGACCGCCTCGACGGGGCCGAGGCCGAAGAGCTGCGGCTCGATCCCGGTGACCGCGGAGGCGCGGATCCGGGCCAGCGGCTCGCGGCCGGTGGCGCGCAGGCCCTCCTCGTCCACCAGGAGCAGGGCCGCGGCGCCGTCGTTGAGCGGCGAGGAGTTGCCCGCGGTCACCGAACCGCCCTCGCGGAAGGCGGGCTTGAGCCGGGCGAGCGCCTCCATGGTGGAGGACTCGCGGATGCACTCGTCGCGGGCGAGGCCGACGCCCTCGTACGGGACCACCTCGTCGTCGTACAGGCCCTTCGCCCAGGCCTCGGCGGCCTTGCGGTGGCTGTCCAGGGCGAACGCGTCCTGCTGCTCGCGGGACAGGGCGTGCCGGTCCGCGATCAGCTCCGCGCCCTCACCGAGCCCGACGGTCCACTCGGCGGGCATCCTCGGGTTGGTCATCCGCCAGCCGAGCGTGGTCGACCAGAGCTGCTGGTGCCCGGCCGGGAAGGCGCGCTCGGGCTTCTGCATGACCCAGGGGGCGCGGGACATCGACTCCACCCCGCCCGCGACCGCGATGTGCGCGTCACCGAGCGCGAGGGCGCGGGCGGCCTGGATGACGGCCTCCAGACCCGAGCCGCACAGCCGGTTGACGGTGACGCCGGGGACCGTCACCGGCAGCCCGGCGAGCAGCACCGCCATCCGGGCCACATCGCGGTTGTCCTCGCCCGCGCCGTTGGCGTCGCCGAAGTACACGTCGTCGATACGGGCCGGGTCGAGCTCCGGGGAGCGGGCGACGAGCGACTTCACCACGTGCGCGGCCAGGTCGTCGGGCCGCACTCCGGCGAGCGCTCCCCCGAACTTGCCGATGGGGGTGCGCACGGCGTCCACGATGTACACGTCCCGGATGCTCATCCGCTTCTCTCCCGCTGCCCGGTCGGCCGCGCCGCGGGGTGCTCGACACCCCCGGTCCGGCCCACTCTGTTCGCCCGGTGAACTCTGGTTCACGATCAGGGCCGAGTCTCGGTCCGCCCCGGCGCGCTGTCAACGGCCCCTGGGGGACGACCCGGCCCGACCCGGCCCGCCTGGGGAGGCTGGCCGGGGAGTCCGGGTCGACGGCGGCGCTCGGTCACTCGGGGGCGATGAGCGCGGTGAGGCCGTAGTCGAGCTCCGAGCCGTCCACGAGGATGGCCTCCACGGTACGGGTGGCGGGGTCCACGTCGGCGACGACGCCGTGTCCGGCGTAGCGCGGGTAGCCGGTCTCGCCGGTCTCGCCCGTCGCCTCGACGAGGGCGGAGCGGACGGCGCTGTCGGCCACGGACGCGGTGCCGCGGGTCTCCACGTGGGAGGGGACGATGAGGACGACCAGGCGCGAGGGGTGCATGGGGGGACGGTAGGGGCGCGGGGACGGCGGGGGGAGGGTGCCACTCCGCCGGTGGCCGGATTTTTGCCCTGTTCCGGTGGCGGCGAGAGGCCTGGAGGGCATGCCTTCGACGCGTGCCTTCACGGCGGGCGTCGTTCGGGTCGCGACGGCTTCGGTCCTGCCTCGGACGTGCGTCCCCGCCCCCGCGGCCCGGGCACGATCCGGTTGAACAAGCCTCAGGTGGACTCGCGCCGCACCAGGCTCGCCCCCATCAGGTCCCGCCGCTCCCCCACCGCCGCGGGGTCGCGTACCGCCGCGTCCACCAGCTCCGCCAGCCGGCGCCCCGCGACCAGGTCGATGTTGACCGTGGTGAGCCGGGGACGCAGAAGGGTGCCCAGGAGGAGGTTGTCGGCGCCGACGACCGCCGTCTGCGCGGGGACGTCGATGCCCGCGTCCTGGAGGGCGCGCATCAGGAGCATCGCGTACTCGTCGTTGTAGGCGAACACCGCGTCCAGGCCAAGGCCCCGCCAGCGCCCGGCCAGTGCGGTGGCGGCCTCCTCCTCGTACGCCAGCTCCAGCGGCTCGACCACCGCGTCCGTGCCCGCGAGGGCCTTGCGTGCGCCTGCCAGGCGGGGCCCGGAGAAGTACTCGAGACCCGGTTCGGCGGGCACCACGACACCGATCCTGCGGTGGCCGCGCTCCAGCAGATGGGCGACCGCGCACCGCCCTATCGCCCGCTGGTCCATCGGCAGCGCGTGCGCGCCCTCGACGCGCCGCGGGCCGAGCGTGACCACCGCCCGCGCCCCGGCCCGCTTCAGCACGTCGACGCCCCGCGCGGTCAGTTCGGTGTCGCCGAGCGAGATCACGGCGACCGGGCGCAGCTCGGCCCAGGCGCGGGCCGCGTCGTCGGCGCCGAGGCCGAGGCTGCCGTACTGCACCACCGTGTAGTCCAGGCGCCGCAGCGCCCCTTGCAGTTCGTTCAGGAGGCGGCCGAAGAGCGGGCCGACCGGGAGGTGCCCGCTGGGCAGCAGCACGATCCGGGTGCGGCCGGCGCGCAGGCTGCGGGCCGCGGCGTGCGGCACATAGCCCAGCTCCTCGGCCGCCTCGCGCACCCGGGCCCGGGTGGGCTCGCTGATGCGCACGGCCGAGGCGTTGTTGAGGACGTAGCTCACCGTGGCACGGGAGACTCCGGCCAGCCGGGCCACGTCGGCGCTGGTCGGCACGGGCCGTTCGGCGGGCTGCGGCTGCGGCTGCTGCGGCTGCTTCGAGGGATCGCTCATCGCGTTCGGCATCCTCGCAGAAGCACCGGTGTCCCGGTCCGGCGGTTGGCCGAAGTCGCCCCGGCGGAACCGGATGTGATTCCGGCCGGACTCGGCCCGGGCGCCCGGAAAACCTTCGGGGGCCTACTCCCGTGGTCGCCGGTGAACGGTCGGGAGCGATACGTGAGAATGAGCGGATGACCAGCAGCGACGAGGGTGAGCAACCCTGGAACCCCCAGCGTCAGCGCAACAGCAACGAGCGGCTGCTGCTCGACCGGCTGCGCGCGGGCGGCCCCTCGTCACGGGCCCAGCTCGCCCGCGAGAGCGGGCTGTCCAAGCCCACGGTCTCCAGCGCGCTCGCCGCGCTCGCCGCCACCGGCCTGGTCCGCGAGGCCGGCACGCACATCCCCGAGCGCGGCCGGTCCGCGGTGCTCTACGCCCCGGATCCGACCGCCGGGTACGCGCTGGGCGTCGACATCGGGCGGGCCTGGCTGCGGGTGGCGCTCGCGGACCTGGACGGCACGGTGGTGGCGCGCTCGGAGGTCCGCAACCAGGCGCGCACCTCCGGCACCATGGCCGGCCTCGTGGTCACCACCGCCCATCAACTCGTCGCCGAATCGGGCGTGGACGTGGAGAAGATCGCCCAGGCGGTGGTCGGCACGCCCGGGGTGTACGACGCGGAGAAGCGCCGGGTGCGCTACGCCCAGCACCTGCCCGGCTGGGGCCGGCCCGGCCTGTTCGACCGGATGCGGGACGGGCTCGGGATGCCGCTGGCCGTCCACAACGACGCCAATCTGGCGGCGCTGGGCGAGTACACCTTCGGCGTCGGGGCGGGCAGCCGCCTCTTCGTGTACGTACTGATCGGCACCGGGCTCGGCATGGGCGTGGTCAGCGAGGGTCGGCTCTTCACCGGGGCGCACGGCGGCGCAGGCGAGATCGGTTTCCTGCCGTGGCCCGGCCGGCAGAAGCCGGACACCCTGGAGGACGCGGTCTCCGGGGACGCGGTGGTGGCGGCGGCCCGCTCGCACGGCATGGCCGGGCCGCTCACGGCGAAGGACGTCTTCGACGCGGCGCGGGCCGGGGACCCGGCGGCGGTCAAGGCGGTCGAGCTGGAGGGTGAGCGCCTGGCCCACACCGTGGCGGCGGTCGCCGCGGTGCTCGACCCGGACCTGGTGGTGCTGGGCGGAGGCGTGGGGCACAGCGCGGACCTGCTGCTGCGGACGGTCCGCGCGACCCTGCGCACCCTGACCCCGCTGCGTCCGAAGGTGGCGCCGAGTTCGCTCGGTGAGGACGCGGTGCTGCTCGGCGCGGTGGCGACGGCGCTGGGCACGGCCCGGGACGTGACCTTCGAACGGCGCACGCGCTCCGGTCACCCGGGGCGCTGACCGGGCGTTCGGAGCGTTGAGCGGACACTCGCCCGGTCAGGTCCTGGCCAGCACCGGCCACACGGCCGGGTCCTCGAAGTTCAGGGCCCACAGGGAGGTGGTGCGGACCCCGTGGCGGGCCAGGACCGGCAGATCGGCCTCGACGCCCCGGGCGTCCTGGTACCAGACCTCGCGGGCCGTGTCTCCGTCCCGGTAGCCGAAGTGGGGGGTCTGGGATACGGGGTCGAGCTGGTACGGCGCGCCCTTCGCCGTGCGCAGGGCCTCCGCCTCCCGCCAGGTGACGTGCCGGGCCCGGCCGCCGCCGGTGGCGGGCCAGTCCCAGCCGTAGGCGGGCAGCGCCATCTCGATCCGGTCGGGCGGGATCAGCACGGTGGCGCGGCGCAGGATGTCCTCGTACCAGTCGACCCCGGCCAGCGGGCCGGGAGTGCCGCCCGACCAGTGCCGGTCGTACGCCATGATCCGCACCCGGTCGGCGGCTCGGCCGAGCGCCGCGTAGTCCCAGACGCGGCCGGTGGTCGCGGTCTGCGGTGACACGGTGCTGACGCACTTCTTGGCGAGGGCGTGCAGCCGGGCGCAGAGCTCGCCGATGAAGACGGCGTAGGCCGCCCGCACCGCCGGATAGTCGGCGTCGCCGGTCGGGGCGATGGACTCGTAGTCGATGTCGAGGCCGTCGTAGGAGCGGCTGCCGACCACCGTCAGCAGGGCCGTGATGTGCGTGGCGCGCTTGGCCGGGTCGGTGAGGATCGCGGCGAGGGCGCCGGGCTGCATCGTCTCCATGACGGTGGGGACCACCGCGATCCCGGCGGCGTGCAGCCCGTCGACGACGCGCCGGTCTCCCGCGCCGGGATGCCCGTCGATCCGCTCGGCGCCGACCGCCTGGTACCAGAACGGGCTGACGGTGTGCAGCTGGGCCGCGTGGCGCAGGGCGTCCTGGTAGGCGCCCTCCTGGTCCCAGTAGGGCAGCCAGGCCGAGACGGACCGCGGCGGCGCGGGTTCGGCGGCCGAGGGGGGCGGCGCGGCGAGGACGGCGAGGACGGCGGCGAGCAGCGCCGCGAGGGATCGGGTGATCATGCTCCGAGCCTGGCGGCCGCCCGCCGCCGGGGCCCGCGCCCGCTGCGCCGTCCGGCGCAACCAGGGGGTCCGCGCTCACCCCCGGCAGGCGGCGCGGGACGTCACGCCGCCGCGAACACCTCCTCGAAGGCCCGCAGCGTCGCACGGCCGGCCGTGCGGTCCAGGACCGCGAAGACCACCTCGTCGAAGTGGCGGGCGAAGCGGCCCGTGCCCGTGAGGTGGGCGTGGAAGGCCCCCGCCACCTGCGCCGGGTCGTTGCGGAAGACGCCGCAGCCCCAGGCGCCGAGCACCAGGCGCCGGTAGCCGCAGTGGGTCGCGGTCTCCAGGACGCGCTCGGCGCGCCGGGCGAGGGCCGGGGCGATACGGTCCACGTCCTGGGGTGCCCGCCCGCGGATCACTCCCGCGTTGGGCGCGGGGCAGGTGAGGAAGCCGATCCGGAACGGCTCGTCGAGGAGGCGGCCCCGGTCGTCGCGGAAGACCGGCACACCGGGTGAGTGGATCACCCGGTCGGTGTAGAGGACATCGCGGTCGGCGCGGTGGTGCTCGTAGAATCCGGGCGCCCGCAGCAGCGTCGGGTACAGCGCGGAGGAGCGGCACAGCGCCTCCTCCTGGGCCTGGGCCCCGTTCAGGAAGCCGCCGCCGGGGTTGCGCGCGGAGGCGAAGTTGAGCACGGCCACCTCGCCGGGGCCCTCGCCGACCAGGCGCCGGGCCGCCTCCAGGCTGCTCTCGCCGGTCACCGCGCACAGGCCGGAGCGGTCGGTGTCGGGCGTCACGGGCACCGGGCCGGGGCCGAAGAGCCGGGTTCCTTCGACGGCCGCCGCCACCCAGGCGGCGATCGCGACCGTGGACCCGCCGGGCGCCTCGTACGCTCCGGCCTCGGTGATCTCCACGGTGTGGCGCGCGAGGTCGCGCAGTCGTGCACTCATATTTAGCATCGTTGACGCCAGGAGAACACTCCCGCAACATACTTTCCGTCCGGATGGGCACTCTTGTGCGAGAAGACGGCAGTGGCTTAGGTGGGACAGTGCACCGAAAACGCCCCCGCGTCGGGGAAACGACCATGCTGACCAGACAGTTCACCGAAACGGAAGCGGATGATCTGCTCCGCTGCATCTGTTTCAAGACCGGTCCACCTCGGGCCGTCGGGGTCGAAGTGGAGTGGCTGGTCCATGATCTCCACGACCCGCGCCTGCCCGTCGCGCACGACCGACTCGCCGCCGCCTACGCCTCGTTGAGGACGTTGCCCCTGCGGTCGGCACTCACCGTCGAACCCGGCGGCCAGCTGGAGCTCAGCTCGCTGCCCGCCGGTTCCCTCATGGAGTGCGTCGACTCCGTGGCGGCCGATCTCCGAGCCGTCCGGGCCGCTCTTCGCCCCAGGGACCTGACCCTGACCGGGCTCGGCCAGGAGCCGTGGCAGCCGCCGCGCCGCTTTCTGCACGATCCCCGCTACGACGCCATGGAAGCCCACTTCGACCGGACCGGACCGGCGGGACGGGCCATGATGTGCGCCTCCGCCTCCGTCCAGGTCTGCCTCGACGCCGGATACGAGGAGCCGGGCCCGCTCGGCTTCGGACGCCGCTGGCGCATGGCCCACCTCCTCGGCGCGGTCCTGGTCGCCGCCTTCGCCAACTCCCCCCGCCAGGAGGGCAGAGCCACCGGCTGGCGCTCCTCCCGGCAGGCGGTGTGGACCGGCATCGACCCCGTACGGGCGCTGGCGCCGCCGCTGGACGCCGAGCCCCGGGCGGCCTGGGCCGCGCACGTACTGGACGCGCCGGTGATGTGCGTGCGCTCCGAGGGCGCCGCCTGGGACGCGCCGGAGGGGCTCACCTTCCGCCAGTGGCTGCGCACCGGCGAGCCGCGCCCGGCCACCCGCGAGGACCTCGACTACCACTTGACCACGCTGTTCCCGCCGGTGCGGCCGCGCGGGCACCTGGAGCTGCGCATGATCGACGCGCAGCCCGGTGAGGACGGCTGGATCGTCCCGCTCGCCGTGACCACCGCGCTCTTCGACGACCAGGAGGCGGCCGAGACCGCCTACCGGGCCGTCAAGTGCCTGGCGGAGAAGGCCGGTTCGCAGCCCGCGCCGCGCAATCCGCTCTGGGCCGGCGCCGCCCGCGCGGGGCTCGCCGACCCCGAGCTGCGCGAGGCCGCCGGGATCTGCTTCGCCGCCGCGCTGGAGGCACTGCCCCGGCTCGGCGCCACCACCGAGGTCCGCGAGGCGGTCGCCGCCTTCACGGACCGCCATGTCGTACGGGGCCTCTCCCCCGCGGACGTCCCGTCCGCGCCCGCCCCCGGGAAGGAATCCTCCTCATGACCGGCCCCGAACCGACCGGAGCGGACGCCACCGACCCCGAGGCGCTGCGCCGCCGCGCCCTGACGGCCCTGACCGCCGCCCGGGCGCGCACCGCCACCCTCACCTCCTGCGTCGACGACCACGACCTCACCGCCCAGCACTCTCCGCTGATGTCGCCGCTGGTCTGGGACCTGGCGCACATCGGCAACCAGGAGGAGCAGTGGCTGCTGCGGGCCGTCGCCGGGCGGGACGCGATGCGCCCGGAGATCGACTCGCTGTACGACGCCTTCGAGCACCCGCGCGCCGCCCGCCCCTCGCTGCCGCTGCTCTCCCCGGCCGAGGCGCGCCGGTACGCCGCGGAGGTGCGCGGGCGGGCGCTGGACGTCCTGGAGTCCACCCCGCTGGAGGGCGGTCCCCGCCTGATCGACGCGGGCTTCGCCTTCGGGATGGTCGCCCAGCACGAACAGCAGCACGACGAGACCATGCTGATCACCCATCAGCTCCGCAAGGGCCCGGCGGCACTCTCCGCGCCCGAGCCGCCGGACGGCACCACCGCGGACCTGCCCCGCGAAGTCCTCGTCCCCGGCGGCCCGTTCACCATGGGCACCTCCGCCGAGCCCTGGGCGCTGGACAACGAGCGCCCCGCCCACCACCGCATCGTCCCCGCCTTCCACCTCGACACCACCCCGGTGACCTGCGGCGCGTATCTGCGGTTCATCGAGGACGGCGGCTACAGCGACGAGCGCTGGTGGGAGCCGAAGGGCTGGGCCATGGTGCGCCGGCACAACCTCACCGCGCCGCTGTTCTGGCGGGAGGAGGGCGGTCAGTGGCTGCGCCGCCGGTTCGGGGTGACCGAGCCCGTACCGCTGGACGAGCCGGTGCTCCACGTCAGCTGGTACGAGGCCGACGCCTACGCCCGCTGGGCCGGGCGGCGGCTGCCCACCGAGGAGGAGTGGGAGAAGGCGGCCCGGTACGACCCCGCCACCGGCCGCTCCCGCCGCTACCCGTGGGGCGACGCCGACCCCACGTCCGACCACGCCAATCTGGGCCAGCGCCATCTGCGCCCGGCCCCGGCGGGCGCCTATCCGGCGGGCGCCTCCCCGCTGGGCGTACGGCAGCTGATCGGGGACGTGTGGGAGTGGACGTCCAGCGACTTCATGCCCTACCCGGGCTTCGTCGCCTTCCCCTACCGCGAGTACTCGGAAGTGTTCTTCGGACCCGACCACAAGGTGCTGCGCGGGGGTTCGTTCGCCGTGGACCAGGTGGCCTGCCGGGGCACCTTCCGCAACTGGGACCTGCCCGTGCGGCGCCAGATCTTCGCCGGGTTCCGGACCGCGAGGAACGCCTGATGTGCCGTCATATCGCCTTCGTCGGAGAGCCGTCGGCGCTGGGTGAGCTCCTGGTCAGCCCGCCGCACGCGCTGTACCGGCAGTCCTGGGCGCCGCGCAGGCAGCGGCACGGCACGGTCAACGCCGACGGCTTCGGGGTCGGCTGGTACGCCGAGGGCGACCCCGTGCCGGGCCGCTACCGCCGGCCCGGGCCGATCTGGGCCGACCCCTCGTTCGCGGACCTGGCCCGGGTGGTGCGCACCGGCGCGCTGCTCGCGGCGGTACGGGACGCCACCGAGCCGGGCCCGGACAACGAGGCCGCCGCCGCGCCCTACGCCGCCGGGCCCTGGCTCTTCAGCCACAACGGGGCGGTGCGGGGCTGGCCCGGCTCGCTCGCGTCCCTGGCCGCCGCCCTGCCCGCCAAGGAGCTGCTGCGCCTGGAGGCGCGCTGCGACTCCGCGCTGGTGTGGGCCCTGCTGCTGCACCGGCTGCGGGCGGGCGACGAGCTGGGCGGGGCGCTCGCCGAGACGGTGACCGAGGTCGCCGCCGCTGCCCCGGACTCCCGGCTGAACCTGCTGCTCACGGACGGCGTGAGCATCGCCGCCACCGCCTGGGGCGACACCCTGTGGTACCTGGCCCGGCCGGGCGTGCGCACGGTCGTCGCCTCGGAGCCCTACGACGACGATCCGCACTGGCACGAGGTCCCCGACCGCACCCTGCTGGCCGCGACCCGTACCGACGTTGTACTGACCCCCCTCAAGGAGCCTTCCTCGTGCACCAGTCCCACCCGTTCCAGCTGACCCGCACCCTGCCCGAGGACGCCACCGGGGCCGCGCTGCGCGCCGACGTGCTGCACGGGCTGACGGCACACCCCAAGACCCTGCCGCCCAAGTGGTTCTACGACGCCCGGGGCAGCGAACTGTTCGAGGAGATCACCCGGCTCGACGACTACTACCCCACGCGCGCGGAGCGGGAGATCCTCGACCAGCGGGCCGCCGAGATCGCGGCGGTCTCCGGGGCCCGCACCCTGGTCGAGCTGGGCTCGGGGTCCTCCGAGAAGACCCGGCTGCTGCTGGACGCGCTGCCGGACCCGCTCACGTACATCCCGGTGGACGTCAGTGAGAGCGCGCTGACCGGGGCCGCCGCGGCGCTGATCGCGGAGCGGCCCGCGCTCGGTGTGCACGCGCTGATCGCCGACTTCACCCGGCCGCTCGACCTGCCCGCAACGCCCGGGCCGCGCCTGGTGGTCTTCCTGGGCGGCACGATCGGCAATCTGCTGCCGGACGAGCGCGCGCGGTTCCTGGCCTCGGTCGCCGCGGTGATGGAGCCGGGTGACAGTTTCCTGCTCGGCACCGACCTGGTGAAGGAGGAGTCGGTCCTGGTGCGGGCCTACGACGACCGGGAAGGGGTGACGGCCGAGTTCAACAAGAACGTCCTCGCCGTCATCGACCGCGAGCTCGGCGCCGACTTCGACCTCGACGACTTCGGCCACGTGGCGCGCTGGGACGCCGACCGCGAGTGGATCGAGATGCGGCTGCGGGCCCGCGCCGACCTCGCCGTCAAAATCCCCGAACTGGACCTCGTGGTCCGCTTCGAGAAGGGCGAGGAGCTGCGCACCGAGATCTCGGCGAAGTTCCGCCCCGAGGGGGTACGGGCGGAGCTCGCGGCCGCCGGGCTGAGTGCCACCCACTGGTGGACGGACGCCGAGGGCCGCTTCGCGCTGTCGCTGTCGGTCCTGAAGGACGCCGTCACGGGAACAGCAGCGAGCTGATCCGCGTGGAGGCCGCCCTGGCCGCCGTCCTCGGGTCGGCCCCCGTGAGGACGGCGGTCATGTACGGCTTGATGGGGTTGTCGGCCTCGACGGCGGCCCACTGGGGCGAGTTGGGCGTGGCCCGGCCCCGGGCCGCGCCCTGCGCCATCGCGGCCGTGCCCGCCTGGTTCTCCACGGCGGCCGCGAGCGCGGGCTTGTTCGGCACGTAGCTCATGGTGGCGGCGAGGTCCCGCTGCCACTTCTCCCCGGCCAGCGCCTTGACCACCTCCACGGCCTCGGTGCGGTGCGCGGACCGCTTGGGCACGATCAGGTCCGAGCCGCCGGTGAAGACCGCGCCGGGGGCGGCGGCGGTCTTGCCGGGGACGGGGAAGTAGCCGAGCTTGCCCGCGAGGGCGGGGTCGGCCTTCTCGATGGCCTTGGCCGTGCCCGGGACGGCGACGATCTGGGCGACGCCGCCCCTGGCGAAGACCTCGGCCTGCGGGGGCGTGGCCTCGTCGGCGTTCTTGGGGCCGCCGCCCAGCGCCTGGAGCCGGCGGTAGAAGTCCATGCCGCGCAGGGCGGCGGGCGTGGCGAGGGTGCCGGTCCACTCCCCCGCGCTCTCCTGGGCCAGCTCGCCGCCCTCGTCCCAGACGAACCCGGCGAGGGTGTACCAGTCCTGTCCGGCGAGGTAGATGCCCTGGGTGGCGCCGGTGTTGAGCTTCTCGGTGTCGCTCAGCCACTCGGCCCGGGTCCTGGGGGCCTTGGTGATGCCGGCCGCCCGGAACAGGTCCTTGTGGTAGATCACCACGCGGTTCGCCGCGTACCAGGGGATGCCGTACTGCACCCCGTCCACCCTGCCGGGCTCCGCCAGGCCCGGCAGCCAGTCGGCGCTGCCCCAGTCGCGCAGGGACTCCAGGGTGAGGTCGAGCAGTCCGCCGCTGGCGGCGTACTGCGAGACCTGGGTGTTGCCGACCTCGATGACGTCGGGCCCCTCACCGGACTTGAGGGCGGCGGTCACCTTCTGCCCGATGCCCGTCCATTCCTGGATCCGTACGTCGAGCCTGACCGAGCGGTGCTCCTTCTCGAACGCCTCGGTGAACCGCTTGATGAAGTCGTCGGAGGCGCTGTCCTTCATCAGCCAGACGGTGACGGTGGTGGTGGAGTGGCCGCCGACACCCGGCAGAGCGCCGCAGCCGCCGAGCGCGAGGGCCGTGAGGAGCACGACGGGGACGTGGAGGAAGCGGTTCTTCACGGAGGTCACCTTCTGCGTCATGGCACGGGCAGTCATGACCCGACGTGGGGAAAGCGCGGACGGCTCTTCCGGGGAAGGGGCTGTTGGCCAGTTCGGGTGCGGCCGATTTTGGTCTGTACCAATGGGCGGGTCAAGCCCCGTTGCGCAACCGATTCCGGGACCGACGTCTCGCGAACCGGCGCGAGGTGCGGCACGGTGGAGGGACGCGACGAAGAGGAGTGCACCTCCATGTCCAATCACACGTACCGCGTCACCGAGATCGTCGGCACCTCCCCCGAGGGCGTCGACCAGGCCATCCGCAACGGCGTCGCCCGCGCCGCGCAGACCCTGCGCAACCTGGACTGGTTCGAAGTCACCCAGGTGCGCGGCCAGATCGCCGACGGGCGGGTCGAGCACTACCAGGTGGGTCTGAAGGTCGGCTTCCGGCTGGACGACGACCAGGAGGTGTGAGCGCGGACGAGGGGGGCGCCCTCTCAGGTGCGCCCCTCCCGCTCCTGCGCGTCCTTCAGCGTCCCGGTGGGCACCGCCCACCGCGCCCGTACGACGGGGAAGCCCGCCCGTTCGGCGGCGTCGCACACCAGCTCGTCGTCGTCCACCAGCATCCGGACCTCGCGTCCCGCCCCCAGCCGGCGCAGCAGCTCCAGCTTGGTGGTCCGGGCCGGCCTGCGGTCGGCGTTGGGCCGCATGTGGAGCGTCCCGTCCGGCAGGCCCTGCGCGGCCAGCCATGCCCGGGTGTCCCGGCGGCAGCGCTCGGGCCTGCCGGTCAGGTAGACGATCTCGCACTCCAGCGCCGCCGCCAGGCACAGCGCGACGCCCTCCGCCAGGGGCGGATCGGCCGGGGCGGCGGCGAAGAAGGCGTTCCAGTCGCGCCGGGCACCTTCCAGGAAGTGCTGGCGGTGGCCGCTGTCCGCGAGCGTGCCGTCGAGGTCGAACACCGCCAGTGGCCTGCTGTTCTCCGTCATGCGCCCACCCTAGGGAATCCTGGCGCCGTGAGGACGTTGAAGCCTGTGTGAGCTCAGTGATCGCGTCGACGCGCTTCTCCGTCCTGGACCGCTCCCGTACCCGCGCGGGGCACGACGGCCCCGGCGCCCTGCGGGACACCGTGGCCCTCGCCCGGGAGGCCGAGCGGCTGGGCTACCACCGCTTCTGGGTCTCCGAGCACCACAGCGTGCCGGGGGTGGCGGGCTCCGCGCCGACCGTGCTCGCCGCGGCCGTCGCCGCCGCGACCTCCACGATCCGGGTCGGCACGGGCGGGGTGATGCTCCCCAACCACCAACCGCTGGTGGTGGCCGAGCAGTTCGGCGTACTGGAGTCGCTCTTCCCCGGCCGGATCGACATGGGGCTTGGCCGTTCGGTCGGTTTCACCGACGGCATCCGCAAGGCACTGGGCCACGGCAAGGAGGACGCCGACATGTTCCCCGAGCGGCTGACCGAGCTGCTCGGATACTTCGACGGTACGCAGCGGGTCCACCCGCAGGTGCACGCGCGCCCCGCCGAGGGCCTGCGCGTCCCCGCCTTCGTGCTCGCCACCGGTCAGGGCGCCCGGCTCGCCGCCGAGGCCGGGCTGCCGCTGGTCGTCGCCGCCGTGCGCGGCGAGGACGCGATGCTGCGGGTGATCGACGACTACCGCGCCGCGTTCCGGCCCTCCGCCTGGAGTGAGCGCCCCTACGTGGTGCTCTCCGGCACGGTCGCGGTGGCGAAGACGGCCGAGGAGGCCCACCGCGTGCTGCTGCCGGAGGCGTGGTCCACGGCGTACTCGCGCACCCGGGGCGCGTTCCCGCCGCTCTCCCCGGCCGAGGAGATCGAGGCGCTCGCGATGACCGAGCGCGAGCGCGCCCTGTTCGAGGAGGCCCTGCACGGCCAGATCCACGGCACCGAGGACGAGGTCGGGGCCGCCCTGGAGAAGCTGCTGACGCGCAGCGCGGCCGACGAGTATCTGGTCACCACGAGTACGTACGACCGCGCGGCCCTGCTGGACTCCTACCGGCGACTGGCCCGGCTCGCGGGTCTGACCAGCGTGTCCGCCTAGGATTTCCGGTATGCCAAGCCCCGCGCGACCCGCCACGGACCCCACCGGCCAGGCCCACGACCCCTTCGTACGGGTCACCGGCGCCCGCGAGCACAACCTGCGCGGGGTCGACGTGGCCGTCCCCCGGGACGCGCTGGCGGTCTTCACCGGGGTCTCGGGGTCGGGGAAGTCCTCGCTCGCCTTCGGGACGATCTACGCGGAGGCCCAGCGGCGCTACTTCGAGTCGGTGGCGCCCTACGCGCGGCGCCTCATCCACCAGGTGGGCGCGCCGAAGGTCGCGGAGATCTCGGGGCTGCCGCCCGCCGTCTCGCTGGAGCAGCGGCGCTCCTCACCGACCTCGCGCTCCTCGGTGGGCACGGTCACCACGCTCTCCAACTCGCTGCGGATGCTGTTCTCCCGTGCGGGCACCTACCCGGCGGGCGCCGCACGCCTGGACTCGGACGCCTTCTCGCCCAACACGGCGGCCGGGGCCTGCCCCGAGTGCCAGGGGCTCGGCCGGGTCCACCGCACCAGCGAGGAGCTGCTCGTCCCCGACCCCTCGCTGTCCATCCGCGAGGGGGCGATCGCGGCCTGGCCGGGCGCCTGGCAGGGCAAGAACCTGCGGGACGTCCTCGACGCCCTCGGCCACGACGTCGACCGGCCCTGGCGCGAGCTGCCGGCGCGGGAGCGCCACTGGATCCTGTTCACGGACGAGCAGCCGGTGGTCACCGTGCACCCGGTGCGGGACGCGAGCCGCATCCAACGCCCGTACCAGGGCACGTACATGAGCGCCCACCGCTATGTGATGAAGACGTTCGCGCAGAGCAGGAGCGCGGCGCTGCGCGCCAAGGCCGAGCGCTTCCTGACCGCCGCCGACTGCCCGGTCTGCGGCGGGAGCCGGCTGCGGCCGGAATCCCTCGCCGTCACCTTCGCCGGCCGCACCATCGCGGAGCTGGCCGCGCTCCCCCTGGACGCGCTCGCCGAGCTGCTGCGCACCGGCGGCGGCGGCCCCACGGCCGAGGTCCTGACCGGCGACCTGCTCAGCCGGATCGCTCCCGTCACCGAGCTCGGCCTCGGCTACCTCAGCCTCGACCGGACCGCGCCCACCCTGTCCGCCGGGGAGCTGCAGCGGCTGCGGCTCGCCACCCAGCTGCGGTCGGGGCTCTTCGGGGTGGTGTACGTGCTGGACGAGCCGTCGGCGGGTCTGCACCCGGCCGACACCGAGGCCCTGCTCACGGTCCTGGACCGGCTCAAGGCGGCCGGGAACTCGGTGTTCGTCGTAGAGCACCACCTCGATGTGATGCGGCACGCCGACTGGCTGGTGGACGTGGGTCCGTACGCCGGCGAGCACGGCGGACGGGTGCTGCACAGCGGGCCGCCGGGGGCGCTGGCGGAGGTCGCCGAGTCGCAGACCCGCCGCTTCCTCTTCGACACCGCGCCCGCCCCGGTCCGCGCGGTGCGCGAGCCGTCGGGGTGGCTGAAGGTCGGGCCGGTGACCCGGCACAATCTGCGGGGCCTGACGGCCGAGCTGCCGCTGGGCGTGTTCACGGCGGTGACGGGGGTGTCGGGCTCGGGCAAGTCCACCCTGCTGGGTGAGGTGACCAACCAACTGCCCGGTGTGGGCCGTCTGGTGAGGGTCGATCAGAAGCCGATCGGCCGCACCCCCCGGTCCAACCTCGCCACGTACACCGGTCTCTTCGACGTCGTCCGCAAGCTCTTCACCGCCACCGAGGAGGCTCGGGCGCGCGGCTACAAGGCGGGGCGGTTCTCCTTCAACGTGCCCGGCGGACGCTGCGAGACCTGCCAGGGCGAGGGGTTCGTCTCGGTGGAGCTGCTCTTCCTGCCGAGTACGTACGCACCCTGCCCGGACTGCCACGGGGCCCGGTACAACCCCGAGACGCTGGAGGTCACCCACCGGGGGCTCACCATCGCCCAGGTGCTGGACCTGACGGTGGAGGCGGCGGCGGAGTTCTTCGCGGACACCCCGGGCGCCGCCCGGAGTCTGAGCGCGCTGCTCGCCGTGGGGCTGGGCTATCTGCGCCTGGGGCAGCCCGCCACCGAGCTCTCGGGCGGCGAGGCCCAGCGCATCAAGCTGGCCTCCGAGCTCGTCGGGGCCTCCCCCGCCGGAGCGGAACCGAGAGCCCGGGGAAGCGTACGCCGGGAGCACACGCTCTATGTGCTGGACGAGCCCACCACCGGGCTGCACCCGGCCGATGTGGAGGTGCTGCTGCGCCAGTTGCACGGACTGGTCGACGCGGGCCACTCGGTGGTGGTGGTCGAACACGACATGACGGTGGTGGCGGGCGCGGACTGGGTGGTCGACCTCGGTCCCGGCGGGGGCGAGGCGGGCGGCAGGATCGTGGCGGCGGGCCCGCCGCGCGATGTCGCCTCGGCGGGGGTGGGACGCACGGCCGCGTATCTGGCGAGGGCGCTCGACGGCTGACGAAGGCCGGGGAACCGGCCGCGGGATCAGTAGCAGATCCCTCCCCGAGAGCAAGCTGACGGCCCGTCAATTCCTGGCGTGCGGGCGGCTGTTCGGCCCACAGGAGCTGACTTACCCTCAAGTTCACCAGGGTATGACGTCACCTCCGTTCCTCCTCGCACCCCCACACCATCGAAGCCGTTCGACCGAGGAGCCCCCCATGGCAACCCGCAGACTTCGCGCGCCCGCGGCCCTCGTGGCCACCGCGGCCGCCCTCACCCTCGGCGCCACCACCGCCGCGGGCGCCACCGCCCCCGGCTCCACCACCGTGAACCCGGCCGGGCACTCCTTCACCGCCAAGCTCAGCGGCAAGGCCGTCTTCACCGCCGGCACCACCACCATGACCTGTACGGTCTCCGTCTCCGCCCCCAACGGACCGCCCGCCAACAAGGTCCCCGCCGCCCCCGGCAACCACAACGCCGCGGGACCGGTCTCCGCCACCATCAACCCGCCGACCTTCAGCAGCTGCACCACCAGCGTCTTCGGCGTCGGGGTGACCGTCACCAGCAACGCCACCAACGGCGCCTGGAGCATCTCGGCCCAGAACGGCGCGCCCGTATCGGCCGGGCTCACCATGCCCAGGGCCGGGGTCGTCATCAGGACGAGCGGTCTGGCCAGCTGTACGCTCACCGCCTCGCCCACCGGACCCAGCAGCGTCAACGGCACCTGGACCAACGGCGCCCCGTCCAGGCTCGCCATCGCCAACGCCCCCGTGGCGGCCACCGGGACCGGCGGCTTCCTCTGCCCGACCGGCGACCAGACGGCCACCTTCTCCGCCACCTACGACGTCACGGACACCACCGACCCGGCGCAGCAGATCACCGTGACGAGCTGAACCGCCCGTACACCGGCGGTGTGCCCCGGACCCTGGGCCCGGGGCACACCTCTCCCGCCTCAGCGCCCGGCCTTCCGCGCCTTCCTGGTCGCGCGCAGCCACTCCTTGTTCATCGCCGCGATGGAGGGAAGCGGGATGCCCTTGGGGCAGGCAGTGGCGCACTCTCCGGTGAGGGTGCAGCCGCCGAAGCCCTCCGCGTCCATCTGGCCCACCATGTCCAGCACCCGGGTCTCGCGCTCGGGCGCGCCCTGCGGCAGGACGTTCAGATGGTTGACCTTGGCCGAGGTGAAGAGCATCGCCGAGCCGTTGGGGCAGGCCGCCACACACGCGCCGCAGCCGATGCACTCGGCGTGCTCGAAGGCGAAGTCGGCGTCCGGCTTGGGCACCGGGGTGGCGTGCGCCTCGGGCGCGGCTCCGGTGGGGGCGCTGATGTAGCCGCCCGCCTGGATGATCCGGTCGAAGGCCGAGCGGTCCACCACCAGGTCCTTCACCACCGGGAAGGCCGCCGCCCGCCAGGGCTCGACGTCGATGGTGTCGCCGTCCCGGAAGGCCCTCATGTGCAGCTGGCAGGTGGTGGTGCGCTCGGGTCCGTGCGCGTCGCCGTTGATGACCAGGCTGCACGCGCCGCAGATGCCCTCGCGGCAGTCGTGGTCGAAGGCGACCGGGTCCTCGCCGGAGAGGATGAGCTCCTCGTTGAGCGTGTCGAGCATCTCCAGGAAGGACATGTCGGCCGAGATGCCGTCCACCTCGTAGGTGGACATCGCTCCGTCGGCGTCGGCGTTCTTCTGCCGCCAGACGCGCAGGGTGAGCTTCATGCGTAGCTCCGCTGGGTGGGGTGGACGTACTCGAAGACGAGGTCTTCCTTGTGCAGGACGGGGGCGGCGCCGGTCTCCGTGAACTCCCAGGCGGCGGCGTAGGAGAACTCCTCGTCGCGCCGGGCCGCCTCGCCCTCGGGGGTCTGGGACTCCTCGCGGAAGTGGCCGCCGCAGGACTCGGCGCGGTGCAGCGCGTCGAGGCACATCAGCTCGGCGAGCTCCAGGTAATCGACGACGCGGTTGGCCTTCTCCAGGGACTGGTTGAACTCCTCGCCGGTGCCCGGGACCCTGATGCGGCGCCAGAACTCCTCGCGGATCCGCGGAATGCGCTCCAGCGCCTTGCGCAGCCCTTCCTCGGTGCGGGCCATTCCGCAGTACTCCCACATGAGTTCGCCGAGTTCGCGGTGGAAGGAGTCGGGAGTGCGGTCGCCGCGGACGGCGAGCAGCAGGTGGAGCCGGTCCTCGGTCTCGGCGACGGCTTCGGCGACCGCCGGGTGCTCGTCGGTGACCGGCTCCAGGTGCGGGTGGCGCGCCAGGTAGTCGTTGATGGTGGCGGGGAGTACGAAGTAGCCGTCGGCGAGACCCTGCATCAGGGCCGAGGCGCCGAGCCGGTTGGCGCCGTGGTCGGAGAAGTTGGCCTCCCCGATCGCGAAGAGCCCGGGAAGGGTGGTCTGGAGGTCGTAGTCGACCCACAGTCCGCCCATCGTGTAGTGCACGGCGGGGTAGATCCGCATCGGCACCTCGTAGGGGTTCTCGGCGGTGATCCGCTCGTACATCTCGAAGAGGTTGCCGTACCTCTCCTCGACCTTGTCGCGCCCCATCCGCGCGATGGCGTCCGCGAAGTCGAGGTAGACGCCCTGGCCGCCGGGGCCCACCCCGCGTCCCTCGTCGCAGACGTTCTTGGCGGCGCGCGAGGCGATGTCGCGCGGGACGAGGTTGCCGAAGGAGGGGTAGATCCGCTCCAGGTAGTAGTCGCGCTCGTCCTCGGGGATCTCGGCGGCCGGGCGGGTGTCGCCCTTGGCCTTCGGCACCCAGATCCGGCCGTCGTTGCGCAGCGACTCACTCATCAGGGTCAGCTTGGACTGGTGCTCGCCGGTGCGCGGAATGCAGGTGGGGTGGATCTGGGTGAAGCAGGGGTTGGCGAAGTAGGCGCCGCGCCGGTGGGCCCGCCACACCGCGGTGGCGTTGGAGTTCATGGCATTGGTGGAGAGGTGGAAGACGTTGCCGTAGCCCCCGGTGGCGAGGACCACCGCGTCGGCGAAGTAGGTGTCGATCCGGCCGGTGACCAGGTCGCGGGCGACGATGCCGCGCGCCCGGCCGTCCACCACGACCAGGTCCAGCATCTCGGTGCGGGCGTGCAGTTCGACGTTGCCCGCCGCGATCTGCCGCGAGAGCGCCTGGTAGGCGCCGAGCAGCAGTTGCTGGCCGGTCTGGCCGCGCGCGTAGAAGGTGCGGGAGACCTGGACGCCGCCGAAGGAGCGGGTGTCGAGGAGTCCGCCGTACTCGCGCGCGAAGGGCACGCCCTGGGCCACGCACTGGTCGATGATCTCCACGGAGATCTCCGCGAGGCGGTGGACGTTGGACTCCCGGGCCCGGAAGTCACCGCCCTTGACGGTGTCGTAGAACAGGCGCCGGACGGAGTCGCCGTCGTTGCGGTAGTTCTTGGCGGCGTTGATGCCTCCTTGCGCGGCGATGGAGTGGGCGCGGCGCGGGGAGTCCTGGAAGCAGAACTGGACGACGTGGTAGCCCTGTTCGGCCAGGGTCGCGCCCGCGGAGCCGCCCGCGAGCCCGGTGCCGACGACGATCACGGTGTGCTTGCGGCGATTGGCCGGGTTGACGAGCTTCGCCTCGAAGCGGCGGGTGTCCCAGCGCTCGGCGACGGGCCCCGAGGGCGCCTTGGTGTCGGCGACCGGCTCGCCGAGGGTGTAGCGCGTGTAGTCGTTGGACAAGGTCATTCAGCTCACCACTCCGGTCATGACGGCGACGGGGACGGCGACGAAGCCGGCGGTCAGTACCAGCGCGAGGACGGTGCCCAGGGTCTTGAGGAACCGGTCGCGGGCCGCGCTGCCGGCGCCCAGGGTCTGGGCCGCGCTCCAGAAGCCGTGCTGGACGTGCAGGCCGAGGGCGAGCGTCGCCGCGATGTAGACGGTGTTGCCGTACCAGGTGGAGAAGGTGTCGACCACGTTCTGGTACGGGTGCCCGGACTGGAAGCCGCCGGGGTGCGCGGTTCCGGTCGTCAGGTCCAGGATGTGCCAGACGATGAAGAGCCCGAGGATGACCCCGCCCCAGCGCATGGTGCGGGTGGCGTAGCTCGCCCGGGGGCGCTTGTGCGCGTACTGGCTGGGGCGGGCCCTGATGTCCCGGCGGCTCAGCTGGTACGCGCAGACCGCGTGCGCGACGACGGCGGCGACCAGCACCACCCGGATGATCCAGAGCGCCCACTCGTAGTGCAGGAACGGCTCGCCGACGGCGCGCAGCCAGTGGGCGTACCCGTTGAAGTCGCCCGCACCGAAGAAGATCTTGAGGTTGCCGAACATGTGGACGGCCAGATAGGTCAGCATGATCAGACCGCTGACGGCCATGACCGCCTTCTTGCCGACGGTGGAGTCCCACACGGTGCGCGTCAAGGACGGTTTTCGGTCCGTCCGCGTTGCCAGAGCCATGCCGTAGACGCTAGGGGCCGAGGTCCCCAGAGGTCCAAGACATGAATACGTTCATTTCCATAGTCGTGGCCTATCGTAGCTCCATGCAGTTCCAGCAGCTCCTCTACTTCGTGGCCGTCGCCGAGACCCGCCACTTCACCCGCGCCGCCGAGCGGGTCCATGTCGCGCAGCCCTCGCTCTCCCAGCAGATCAGGGCGCTGGAGAAGGAGCTGGGCGCCGAGCTGTTCAGCCGCGCCCGGGGCAACATCGCGCTGACCGACGCGGGCGAGGCACTGCTGCCGCTGGCCCGCCGCATCCTCGCCGACGCCGACACCGCCCGGATCGAGGTGCAGGAGCTGGCTCAGCTGCGGCGCGGCCGGGTCCGGCTCGGCGCCACCCCGAGCCTGTGCACCGGGCTGCTGCCGGACGTGCTGCGCGCCTTCCACGACCGCCATCCGGGCATCCAGCTCCTGATCGAGGAGGGCGGCTCGCACGATCTCGTACGGGAGCTGGCGCGCGGCGCCCTCGACCTCGCCCTGGTGGTGCTGCCGCTGCCGCCCGGCTCCCCGGCGCTCAGGACCGTCGAGCTCATCCACGAGGACCTGGTGGTCGTCTCGGCCGCCGGCGAACCGGCCCCCGGCACCGACGGCCGCGTCCACATCCGCGATCTGCGCGAGGCGCCGCTGGTCATGTTCCGGCACGGCTACGACCTGCGGGAGCTCACCGTGGCCGCCTGCCGCGCCGAGGGCTTCGAGCCGGTCTTCACCGTCGAGGGCGGCGAGATGGACGCGGTGCTCGGCTTCGTACGGGCCGGGCTCGGCATCGCGGTGGTGCCGAGCATGGTCGCCTCCCGGGCCGGCCGCGACCTGCGGGTCACCCCGCTGGCCCGCCCGGGTCTGCGCCGTACGATCGCGCTCGCCCACCGCAGCGACGTGGACCCGCCGCGCGCCGCGCGCGAACTGCGGCGGGTCCTGCTCGGCGTCGGGGCCTGACCCCGGTGCCGCGGCACCGGGGCGGTACGGCTCAGACGGCGTCGGTGAGGGCCAGCGAGTGGATGCGGTCCGGGGCGCCCGGACGCGCGTAGTACCAGCCCTGGGCGGTGTCGCAGCCCAGCTCGCGCAGCTGCTCGGCCTGCGCCCCGGTCTCCACCCCCTCGACGGTGACGGCCAGGTGCAGGCTGTGGGCGAGCGCCACGATCCCCTCGACGATCTTGATGTCGACCGGGTCGGCCGGATGCTGCTGCATGGACTGGGTGAACGAGCGGTCCAGCTTCAGCACGCTCACCGGGAGCCGGCGCAGGTTCGCCAGGTTGGAGTAGCCGGTGCCGAAGTCGTCGAGCGCGATGTCCACCCCCATGTCCGCGAGCTGGCGCAGCGGCTTCAGCAGGTCGTCGTCGGCGCCGATCAGTGCGGACTCGGTGACCTCCAGGCAGAGCGCGCCCGGCTCCAGACCGGAGCGCTCCAGCACCTCCACCGTGTCGGCCACCAGCCCCGGGTGGTGCAGCTGTGTCGGCGAGAGGTTCACATTGACCCGCAGCGGGCCGCCCGCCCGGGAGCCCGGGTGGCGCTCCTGCCAGAACCGGGCCTGGCGTACGGACTCCGCCATCACCCAGCGCCCCAGCGGCACGATCAGACCGGTGTGCTCGGCGAGCGGGATGAACCGGTCCGGGCCCAGCACACCGTGCTGCGGATGCGACCAGCGCACCAGCGCCTCCGCCCCGTGCACACTGCCGTCGACCAGGTGCACCAGCGGCTGGTACTCGATGAAGAACTCCCCGCGCTCCAGCGCGGCCGGCAGCGCGTTGGTCAGCCCGTGCCGGGTGATCGCCCGGGCGTCGGCCTCCGGGTCGGCCCGCTCGAAGCGGTTGCCGCCCGCCGCCTTGGCCCGGTACATCGTGATGTCCGCGCTGCGCAGCACCTCCGCCGGACCGCGCTCGCCCGCGGGACCCTCCACCACGCCGATCGAGCCGCGCACCGAGAGCTCACGGCCCTCCAGGCGGATCGGGGCGGAGAGCACGTGGAGGATGCGGGAGGCCAGTTCGTCGACCTCGCGCAGGGTGTCGGTGCCGGTGGTCAGGGCCACGAACTCGTCGCCGCCGAGCCGCGCCACCATCTCGCCGGGCCCGGTCGCACAGCTCTGGAGCCGGTCGGCGACCTCCACCAGGAGCCGGTCGCCCGCCGAGTGGCCCAGGCTGTCGTTGACCGCCTTGAAGCCGTCGAGGTCGAGGTAGCAGAGCCCGAAGCGCTTGCCCTCGCCCGCCGAGAGCGCCTTGTCGAGGCGCTCGAAGAACAGGGTGCGGTTGGGCAGCCCGGTCAGCGCGTCATGGGTGGCCTCGTAGCGCAGCCGCAGGTTGAGCAGCCGCCGCTCGGTGGTGTCCTCCATCAGGGCCAGCTGGTACTGCGGGCGGCCCTCGGCGTCGCGGAGCAGGGAGACCGTCAGATTGGTCCACAGGACAGTGCCGTCGCCCCGGTAGTACGGCTTCTCGACCCGGTAGTGGTCGCGCTCGCCCCGGACCAGCTCCTCGTACAGCTTCCAGACCTGCGGCGCGTCCTCGGGGTGCACCCACTCGCTGACGTTGCGGCTGCGGATCTGCCCCTCGACGCCGCCGAACATCCGGGTGAGGGTCTCGTTGACCTCCAGGACGTGGCCTTCGAGGTCGGCGATGCCGATGCCGACGGCGGCCCCCTCGAAGACCGCGCGGAACCGGGCCTCGGTGGTGTGCAGAGCCTCCTCCGCGGCGCTGCGCGCGCTGAGCGCGGAGCGGGCTATGGCCTCCTGCTCGCGCAGGGTGCGCTCGCGCAGCGCCTGGGCGAACCCGGCGGCCAGCGCGTGCTGGAGGCGGGCGCAGCGGGCCCGCGCCTCCTCGGCGCCCAGCTCCCCTCCCGTACCGCAGTACAGGACGAGATAGGAGTCGACGACGCCGAGGGTGCGGCTGAGCGCGTCCGGGTCGGTGCAGTGGGCGCCGACCAGGGCCGCGCCGATCTCCTGCGCGGGCGCCGGGTCGAAGTGGCGGCGGTGCAGCGCCTCGATGAGCCGGCGGGCCAGCGGCAGCAGATGGCGCTCGAACTCCGGGCGGGTCAGCGACGTGGCCGTCACCGGGAAGATGGCCCGGCTCCAGATCGTGGCGAACCGTCTGAGCCGGGACTCGGGACCGTCGGGATCGACGGGCTGCCCGTCCGCGTGGGCCGGGGTGCTCACGCTATGCGTCCCACGCCGGCGAACCCCGAGAAGGCGTAGGGGTCTTCCTGCTCCGGCGAGTTCTCCGGGCGCCACATGGGCATCTGCACCAGACCGGGCGCGACCATCTCGAACCCGTCGAAGAAGGTGGCGATCTCCTCGCTGGTCCGCATGACCAGCGGATTGCGGATGGTGCGGTAGACGCCCACCGCCCCGCCGGCCCGGTCCTCGCTGAGCGGTATGCCCTCGTACGCGGCGTGGGTGAGGATCAGCAGGCTGCCGGGGGCGAGCGCGTCGCGCAGCTCGGCGACCGCGGCGCGCGGGTCGTCGCTGTCCTCCACGAAGTGCAGGACGGCGACGAGGAGCAGCGCGACGGGCCGGTCCAGGTCGAGCAGGTGGGCGACCTCGGGGCTGGAGAGAATGTCCTGCGGTTTGCGCAGGTCGGCTGCGACCACACCCGCGCGCTCGTTGCCCTCCAGGACGGCCCTGCTGTGCGCGACGGCCACCGGGTCGTGGTCGACGTAGACGACCCGCGCCTCGGGGACGGCGCTCTGGGCCACCTCGTGGACGTTGCCGAAGGTCGGGATGCCCGAGCCGATGTCCAGGAACTGCGTGATGCCCTCGTCCAGGGCGAAGCGGACCGCCCGCCGCATGAACGCCCGGTTCGCCTGCATCACCTTGGGCAGCCCCGGAATGAACTCCATGGCCTTGCGCGCGGCTTCCCGGTCCACCTCGAAGTTGTGCGATCCGCCCAGGTAGTAATCGTAGATGCGGGACACACTCGGCACCGATATGTCGATGCCCGCAGGGGCCCAGGCAGGACGCTCCATCTATGTCTCCAACAGCTCGCCGCGGGGGTGTGATGGCCATGTGCATGGTCCGTGTTCGAGCTGAGGCTACTGATCGTCCGGCGGGAGGGCGAGTAAAAACGGAAAATGCCGATCCGTTATTGGTCACACACAAGTTCGGTCACATCTTCCGGAACACGCCCCCGTCCGGCCGGAACACGCGTCGAACCCGCCACCGCGCGGGGGACACGGTGACGGGCCGACGGCCTGGGGAGGCGCCTACTTGGCGGTGGCGATCAGCTTCCCCTCGGGCGACACGGCCCACCAGGTGCCGCCCACGCCCTGGCCGTTGGTGTCGCCGGGCTTGCTGTCGCCGGAGTAGGTGTAGACCGGCCAGCAGTTGATGGACTGCTGCTTGATGCCGTCGGGCCGGTCGAAGGTGACGTACCCCTTCTGGATGATGCCCTCGGTGTTCTTCTTCTCGACGGGTGCGACCACCGGCCACTTCTTGAGGCACTCACCGGTGCAGGCCGACTTCATGGGCCAGGCGGAGTCCTTCTTGAACCGGTAGACGGTCATCCCCCGGGCATCGACGATGATCTTGCCGAGCTTGGCGTCGTCGCGGACCGACAGACCCGGCAGGCTCGGGGCCTGCTCCCCTGCCCCGGAGCTGTCCGCCGAGGGCGTCGCCTTCTTGCCGTCGGGGGCCGAGGCGTGCCAAGTGCCGCCCACACCCTGCCCGGTGGCGTCACCGGGCTTGGCGTCCTTGGTGTACCGGTACATCGGCCACCCGGCGATCGTCAGCTGCTTGCTGCCGTCGGCGCGGGTGACCTCGCCGATCAGCGCGGCGTCGGTGCCGGGAGGGGCGACGGCACTGCCCGCGGGCACGGCCGGCCACAGCTTCGCGCAGTCGCCGTCGCAATTCGACTTGGGCGGACTCGCGGTGTCCTTGTCGAAGCGGTAGAGCGTGAAACCGGCACTGTCGGTCACCACCTTGCCCAGTTCCTTGCTGTCCCACACGGCGAGCTGCCCGGCCGACTTGGCGGCCGTCCGGGAGGTGGAGCCGGACGCCGAGCCGTAGCCGCCGTCCCCGTATCCGTAGCCGGTGCCGCTGCCGGCCGCCTGGGCGGCGTTGCCGACCGGCTGGCCCTTGGGCGAGGCACTTCCCTTGTCCTGACCGCACGCCGTCGCCGTGAGTGCCAGTACTGCCGCCGCCGTCACCGCGAGCGAGGCGTTGCGCCAGGTTGCCATGTCAACTCCCGTTGATCCTCTGCTGGTTGTGGCGCCTGGGGTGCGCCTTTCCTGGCTCTAGGTACGCGTCAGGGCCCCCCGGGCGTTCAACGCCTGCGAAAGAATTTTCCCGCCCGCACCGGATCGCCCCGGGCGGTTCCAAACGCAAAGGGGGCCGATCTCCCCCCATCAGGCGAATCCGGGACGCTCTCATGGCCGGACCGCCCGCGGGGCCGGATGATCCTCGGCGTGCACGTACCCCACCTGGCCCAGCGGCTGCTCTCGGCCGCCGCCCTCGCCCTGCTGCTGGCCGGCCCCGCGCCGTCCGCGCGCGCGGACGCCTGCGCGTACGCCTCGGTCTCGGGCGGTGCCGGGGACGACTGGGCGGTCGCGGTCGCGGGGGACGGCGTCTGCACGCCTCCGCCCCGGCCCCCCTCACCGAAGCCGCCGCCGCCGAAGCCGCCCGCGCCCAAACCCCCGGCGCCCAAACCCCCGCCCGCCCCGCCCCCGGCTCCACCCGCGCCGGTGCCTCCCCCGGCGCCGCCCGCGCCGCCGCCCCCGAAGCCCGCGCCGGCGCGTCCCGTGGTGCCCGCACCGCCCGCACCCGCTCCCCCGCCGCCGCCCGCGCCCACGCCCGTACCGCCGAGCCCGTCGGCCACGCCGCCGCGGCCGCGGCCCGTCGCTCTGCCCGCCTACCGCAGGCCGCCGCGGAAGAAGCCCTCGCCGGGGCTCTCCCCGGTGACGCTCACCCTGCTGATCACGGCGCCCGCGGTGGTCGCCGTCGCGGTCCTGCGCCCCCGCTCCCACTAGCCGTGGGCCCCCGGCGCGCCCGCGCCGTCCCCCGCTCCCCCGCCGGAGGTACCCCTTGAAGGACTGGATCGTCCTCGCCATCGCGATGGCCGCCGCGTGCGCCGTCGTGCTGACCATCGTCGTCGTCAACCACCGCCGCATCCGCGAGGACGACGACCCCACCCAGACCCCGGACGTCATGGAGTACATGACGATGATGATGGGAGTGGTGTACGCGATCGTGCTCGGCCTCGCCATCGCGGGTGTCTGGGAGGCCCGGGGGGCGGCCTCGGACACCGTCCGCCAGGAGGCGCAGGCGCTCCACGAGGTGAGCGAGCGCGTCCAGGTCTACCCGGCCCCGGTGCGCGACCGCATCCGCGCCGATGTCGACTCCTACGTCACCTACGTCGTCCACGCCGAGTGGCACCACATGGAGGTCGAGGGCGAGCTCGGCGACAGGGGGACGGTCCTGCTCGACCGGTTGCGCCGGGACGTCACGGACTACCGGCCCGCCAACGACCACGAGGGGCAGGCCTACCAGCCGCTGGTCGACCAGGTGGCGGCCGTCGACGAGGCCCGGACGACGCGCGGACAGGGAGCCGGGGCCACGATGCCGGGGGTCGTCTGGTTCGGGCTGATCACCGGGGCCGTGGTGACCGTCGGCCTGATCTTCACGCTCCAGATCCGCCGCACCGGGCGCGAACTGCTGCTCGCCGGGCTCTTCAGTGTGCTCATCGCCTTCCTGCTCTTCCTGATCTGGGACTTCGACGCCCCCTTCGGCCGCGGCCTCTCGGCCACCGCGGCTCCCTTCCACGACCTCTTCCCCGAACTGTTCGACTGAGCCGGACGCCCGGCGACACCCCGGAGTGTCCGCCGGGTGGGGGAACGGAATGCCCCATTCGCCGGACACCGATCGCGACCGGGGCCCCCCGCTCCTAGCGTGTCGGGCATCGAGGTGCATTTCCCGCTTTACGTGGAAAACGGTTCCGCAGTGCTCCTCGGGGACCCGGAGGATTGTCCATGGGCGCGATACGCATCGCATCCGCCACCTTGCTGGGCGCCGCGGCGCTCTCCCTCGCCGCCCCCGCGGCGGCCCTGGCCGCCGACGGCGGTGGCGCGCACGGCAGCACCATCACGTCGTTCGGCTTCAGCGTGAACCCATCCGCCGTCGCCCCCGGCGGTACGGTCACGCTCAATGTCACCGGGTGCCCCTCCACCGCCACCGCCTCCTCCGGCGTCTTCAACACGGTGACCATCTCGCCGAACAGCTCCACGACCGCCCAGGTCGACTTCCAGGCCAGGCGCGGTGCCACCTACACCGTGACGTTCATGTGCGCCGGGGAGCGGGGAACCACCGACCTCACCATCACCGGCGGCGGCTTCCCGACCCTGCGGCCCGCGCCCACCGCCACCCCCACCATCAGCACCACCACGGCCCCCTCGCGCGGTGTCCGGGGCGGTGTCGGCGGCACCTCGCAGGGTGTCGACACGACCGAGATCGCGATCGGCCTCGCGCTCGTCGCCGCGGCGGGCGGCGGTCTCATGCTCTATCTGCGCCGCCGGGACCAATAGGGGCCCGCGGCCCGTCCCCCGCACAACGGCCGCGAACCGCCGGGGGGGGGGGGGGGGGGGCCGCGCCGGCGGCGAAGACCCGGGCGGGCGGGAGGAGGTGGGGT
>NZ_JBVHPV010000014.1:186611-209085 GCF_055567715.1 Streptomyces sp. NPDC026377
CTCTTTCTCGCGGGCCGGGCCCGGGCGCGCGGGGGGGGGGGCGGGGCCCCCCCCCCCCCCCCCGCCCCCCCCCCCCCCCGGGCCCCCCCCCCCCCCCCCCCCCCCCCCCCCCCGGGCGGTTCGGCTCTGTCCGGGAGGTTCGGCCGGTCAGATCCGCCCGCCGTCCGTGCGGCGGCGCCGTGCGACGAACACGACGCCGCCGATGGCGGCGAGCGCCACCAGGGACCCGCCGACGGCCATCTCGGTCTGCGTCGGACCGGCGGAGCCGCCGAGCCCGCCCAGCGCGCCGCGGCCGGGAAGCACCGTGAAGCTGCGGGTCTCCGTTCTGGGGTTGTCGTTGCAGCGGACCGACAGGTTGTACGCACCGGGGCTGATGTGGTCGTGGATCCTGGCGGTCGCGAACCCGGTGTCCCCGCCCGACAGGGACGTGGGGGAAAAGGCGGTGGACGTCACGATGCCCCCGTGGCCGCAGCCGTTGGCCGTGATGGTCAGCGTGGAGCCCGGGTGCACCGCGCTGGGGTTGACCGTGACGTTGCTGGGACCGAAGTTGGCGGCGGCGATCGGGGCCGAGAGCCCCACCGCCGCGAAGGCGGCCACAGCCACCGGAAGAGCGCGTGCAGCACGCATGGTTGAACCTCCGAGGGAGGGCGCCCCAAAGCCGTGCTCCGGGAAATTCGACGAGTACGCCTCCCACGTCGAACCCTCACCGGGCCCTGTGCACCTCGCATGTCGGCGCTGGTCCACCCTGGTGAGCCGACACGCCGCTGGAGGGCCGCCGATCTGACGGACCCGCAGGTCACAGACCGTCAGAACTTTTATATGACGATGACACGGATGGGTCACCCCGGCCGCCGCCCCGGACGGGCCGCCGCCCCGGCCCCGCCTTCCGCCCCGCGCCGGCCACCACCCGTTCGCCTCTCCCTGATCGCCGGAGTGCGATCACGCCCTTACCGTGCCTACAGGTGGCACGCAGGGCATTGGAGGGAGCGCGATGGGGCAGGAAGAGGGCGGCTCGGAGCACCGGAGGCGGTCGCCGTGGGGAGCGCTCGCCCTGGTGATGCTCACCGGTCTGGCTCTGCTGCGGAACGGCGCGGACGTCACGATGGGCCCCCCGCAGCCCGCCGCGGCCGCCGCGCTGTCGGGCAGGCCCGAGGTCTTCGTCCCGGCCAGCTCCGGCGCCCCGGTCGAGCCGCTGGCGTACGCGCCGGTCTCCCGGGTGAAGATCGCCGCGCTCAAGGTCGACGCCCCGGTCATCGAGGTCGGCATCGACCAGGACGGCTGGGTGCAGGCGCCGCCGCCGGACGACCCCAACCTGGCGGGCTGGTACCAGAACGCGATCGCCCCCGGCCAGCGCGGCACCGCCGTCATGGTCGGCCACGTCGACACCCGGCGCGGCCCCGCCGTCTTCTACGGCCTGGGCTCGCTGAAGAAGGGCAACCACGTCGAGGTGACCCGCTACGACGGACATGTGGCCGTCTTCGAGGTGTACGGCGTCGAGGTCTACGACAAGAACAACTTCCCGGGTGCCCGGGTGTACGGCGACACCGGGCACCCGGAGCTGCGGGTGATCACCTGCGGCGGCGGCTTCACCCGGGCCCGGGGCTACGACGGCAACGTGGTCGTCTACGCCCGCATGGTCGCCACCCGCTGAAGGACGGGCGCCGGACCCCCGCCCCCTCAGCGCCGCTTGGGCGGTACGCGCAGGCGGTAGCCGGAGGTGAGCAGCCGGGGCAGATAGGTGCGCAGCGCCGCCACGCTCTGCGAGCGGTCGCCGCCCGCGTCGTGCGAGAGCACCACGACCCCCGGGGCGGCCCCCTCCCGGACCCGGCGCACGATCGTCTCGGTGCCGGGCGTCGTCCAGTCGAGGGTGTCGAGCGTCCAGCCCATCGGCTCCATGCCCAGCTGGGCGCCGATCTGGAAGGAGTTGCGGTTCCAGGCGCCGTAGGGGGCGCGGAACCACTGGGGCCGCTCGCCCAGCACCTCCTCGATCACCTCGCTGGTGCGGGTCATCTCGTCGCGTACCGCGTCCCGGGACATCTTGATGAGCAGCGGATGGGTCCAGGAGTGGTTGCCGATGACATGCCCGTCGTCGTGCATCTCGCGCAGCAGATCACGGTTGTCGGTGGCCATCTCGCCGCAGACGAAGAACATCGCGCGTACGCCGTGCTCGCGCAGGGTCCGCAGGATCTGCGGGGTGTAGCGCGGGTCGGGGCCGTCGTCGAAGGTCAGCACCATGGTCTGCGGGCCGAGCTCGGGCATGCTCAGGAACGGCCGGCGCCGCACGGGCGGCAGCGCGGTGCGGTACTGCGGCGGTGCCGCGGCGGTCATCGGCTCCAGGCGGTACGCGGTGGACTTCAGCCGGGGCGCGGCGGCCTGCGGCCCCCCGGCGGGCCCCGCGGTCGCCTCCGCGGCACCGCCCTCGGGCGTGCCGGTGTCCTGGGCGGTCAGCATCCGGACGGCGACCGCGGCTCCCAGACAGGCGCCGACGCGCAGGAGCGTACGCCGCCCGGGGAGGATCTCATCCTTTTTCATGACCCATGGCTCGCACGGTGAACGGCGTCGGCGGCTGAAGCGCACCGCCCGCACGGCCGAAAACACCCGTTGGGGTGTACCGGCGCGGGCCGCGCTGACGGGTGGCTCAGGGGCGGCGCACCAGCGGGAACGGCAGGGTCTCGCGGATCGTCAGACCGGTGAGGAACATGACGAGCCGGTCCACGCCGATGCCGAGCCCCCCGGTCGGCGGCATGGCGTACTCGAGCGCGTCCAGGAACTCCTCGTCGAGCTCCATCGCCTCCAGGTCGCCGCCCGCCGCGAGCAGCGACTGCGCGGTGAGGCGGCCGCGCTGCTCCACCGGGTCGGTCAACTCCGAGTACGCGGTGCCCAGCTCGGTGCCGAAGGCCACCAGGTCCCAGCGCTCGGCCAGCCGCGGGTCATGGCGGTGCCGGCGGGTGAGCGGCGAGACGTCGGTGGGGAAGTCCTTGTAGAAGGTGGGCAGCTGGGTCCGCTCCTCGACCAGCCGCTCGTACATCTCCAGGACCACGTCGCCCCGGGTGTTCTCGGGGGTGTGCGGGACCCCGGCCCGGTCGCACAGGCGGCGCAGGCGCGGCTCGTCGGTGTCGGCGTCGACCTGCTCGCCCAGCGCCTCGGAGAGCGCCCCGTAGACCGTCCTGACCGGCCAGGGGCCCGAGATGTCGTGCTCCACGAGCCGCCCGTCGGGGCCGGTCCTGTGGGCCAGGGGCGCGCCGAAGGCGGCGGTCGCCGCGCCCTGGACGAGCTCGCGGGTCAGGTCGAGCATCACGTCGTAGTCGGCGTAGGCCTGGTAGGCCTCCAGCATCGTGAACTCGGGGTTGTGCTTGTAGGAGACGCCCTCGTTGCGGAAGGTGCGGCCCATCTCGAAGACCTTCTCGACCCCGCCCACGCACAGCCGCTTCAGATACAGCTCGGGGGCGATCCGCAGATACAGGTCCAGGTCGTAGGCGTTGATGTGGGTGGTGAACGGGCGCGCGTTGGCGCCGCCGTGGATCTGCTGGAGCATCGGGGTCTCGACCTCCAGATAGCCGCGCTCCAGCAGGCCCTGCCGCAGCGCCTGGACGGCCGTGGAGCGGGCCCGTACGACGTCGCGGGCCTCGGGGCGGGCCACCAGGTCGAGGTAGCGGCGGCGCACCCGGGCCTCGGGGTCGGCCAGGCCGAGCCGTTTGTCGGGCAGCGGGCGCAGGCACTTGCCGGTCATCTGCCAGCCGGTGACGAACAGCGAGTACTCGCCCTTGGCGCTGGTGCCGGTGGTACCCGTGGCACTGATGTGGTCGCCGAGGTCGACGTCACGGGTGAAGCGGCCGAGCACCTCCGCGCCCGTACCGTCCCGGGTGAGGGCGAGCTGGAGGTCACCGGACCAGTCGCGCAGCACGGCGAAGACGACCCCGCCGAAGTCGCGTACGGCCATCACCCGCCCGGCCACCGTGGCGGCCGTGCCCGGCCCGGCCTCGCGCAGCTCCGCGAGGGTGTGCGTACGGGACGGGACGACGACCGGGTACGGTTCGCAGCCTTCGGCGCGCAGCCGCTCCAGCTTGCGGTGGCGCACCCGTACCTGCTCGGGCAGCCGCCGCTCCCCCGCCCTCTCACCGTCCGGCGCGGACAGGCCGAGCGCCTCGATGGAGGGCAGGCCCGCGGTGCTGCCCGGGCTGCTCACCCCCCTGGGGTGCCCCTTGCCCCACAGCTTGCGCAGACTGGGCACGGAGACGAAGCCCTCGGCGATGCCGGACGCCAGGCCCACCCGGGCGAGCGAGCCGGCGTCCCCGTAGCAGAGGAAGCGCGGGAACCACTGCGGCTGGTACTTCACGTTCGACCGGTACAGGGCCTCCAGCTGCCACCACTTGGAGAAGAACAGCAGCAGCCTGCGCCACAGCCGCAGCACCGGTCCCGCGCCGATGCGGGCGCCCTCCTCGAAGGCGGAGCGGAACACCGCGAAGTTGAGCGAGATCCGCCGTACGCCCAGCTTCGGGGCGTACGCGCAGAGCTCGGCCACCATGAACTCCATGACGCCGTTGGGCGCGCTGCGGTCGCGCCGCATCAGGTCGAGCGAGATGCCGTCGGGGCCCCAGGGCACGAAGGAGAGCAGGGCGATGAGCCGGCCCTCGGCGTCGAAGGCCTCCACCAGCAGGCAGTCCCCGTCGGCCGGATCGCCCAGGCGGTCCAGCGCCATGGAGAAGCCGCGCTCGGTCTCGGTGTCCCGCCAGGCGTCGGCCCGGTCGACGATCTGGCCCATTTCCTCGTCGGTGAGCGCCGAGTGGCGGCGGATACGGGTGCCGGCACCGGTGCGCGCGACGCGGCGCACCGCCTGGCGGGTCACCCGCATCTCGCGGCCGTCCAGGTCGAACCGGGCCACGTGCAGGATCGCCTCGTCACCCAGTTGCATGGCGCTCAGCCCGTACCGCGCGTAGACGGTGGCGCCCTCCTCCGAGGCGCCCATCACGGCGGGCGCCCAGGCGTACTTGCGTGCCACGTCCAGCCAGGCGGCGATGGCCGGCCCCCAAGCCGCCGGGTCGCCCACCGGGTCGCCGCTGGCCAGCGCGACCCCGGCCTCCACCCGGTAGGTGACGGCCGCCTTGCCGCTCGGCGAGAAGACGACCGCCTTGTCGCGGCGGGTGGCGAAGTAGCCGAGCGAGTCGTCGCGGCCGTAGGCGCGCAGCAGGGCGCGGATGCGCGGCTCCTCGTCGCCGTGGAGCGCGGCCTCCATGCGCTGCGAGCGGAAGAGCGTGGTGGCGGCGCTGAGCAGGGCGACCGCGCCGAACAGGCCGAGGAAGAAGAAGAGCGGGCGGGGCGGGCGGCCGTCGAACTGACCGCCGGAGGCGAGGCCGCCGAGCACCCGGTCGGTCGCCCACAGCAGCCGCCGGCCGCGCGGGAGGGTGCCGGGGAAGATCTCCACCAGTGCCCAGCCGGCCAGGACGCCCGCGCCGAGCCCCAGGAGCAGGACGAGCAGCGCCCGGTGGACGGCGCCGCGCCGGGTCTCGGCGTAGAACTCGCCGCGCGCCAGGATCAGGACGAGCAGCGCGGCCCCGCACACGAGTGCGTTGGCGGTCCACATCCACTCGGTGACGGCGATCAGGGCGACGTCGGCGAGGAAGAGCAGCCCGAGGTAGCCGACCACCAGCCACCAGGCGACCTTCTTGCGGGCGCCGATGGCGGCGGCGAGCAGCAGCAGGAAGACGGCGTAGGCGAGGTTGGCGCTGACGGGGACGGTGACCCGGTCGAGGAACCAGGCGACCGGCCGCAGCAGCCGGCGCAGGGCGGGCACCAGCGCCATCGCTCCGCAGAACAGTCCGAGCCCGGCGAAGAACATCGCGAAGGCCTCCGGCACCCGGTTCGGGAACCGGGGCCGTGCGGACGGCCGGGCCCGTGCCGGTATGGGCGTCTCCTCGCTGACACTCATGCCCCGCACTCTAGGGAGCGGCACGCCGGGGCGCCTGTCGGGCGCGTGCGGGCGCGGTACTAGCCTCGGTGGTGTGACAGCAGCCTTCGAACGCGGTACGGACGGACCCAAGGTCATCGTCGTCGGGGTGGACGGCTCCGACTCCTCGCTGCGCGCGGCGGCCTACGCCAGCGGGCTGGCGCGGCGGCAGAACGCGCTCCTCGCAGTGGTCCATGTGCAGCCCCTGGTGCCCGCGGGCGCCGCGATGGGGGCGCCGGTCGCCGACACCACCGGGGAGATCGCCGAGGGCCTCGCCCAGGAGATCCGCGCGGCGGCGGAACGGGTGAAGGACCTGTGGACCGTGCGCTGGGAGTTCCACACCCTGCGCGGCGACGCGTACGGCGGCCTGGTGACGGCCGCCGAGGAGCTCAAGGCGGACGCCGTGGTGGTGGGCGCCTCGGAGTCGGCGGGCCACCGGTTCATCGGCTCGGTGGCGGTGCGCCTGGTGAAGGCGGGCCGCTGGCCGGTGACGGTGGTGCCGTAGTTGGGGCCCAACCTTCGTGTGCGGGTGAGTGGGGTCCGGTCTTCGTGTGCGGGTGAGCCGGAGGCGCCGCCTTCGTGTGCGGGTGGGTGGTTGGTGGGCCCGTTTTCGTCCGCTGCCCGGTGGTGGGTGAGCCGGGGGCGCGGGCCCTACCGGACCGCCATCGTCAAGCCGTCCCGTGCCGCCCCGCGGCCGAGCACCGCCTCGCGGATCTCCGTCTGGGCCGTGCGGTAGTCCTCCCGGTCCGGCGAGGCGGCCAGCGCCCGCGGGAGGTCGACGACCCGGCCGCGCTCCACGTCGATCCACTGCGGGACGAACTCCGCCCGGGTGACCTCCCAGCGCGCCCCCGCCCGCGCGGGCGGCGCGAACGTGAAGCGGGCGATGGAGCTCATGTTGCCGCGCGGATCGCGCGCGCCGGAGTCGTTGAACATCTCCCCCGCGATCTGGTCGCCCTCGCCGTAGACGATCCAGGTGCCGTTGACCTTCTCGTACGCCTGCGGGATGTGCGCGTGCGTGCCCAGGATCAGGTCGATGTCGGGGCGGCCCGCGGTGCGCGAGGCGGTGAGCGCCCTGCCGAGGAGCAGTTGCCGCTCGTCGGGCTCGGTCTGCCACTCGGTGCCCCAGTGGAGGCTGACGACGACCACGTCGGCCCCGGCCCTGCGGGCCGCGCGGGCGTCCGCCACGATCTTCTTCTCGTCGATGAGGTGGACGGCCCAGGGCTGCCCGTCGGGCATCGGGTAGCCGTTGGTGTCGTAGGTGTACGCCAGTTGGGCGACCTTGGCGCCGCCCGCCTCGAGGAGCGCGGGGCTCGCGGACTCGGCGGCGGTGCGGCCCGAACCGGTGTGCTGCAGGCCCGCCTTGTCGAAGGCCCGCAGGGTGCGGGCGATCCCGTCGGCGCCGTCGTCGAGGCTGTGGTTGGAGGCGGTCGAGCAGGAGTCGTACCCGGCGTCCTTGAGCGCGGCGGCGACCTGCGGCGGTGAGGTGAACGCGGGATAGCCCGCGAAGGGCCCGCCTTCGGGGCCGTACACCGTCTCCATGTGGCAGATCGCCAGGTCCGCCCGGGAGATGACCGGCTTGACGCCGGCGAGCATCGGCCGGAAGTCGTAGCCGTCCCCGTTCGCGTCGGCCGCGGCGCGCTCGAGGATCGAGGAGTGCGGCAGTACGTCCCCGGTGGCGACCAGTGTGAAGGGGCGCGGGGCCGCCGTCGCCGCGCCGCCCGCGGGCGAGGGGGTACCGGGGCGCTCGGAGTCCTGGTGGTGCGGCAGGCGCGCGGGGGCCGGATGCTCCGCCGCGCACCCGGCGGTCGCGGCGGCGACGAGGGCCGCGAGGACCGCCAGCCGCCGGCTCGTTCTGCTGGTCATGGCACCGGACTCCAGAGGTAAGGTCGGAATTGCCTGATTTATTATCAGATATCCATATCATGCACATCCCTCCCGCTTCCCCAACCGTTCACCGCACCACTCGCCGCTTCGTTCGACCGTTCGTCGCACGCGGTGGTCCGGCCGCTGTCGCCGCGCGCCCGACTGCGCTCGGATACGGGCTGCGGCCTGCGGACTTCTCGGGAAGGGAGCACCACGGTGAGTACGGGATTCTCGGACGCTGCCCCACGGATCGCGGCGCCGCCGCGGCGCTACACCCGCGAGCCCGACCTCGCGGCACTCCAGCGCGAGCACGGCCCCGCCCTGCTGCACTTCCTGCTCGGCCTCACCTACGGCGACCGCCAGCGCGCCGAGGACCTGCTCCAGGAGACGCTGGTACGGGCCTGGCAGCACCCGGAGGCGTTCGAGGGCCCGTACGCCTCGATGCGGCCGTGGCTGTTCACCGTCGGGCGGCGGCTGGCGATCGACGCCCGCAGGAGCCGGCGGGCGCGGCCCGCCGAGGTGCACGACGCCGTGCTGGACGCGCGCGTGGAGGCGGAGGACGACCACGCCGAGCGCTCGGCCGCGACGCTGGACGTACGGGACGCGGTGCGCACCCTGAGCCCCGAACACCGCGCGGTGCTGACGCAGATCTACTTCCGGGGGCTGAGCGTGGCGGAGGCGGCCGAGGTCCTGGGGGTGCCGTGCGGGACCGTCAAGTCCCGTTCGTACTATGCTCTGCGGGCCCTGGCGCGGGTTCTGCCGGGCTACTCGTCCGGCGGTCCGTCCGCCAGGTCCTCCTCGCGGAGCAGGGCCAGCATCGACGGTGTCCGCGCGACCTCCAGGTAGGCCGCGCGGCAGCCCGGGCAGTCGCGCAGATGACCGGCGACCCGGCGGTCCTCGTCCCGCGCGAGGGCGCCGAGGACGTACGCGCCGAGCAGCTGCCGCACATGCATGGGCACCTCGTGGGGACGACGGATCCTGCCCTTCTGGCCACGGCGGGCGCGCGCCCCCGGTTCAATGCTCCCTGGAGCTCCCTGGAGCGCCTGGACAGTCGATGAAAGAGGCGAGACGGAATGCGTCCGGAGGGTACGAACGGGACCAGTGGTGGAGAGCTGCTGGTGCCGATGGCATGGATGTACGCGGAGTACATCGCCGACGAATTACTGCGCACCGGCGATCTCATGCCGCCGACGACGCTCGAATTCAGGGCCGGACGCAACGCCTTGGCGTTGACGATCTTCCTGTCGGACGGCGCGGTCGGCGGCGCACGGGTGGTGGCGCGGCTGGAGGAGTGGAGTGCGCTCACCGCGGCCGGAAGGCCGTGGCACAGCTGGGTTCGCGGGCGGCTGCGGGAGCGTGAGGCGACCGGGTCCGGCCCGGACCTGGCGCTGGCGCGGGACGCCTGGCAGTGGCTCCAGGAGACCGAGCTGCTCGCCGCGGACCTGGACGCGGTGGTGCCGGGCGGGGTCGACCAGCACGCCGAGGCGGAGGACGAGCCGCGGGTGTGGACCCCGGCGTGGGAACTCGGCCTGCCGCTGGGACACCTGGCGATCCACCTGTTCTGACGCACCGCCGCGAATGGGCGGCGGACCGTCAGCGCCCGCCGCGGCGCAGCAACCGGTCGCGGAGGGTACGCGCATGGCGGCGGCTGACGGGGAGCTCGGCCCCGCCGATGCGGACGCTCATGCTGCCCGCGTCCAGGCGCAGTTCGTCGATCCTGGTGAGCGCCACCAGATGGCTGCGGTGGATGCGGACGAACCCGTGGACGCGCCAGCGGTCCTCCAGCGTGGAAAGCGGTACGCGGACGAGGTGGCTGCCGGAGTCGGTGTGCAGCCGGGCGTAGTCGCCCTGCGCCTCGGCGTAGCTGATGTCGGCGACGGCCAGGAAGCGGGTGACGCCGCCGAGCTCCACGGGTATGGACTCCGGCGCGCCCGCCTGTACCTCCGCGAGCGCCGGGCCGCGGTCACCGGCCATCTCGGCCACCCGGCGCACCGCCTCGGCCAGCCGCTCCCTGCGGACGGGCTTGAGCACGTAGTCGACGGCCTTCAGGTCGAACGCCTGGACGGCGAAGCCCTCGTGCGCGGTGACGAAGACGATCAGCGGCGGCCGGGCGAATCCCGCGAGCAGCCGGGCGACGTCGAGTCCGGTGAGCCCGGCCATGTGGATGTCGAGGAAGACGACGTCCAGGCCCTGCTCGTCGTCGGGCCCGGCGTCCAGCGCGCCGCCGATCAGGCGCAGCGCGTCGGTGGCCCCGGTCGCGCCCTCGGCGCTGCGCACCCGCGGGTCGGAGCGCAGGAGGTACAGGAGCTCTTCGAGGGCGGGGGCTTCGTCGTCGACCGCCAGTACGCGCAGCATGCGCCCGGATTGTAGGTGGGCCGGCTCCTCGCTGTCCTCCCGCGCGGGAGGTGAGTGATTGGGCCGCCGTCTGCGTACCAGACGGCATGAGGCCGCTGGAACCGCACCGGGACGTCGGGGCGTACGCGCTCGGGGTGCTCGGCGCCGCCGACACCTTCCGCTTCGAGGAGCACCTGGCGGGGTGCGCGCACTGCGCGCGCCTGCTGGAGGAGCTCGGGAGCGTGGAGGCGCTACTCGCCGCCTACGCCCGCTGGACCCCGCCGGGCGTGGATCCGGTCGCCGTGCCCTCCCCCGCGCTGCTGCACGCGGCGCTGGACGCGGTGGGCGCGCGGCTGCGGGCACGGCGCAGGGCACGGCTCGGGCTGCTGGCCGCCGGGGCGGCGCTGGTGGTGGGCGCGCCCTTCACGGCGCTGTCCCTGCCAAAGGAGCGCGCCGCCGCGCACTGGACGGCGACCGCGTCGGCGCCCGGGGTGACGGCGACCCTGGCGGCGGCGCCCGCCGGGTTCGGCACCGACGTGGGGCTCGACGTGGGCGGGGTGAGCGGCCCGGCGGTGTGCACGCTGGTCGCGGTCGGGCGCGGCGGCGAGGAGGACACGGTGGCGACCTGGGCGGTACGGGACGGGGCGCCGGTGACGATGCGGGGGGCCGCCGCCCTGGCGCCCGCCGACATCTCCCGCTTCGAGGTGCGGGCCCAGGACGGGTCCCCGCTCGCGACGCTGTCCCGGTCGGGGTGAGCGCGGACGTGCGCGGGCGCCCCGCGGCGGCGCCTATTTGAGGAACTTGGACAGACGGCGGTCGGCGAGGATCTTCCCGCCGGTCTGGCAGGTGGCGCAGTACTGGAGCGAGGAGTCCGCGAAGGAGACCTCGCGGACGGTGTCCCCGCAGACCGGGCAGGGCTCGCCGGTCCGGCCGTGCACCCGCATCCCGCTCTTCTTCTCCGCCTTCAGCCGCCCCGCCGCGAGCCCGCGCGAGCGCTCCACCGCGTCGGTGAGGGTGGTGCGGACCGCCTCGTACAGCGCGGTGGTCTCCTCCTCGGTCAGCCGGTCCACCGCCTTGAACGGCGACATCCGCGCCACATGGAGGATCTCGTCGCTGTAGGCGTTGCCGATCCCGGCGATCAGCGACTGGTCGCGCAAAGCGCCCTTGAGCTGCCGGCGCTCCCCCGCGAGCAGCCCGGCGAACCGGTCGCGGTCGAAGTCCGCCGCGAGCGGGTCGGGCCCGAGCCGGGCGATGCCGGGCACCTCCTGGAGGTCGTGGACCAGATGGACGGCGAGGCTCTTGCGGGTGCCCGCCTCGGTCAGGTCGAACCCGGACCCGCCCTCCAGCGCGACCCGCAGCGCCAGCGGGCCCTTGCCGGGGCGCGGCGGGGCGTCGGGCAGGACGTCGTGCCAGCGCAGCCAGCCGGCCCGGGCCAGATGGGTCACCAGATGGAGGCCGTCGGCGTCGATGCCGAGGAACTTGCCGTAGCGCCCGACCCCGGTGACCGCCCGCCCGTCGAGGGCGTCCAGCGGCGGGTCGTACGTCTTGAGGACGCTGATCGCGACGGGCCGGACGCGTTCGACACGGCGGCCGACGAGATGCGTGGTGAGGAAGTCGCGAAGGGCTTCAACTTCGGGCAATTCCGGCATACCTCACAGATTAACCAGCTCCGCGCACCCCGCGCCCACACCGCCCGGCCGCGCCCGGGACGCCGGACGGGTTCACCCGTCGGCCCGGGCGCCCCGCTCCGGGACGGCGAACTCGCACCACACGCACTTGCCGCTGCCCCTGGACTCCACGCCCCAGACGTCGGCGAGCCGGTCCACCAGCATCAGACCGCGCCCCGACACCCCGGAGTCACCCGCCTCCCGGCGGCGCGGCAGGGCACTGGAGCGGTCCTCGACCTCCACGCGCAGCCGCCGTTCGGGCCCGGCCAGGACCCGTACGGTCACGATCGCGCCGCCGTCCGTGTGCATGAGCGCGTTGGTGATCAGCTCGTCGGCGGCCAGCTCGATCTCGTCGGCCCGCTCCCGGGCGCCCCAGGCCCGTACCGCCGCCCGGATCATATGGCGCGAGGAGCTGAGCGCCTCCGGGTCGTTCTGCGCCACGTGCTGCTGGAGCCGGCCGCCGCTCCGCGGGGCCTCCAGGGCGCGCCTGCGCAGCAGCAGGAGCGCCACGTCGTCGTCGCCCGCCCGGTCGTCGACCACGTCGCACAACCGGTCCGCGAGCTCCTGGAGGTCGCCGGGGCCCGACCGCACCAGCGCGGCGAGCAGCTGCATCCCGTCGTCGAGGTCGGCGCCGGGCTGCTCGACCAGGCCGTCGGTGTAGAGCAGCAGGGTCTGGCCGGGGTCGAGCTCGACGGTGGCGACCGGGTACTCCAGGCGTCCGAACTCCGCCGACAGGCCCAGTGGCAGGCCGCCCTCGACCGGCAGTCTGCGGCAGCTGCCGTCGCCGTACCGCAGCAGGGGGTCGACGTGCCCGGCCCGGACGAGCTGGACCACCCCGGTCGACAGGTCGGCCTCGGCGTAGGTGCAGGTGGCGAAGCGGTCGGTGTCCAGCTCGTGCAGGAACACCGAGGCGCGGGCCATCACGGTCGCCGGGGTGTGCCCCTCGGCGGCGTAGGCGCGCAGCACGATCCGGAGCTGGCCCATCACGGCGGCGGCGTGCGTGTCATGGCCCTGGACGTCACCGATGACCGCGCCGACCCGGCCGCCGGGCAGCGGGATGACGTCGTACCAGTCGCCGCCGATGTCCCGGCCGAGGCGGGCCGAGCGGTAGCGCACCGCGATCTGGGCGCCGGGCACCTCGGGGATGCGGCGCGGCAGCATGGCCTGCTGGAGCCCCTCCGCGAGGTCGTGCTCCTGCTCGTACAGCACCGCCCGCTGGAGGCTCTGCGCGAGGGAGCTGCCCAGTGCCACCAGGAGGTTGCGTTCGTCGGCGGTGAAGCCGGTCTTGTCGCTGTAGAGCAGGCCGAGCGCGCCGATCGGGCGGGCCTGGGCGATGAGCGGCAGATAGGCGGCGGCGGTGATGCCGAGTCCGCTGATGTGCGGCCACAGGCGCGGGTAGGAGGTGGCGAAGTCCTGCGGGGTCTGGATGAACCGGGGGGCCAGGGTGCGCACCACCTCGCTCATCGGGTACTGCTCGTCGACCCGGGTCCAGCGGGTGCCCGGCACGAAGCTGCCCTCGGGGCCCTCGGCCACCAGATGGATCCGGCCCGCCTCCAGGAGCCCCATCACCAGGCTGGTGGCGCCCAGGTGTTCGAGCCCGTGCGAGCCCTTGAGCACGTCGATGACGTCCTGCACGGTACGGGCGTGGGCCAGGGCGGCCGTGGTGCTGTCCACCACGCTGGTGCGGCGGCGGTGGTCCTCGTCGTCGGCGGCGGGTCGGTCGGCGTACTCGGTCAGCTCCTGGGTGGCGTCCCGGACCACGCCGATGATGCGCTGCGGGCGGCCGGTGGCGTCCCTGCGCACATAGCCCTGGGTGTGCGTCCAGCGCGCGGTGCCGTCGCGCAGCCGGACGCGGAAGTAGGCGCCGTAGTGGAGGCTGCCGTTCTTCAGCGCCTGCGAGACCATGGCGTCGAGCCGGGCCGCCTCGGCCGGGGTCACCCGGCTGCCCAGCGTCTCGGGCCGGCCGTCGTACTCCTCGGGCTCCATGTCGAAGACCGCGAGCGCCGACCGGTCCATGTGCATCTGCCCGCTGGTGAGGTCCCAGTCGAAGGTGCCCATGCGGTTGAGGGCGAGGCCTAGACCGGTGGGTGCGGGCCACTCGTCCATCGTCACTCCGATCCTCGGTCCGATCGGGGGTTCCGTCAGGAGAGTCTGGCGTCCAGCGGCGGCTCGGTGTCGAAGTCGGACATGCCCGTGGGCATCTCACCGCCGCCGGTGGGCTGCGGCGGGAAGACCGGCGGCGGCTCCGAGGGCAGCGTGGGCAGCTCGGTGGAGGGCGTCGGGACGATCTGCCGGCTGGGAGCCGTGGGGGCCGTCGGCGCCGTGGGCGGCCTTGGGGTCACCTTGGGGCTGACCGTGACGGTGGCCGTCGGGCAGCCCGGGGTCGTGGGCACGCTCGGCAGGGCGGCACCCGGCGGCGCCGACGCGGGCGGCCGCGTCACGGTGACGGTCGGGGCCGGGCTGGGGCAGTTCACGCTCGGCGGCGTGCTGTTCGTGGACGGCGCGGACGTGCTCGGCGCGACGGCGGGACCGGACTGGTCCGGGCTCACCGACGCGCTCGGCGAGTCGGTGGCCACCGGCGCCGTCGGGTCGATCTGGATGTCGGGGCGCTCGCGGTCGCGCATGCCCTGGTCGCCGACCGGCCGCTCGATCCACGTGTTGTTGACGACGTTGACGATGATCAGGCTGTTGATGACCGTGGTGGTGCGGTTGATGACGACCGTGCGCTGCGGCTGGTAGCCGGGCCAGGACTCGCCCCGGGAGGCGGCACCCTGCGTGGCCACGGGCGGCTTGAGCGGGTTGCCGCAGGCGCAGCGCACCCGGGGTGAGCCGTGGTCGTCGACCAGGACGGCGGTGCCGGCCTGGAGCACCGACTGGAAGGCGGTGGCGTGGCCGTCCTTGAAGCCGTGGTTGGTGACGCGGGTGTCGGCCCGCAGCACCACGGGGGTGAGCCCGCGCAGGAACGACGGGAGGTCGTCCGGGTTGATCCCGGCGGTCTCCGAGAAGGCGCGCGCCTTGGCCCGGTCGGCGTCGAGGAAGCGGATCTGCTGCTCCACATCGCAGCTGGCCACCGACTGGGTGCCGCCGTAGAGGCCGGGCGTGGAGCCGGGGACGGACTTGATGGTCTGCACGGTCGCCGTGGGGCTGCCGGGGACGCTCGGCGGCGGCTGGGAGGGCGTGAGCGGCTGGGCGGCCTTGGCCGTGGACTCCGTGAAGGGGTCGGGGCCGGACGCCGCGACGGGCTGGAGGAACAGCTCCTTCTCGTCGGAGGCGTTGCTTCCACCGCCGTCGCCGCCACAGGCCGCGACGAACACTCCGATGGACATGACGACTGCCGCCAGGGTGAACCGGCGCGGGGTCGAGCGCACGTAGATCTCCCACCTATTCGCCCCGAGTTGTCCCTCATTGTCTGCCGGAGGGTCACCGGTCCCGCAAGCGGACGGCCGCCGTACGGGAGCGGTCCCCGGCGGGTCGTGGGTACCGCCGGACGCACGTGCGCCCCCTGCCGGAACAGGGGGCACAGGTACGCGGGGCCGGGGCGGACCCGCCCCGGCGGTGCCGGGCCGCTCAGTCGACGCCCGGCAGGATGTGCGGTTCGGCCAGGTCGTCCTCGTAGCCGGCCAGCCGGATCGGGGCCGAACGGGCCCAGACCTCCAGGTTGCGGAGCTTTTCGGGCCGTCCGGGCCGGTCGTTCCGTTCGGGCGTCCGCTGTTCGCGTGTCGTCGTCTCTGGTGTCACCGCGCACTCCTCTGTGTCGCGTAACCCTGGGCGTACTGGCGGCTCCGGTCTCTTCCCGGTCGCCGGCCGCCCTGGGGCAGGGGTCAGGGGCAGTTCTGACGCGGTGGCGCCGGCACTCTGTCGGAAGCTCGGCCCAGTGTGCGGGCCGGTTCCGGAACGGGCATCGAGGACTGGTCGATCCTTTGATGTCTTCCGTCGGAGTCAGAGTAACCAAATGAGCGGGTCCCTGCTCGATAGGGCCGTTTCCTTTGCGTCATCTTTCCTTCACCGCGCGTTCCGCACGGCCCCTTTCCCGCCATGATCTGCCGCCCGGCGGCGCGCGCCACGCGGGGCCGCCCCCTGTGCTCCGTCCGGGTGAGGACGGCCGGTCAGCGGCCGGTGACCGCACGGCGTGGCGTCCGGACGCACCCGTGGCCGGACCCCGTCGAGGAGTCCGGCCACGGGTGCGCGCGGCGGTGCGGTCTACCAGTTCCCGGGCGCGTAGTCCTTGAGGAAGACGCTGTGCAGGTCCTCGCCCGCCTCGCCGCGCACGATCGGGTCGTAGACGCGCGCGGCGCCGTCCACCAGGTCGAGCGGGGCGTGGAAGCCCTCCTCGGCGAGCCGCAGCTTGTCGTGGTGCGGGCGCTCGTCGGTGATCCAGCCGGTGTCGACCGAGGTCATCAGGATCTTGTCGGTCTCGAACATCTCCTGGCCGCTGGTCCGGGTGACCATGTTCATGGCGGCCTTGGCGGCGTTGGTGTTGGGGTGCCCGGCGCCCTTGTAGCCGCGGCTGAACACGCCCTCCATCGCGGAGACGTTCACCACGTACGCCCGGCCCTTCGGCGCCTTGCGGGCGGCCTCGGCCATCGCCGGGCGCAACATGCTGATCAGGATGAACGGCGCCGTGTAGTTGCACAGCTGGGTCTCCAGCAGTTCGACCGGGGAGATCTGGTCGATGGACTGCACCCAGGTGTTGGTGTCGACGACGTCCGGCAGCAGCCCGCCCGCGTCTATCGCGGTGCCGTCGTGGTGCCTGGCGATGCTGGCGTTGCCCGCGACCAGGGCGAGGTCCGCGACCTTCTGGGCGTCGAGGCCGGAGGTGCCCGGCGGCAGCGCGGTCAGTCCGCCAAGATCACCGACCGCTCCGGAGTTGAAGGCGCCGATGACGTGGTGGGCGGGGAGCTCACCGGCGGGCAGCGGGGCGCTCTCGCCGTCGACCAGGGCGGCGTAGGCGGAGGGCAGCCGGCGCACGGTCTGGGTGGCGTTGTTGATCAGGATGTCCAGCGGGCCCTGCTGGGCGGTCTGCTCGGCGAGCGCGACCGCCTGCGCCGGGTCGCGCAGGTCGATGCCGACGACCTCCAGGCGGTGCATCCACTCCGCCGAGTCCTCCATCGCCCTGAAGCGGCGGATGGCGTCCTTGGGGAAGCGGGTGGTGATGGTGGTGTGGGCGCCGTCGCGCAGCAGCCGCAGCGCGATGTACATGCCGATCTTCGCCCGGCCGCCGGTGAGCAGCGCGCGCTTGCCGGTGAGATCGGTGCGGGCCTCCCGGCGCATCCGGTTCTCGGCGGCGCACTTCTGGCAGAGCTGGTGGTAGAAGTAGTCGACCTCGACGTACCGCGTCTTGCAGATGTAGCAGGAGCGCGGGCGCTGGAGCACCCCCGCGATCTGGCCGGTCGGGGTCGCGGACGACGGCAGGATGCCCTCGGTCTCGTCGTCGATGCGCTCGGCGGAGCCGGTGGCGGTCGCGTGCGTGACGGCCCGGTCGTGGGCGGTCTTGGCGGCCCGGCGCTCCTGGCGGCGGCGCTGCTTCACGGTCCGGTAGATCGCGGCGGTGGCGCGGCGCACGGCGATCGCGTCCGGGTGGTCGACCTCGATGGTGTCGAGCTCGTCCAGCACACTGAGGCAGACGGCGAGGCGCTCGGGGTCGATCCCGGGGCCGTACTCCACGTCGCCCTCGCCGGACTCCTGGCCGATGCCGGGACCGTACCCCTGGTCCTGGATGTCCTCTGTCACCGTCATCGCCGTCGCCGTTCCTCGGTCATGCGCGGTTTCGTCCGCGTGTGGAAGTTCCCAAAAGCGCAATCGTACGGAGCGAGGCGCCGCACACCAAACCGCGGACCCTCGGGGCCCCGGTCAGGGGCGCGCGGGCGGCCGGTCGAAGACGCAGTCGCCGCACAGACCCGCGCCCGGGCAGCGGTAGTACAGGCAGCAGCTGCGGCGCCGGAAGGCGGGGCCCGGGAGCGGTGTGCCGGTGTCCGCCAGGTCGGGGTGGGCGAAGAGCTCGGCGCCGAGCTCCAGCGCCCGCCGGGCCGCGTCCGGGCGGTCCACGCGCAGCGCCCAGCGGTGCAGCTCGCGGACGGCCCCCGCGAGCGCGGAGCCCGCGTTGCCCCACAGCAGGCCGGACGAGACGGGCGTGTCGCGCCGGAGGGCCTCGGCGAGCGGGACCAGGTGCCCGTACTGGACGCTCTCGCGGATCGTCTCGGCGGTGCCGGGCAGCGGCCGCACCCGGTCGAGCAGCAGGTCGTCGGGGGTGCTCCGGGCGCCGTCCCAGGCCAGGGAGGCCGGGTCGAGGTCGGGCAGCTCCCCGTGGAGCACGGCGGAGCCGAGGGCGATCGACCAGAGACGGGCGACGAGTCCCAGGTGGGCGATGGAGGCGCCGGTGCGACGGTCGGGAGCGCGCAGGGCGGCGGTCACGGTGTCGATCCGGGTGGCGAGGGGGCCGCCCTCCCCCGCGTAAAGGCGCGCCAGCGGGAGGTGCGCACCCTCGGCCGGTCCGGTGCGCAGCGCGAAGAACCCGCCGACCGAGGCCACCGCCGCCAGATCCACCCTTCGTCTCCCTCCGCACGAACCGTGGCGCGAGCGGCCACGGAACCGTGATTCTTACAGATTTTCGATCGAACATATTTTCGACTACTAATGGACATCCCTCATCCCATACATGGCCGAAACAGCCCCATCCCACCCCTCCCGACCAGCAGTTGTGCCGAATGTCCGATGTATGGACGACTTCTGGAGTAGGGGCCTACTCCTATGGCAGTACGTGTCAATGCGGTCTCAAGGACGACGACGGGAGGCGATCGGCGAGGGATCGTGGATGCATGAGTGCCCTTGCCCTGTCCGTGCTGCTCTCCCTGGTCTCCGCCGTCGCGTACGCGGCCGCGGCGATCGTCCAGGAGCGCGTGGCCGCGGCCTCCCCCGACAGCACGTACCTCCGCCAGGGCGCCTGGTGGGGCTCCGTGGCACTCAACGGTCTCGGCGCCCTGCTGCACGTGGTGGCGCTCGCGTGCGGACCGCTCACCCTCGTCCAGCCGCTGGGCGCGCTGACCATCGTCTTCGCGCTGCCGATGGCCGCCGTGTTCGTGCGCCGCAGGGCGGGTGCGGCGGCTTGGCGCGGCGCCCTCATGGCGACGGCCGGCCTCGCCGGGCTGCTCGCCCTCACCACCGACGCGGACGCCGACTCGGTCGACGGCGGACAGCGGCTGCTCCTCGCGGCGGTCACCTTCGGCGGGATGGCGGTGCTCTTCCTCGCCTCGCGCGCGGTGCACGGGCCGGTGGTGCGCAGTGTGCTGCTCGCCGCCGCCGCGGGCGTCTCCTTCGGCATGGCGTCGGTCTTCACCAAGCTGGTGGCCGAGGACTGGGGCAAGGGTCTGCAGCTCACCGAGGTACCCAGCCTGCTGGCCATAGCGGTGCTCGCCGCCGCGGGCCTGCTGCTCTCCCAGGCCTCCTATCGGGGCGCCGGACTCGCGGCGCCGCTGGCGACCGTGACGGTCGTCAACCCGGTGGTCGCGGCGACCGTCGGGCTCACGCTCTTCGGCGAGGAGTTCCGCTACGGGACGGCCGGGCTGGTCTTCGCCCTCGCCAGCGGCGCGGTGGCGGCGGGCGGACTGGTCCTGCTCACCACCGAGCGTCTTGGCGCCGCCTCCCGCCGCTCACGGCCCGCGCCCGCGACCCTGCCGGGGATCCCGGCGCCCGGTCAGAGCGCCGAGAGCACCACGTCCGGTCAGAGGCTTACGCCGCCCGCCCTGAGGTAGGCCAGCGGGTCGATGTCCGACCCGTACGAGGGCCCGGTACGGATCTCGAAGTGCAGATGCGGTCCGGTGGCGTTGCCGGTGGAGCCCGAACGCCCGATGCGCTGGCCGGTGTTGACCTGCTGTCCGGAGCGGACGTTCACGGCCGAGAGATGGCCGTACTGGCTGTAGCGGCCGTCGCTGTGCCGGATCACCACCTGGTAGCCGTAACTGCCGCCCCAGCCGGCCTCCACGACCCTGCCGGTGGCCACGGCACGTACCGAGGTCCCGGTAGAGACGGGGAAGTCGACCCCCGTGTGGTAGCCGCTCGCCCAGGACGAACCGGCCTTGTGGTACGGGGTGCTGGGCCCGGCGTCCACGGGTGCGGCGAAGGCGCCGCTCTTGTGGACGACCTGCTTGGGGGCCGGCTGCTTGTGCGGGGCGGCGGGCTTCTTCGGCTGCGGCTTGGCGGGCCGCTTCTGCTCGGGCGCCGGCCGCGGCGCGGGGCGGGTCTTCGGCGGGGCCGCCGTGTCCGGTAAGGACAGGCGCTGGCCCGGCAGGATCAGATCGGGGTCGGCGCCCACGACCCGGCGGTTCTCGGTGTACAGCGCGTGCCAGCCGCCCCTGACGTGCTCGGTGTGGGCGATCCGGGAGAGGGAGTCGCCGGGGACGACCGTGTAGCCCTCGCGCTTGCCGGGGACCGCGGTGGGGCTCGCCTGGGGCGCCGCCTTCTTCACCACGCGCGCGTGGTGCTCCTGGACCGCGGGGGCGGTGTGGGTGGTGTGCGCGGCGTGGGTGGGATGTGCCGTGTGCGCGGCGGCGCGGGTCAGACCCGCCTCCCCCGAGCAGATCGGCCAGGCGCCGGGGCCCTGGGCGTCGAGCACCTTCTCCGCGACGGCGATCTGCTCGCTCCGCGAGGCGAGGTCGGCGCGCGGGGCGTACTGCCGGCCGCCGTAGGCCACCCAGGTCGACTGGCTGAACTGGAGCCCGCCGTAGTACCCGTTGCCGGTGTTGATCTTCCAGTTGTGGGTGGACTCGCAGGCCGCGACCTTGTCCCAGACGTCCAGGGACGCGGCGTGGGCCGCCCCCGCGCCGATCAGGGGCAGGGCCATGCCCGCCCCGCCCGCCGTCACCGTCAGCGAAGCCCGGTTGATACGGCCCGGCTGGTAGCGGCGGTGCCGCCCGCGTACGGACATGGGTCCCCCTCGAACGCATCGGGAGCCGCCAAACTAGGGGCTCTGAACGGACCGTGACAAGAGTGCGTACCCACCCTTCGAGGGGAATGCGGGCCGAGTCGCGCGGCTTGCGGTCTTCCGTAGGGTTGACCGAGCAGCGCACCCGATGATCCGAGGAGCAGAGCCATGAGTGGAACAGCCCAGATCGGCGTGACCGGACTCGCCGTCATGGGGCGCAACCTCGCCCGCAACTTCGCTCGCAACGGCCTCACGGTGGCGGTGCACAACCGGACGGCGGCCAAGACGCGGGCGCTGGTGGAGGAGTTCGGCGAGGAGGGGCGGTTCGTGCCCGCCGAGTCGCCCGAGGAGTTCGTGGCCGCACTCGAACGGCCGCGCAGGCTGGTCGTGATGGTGAAGGCGGGCGAGCCGACGGACGCGGTGATCGAGGAGTTCGCCCCGCTGCTCGACGAGGGCGACGTCATCATCGACGGCGGAAACGCGCACTTCGAGGACACGCGCCGGCGCGAGCGCGAGCTGCGCGAGCGCGGCATCCACTTCGTGGGCGCCGGTGTCTCGGGCGGCGAGGAGGGCGCACTGCACGGCCCGAGCATCATGCCGGGCGGCTCGGCCGAGTCGTACGAGTCGCTGGGCCCGCTCCTGGAGAAGATCGCGGCGAAGGCGCCGGACGGCACCCCGTGCGTGACGCACGTCGGCCCCGACGGGGCGGGCCACTTCGTGAAGATGGTGCACAACGGCATCGAGTACGCCGACATGCAGCTGATCGCCGAGGCCTACCACCTGCTGCGCACGGTCGCCGGGTACTCCCCCGCCAAGATCGCGGAAACGTTCCGGGGCTGGAACACGGGCCGCCTCGACTCGTATCTGATCGAGATCACGGCGGAGGTGCTGGCCCACGAGGACGCGGCGACCGGGAAGCCGTTCGTCGACGTCGTCCAGGACCGGGCCGAGCAGAAGGGCACCGGGCGGTGGACGGTGCAGATCGCCCTGGACCTCGGGGTGCCGGTGTCCGGGATCGCCGAGGCGGTCTTCGCCCGCTCCCTCTCGGGCCACGCGGACCTGCGCGAGGCGTCCGGCGCCCTCGCCGGGCCCGTGCCCGAGCCGCTCGACGAGAAGGCGGCCGAGGCGTTCGCCGCCCAGGTGGAGCAGGCGCTGTACGCCTCGAAGATCGTGTCGTACACCCAGGGCTTCCACCAGATCCGGGCCGGCAGCGAGCAGTACGGGTGGGACGTGGACCTGGGCTCGGTGGCGGCGATCTGGCGGGCCGGGTGCATCATCCGGGCGGCGTTCCTGGACCGCATCCGCGCCGCGTACGACGCCGAGCCGGAGCTGGTGAGCCTGCTCTCGGACAAGCGGTTCGGCGAGGAGATCGGGGCGGCGCAGGAGGACTGGCGCGCGGTGGTCGTGGCGGCGACCCGCCAGGGCGTACCGGTGCCGGGCTTCTCGGCGGCGCTCGCGTACTACGACGCCCTGCGCGCCGAGCGGCTGCCGGCGGCGCTCACCCAGGGCCAGCGGGACTTCTTCGGGGCGCACACCTACCGCCGGGTGGACCGCGAGGGCTCCTTCCACACGCTGTGGGGCGGGGAGCGCACGGAGGTCGAGGCGGGCTGAGCGGCGGGCGCGGGGCGGGGGGGGGGTGCCCCCCCCCCCCCCCCCCCCCCCCCCCCCCCCCCACCCCCCCCCCCCCCCCGGGGGGGGGGGGGGGGGGGGGGGGGGGGGCGGCGGCCGGCGGGGGGGGGGGGGCCCGGG